>JBBWZH010000584.1:0-4649 GCA_039648995.1 Mycobacteriales bacterium
AGCGCGGGCGGCGGCGATGCCGTGGATGGCGGCTTCCAGGGCGTAGGACGGGTCCGCGGCGACGCCCTTGACGCCGGCATTGAGGTCGGCGACGAGGCGGAGCGCCTGGGCGAGGCCGGGCTCGGTCCAGCCGCGGGACTGCGACTGCGCCCGCTTGACCTTCCACGGCGGCATGCCCAACGACGTGGCCAGCGTGTACGGGTTGGCTCGGCCAGCCGCGCTGACCCGGGCGACGGAGCGGACGCCATCGGCGAGCGCGTCCGCGACGAGCACGTGCGCGACACCGACCGCGAGCGCCCAGCGGAGCGCCTCCAGCGCTCCGGCGACATCACCGATCACGGCCCGGTCGGCGACCGCGAACCCGGTGACCTCGGCCCGGCCGCGGTGGTACCGGGTCACCGCCGCGCCGTCGACCCGGCCGCCGGCGTCGGAGACCAACTGCGAGCAGGCCATGGACAGCTCACGCAGGTCGGTGCCGACCGCGTCGAGCAGCAGCGCGACGGCGTCGGGGGATATCGCCCCGCCGACCCTGGCCACCTCGGCCCGGACGAACGCCTGCCGCTCCTCCGCCCGCGTGATCTTCGGGCACTCGATGACGGCCGCGCCGGCACCACGCAGCAGTTCCAGCAGCGCCTTGCCGCGGGCTCCGCCGGGATGCACGACGACCAGCCGCACCTCGTCGGACAGGTCGGCCAGATGCGCCTTCAGTGCCTCCAGCACGTCGGCCTTGATCTCGTGCGCACCACGCAGCACGACCACCCGCCGGTCGCCGAACAGCGACGGGCTGAGCAGGTCGTACAGGTCGCCCGGCGTCACCTCGGCAGCAGTGAGATCGCGCACGTCGCACTCCGGGTCACGGGCCCGCGCCGCCGCCACCACCTCGGCCACCGCCCGCGACACCAGCAACTCCTCGTCGCCGATCACCAGCCGCAGCGCCGAATCTGACGGGTCACCCATACGAGCCATCCTGGCACGCCCCACCGACAGCCCCGGCCCCGGACGGCCGCCGCCCGGACGCCCCGGGCTGGCGCCTGCGGCCGCACGGCGGCGGCCTCGGGCCGGCGTCGCGGGAGGACTACCGCGGTGAGGCGGTTGGCGTCCCCGCCGAACAGCCCTGGGGGCCTACCCGGACGGCCAGCCCACGTCGGGTCGCGCCGAGCCCGGGCACGGACCGGCCGCGCATGGCGCGTCAGATCGCGCGGAGCCGGGCCACGGACGAGCACAGCGAGGCCGCCGCGCACGACCCGCGCCAACTCGCGGATCCCCGGGCATGGACCGGCCGCGCATGGCGCGTCAGCCGCGCGGAACGGGCCTACGGAGGACCACGGCGACGCCGCCGCGCACCACCCACGCCAACTCGCGCCGAGCCCGGGCACGGACCGGCCGCGCATGGCGCGTCAGATCGCGCGGAGCCCGGCCACGGACGAGCACAGCGAGGCCGCCGCGCACGACCCACGCCAACTCGCGCGAGCCCGGCCACGGACCGGCCGCGCATGGCGCGCCAGATGGCGCGGAGCCCGGCCGCGGACGAGCACAGCGAGGCTGCCGCTGGCCCGCACACAACCGCACCCGGGGGGTTTGTCCCGGCAGCGGCGCTGGCGTCAGGGCGGCGGGGAGCGGGAGCGGGTGACGGCGGTGAGGTGGCCGGCGTCGTCGCAGACGGCGATGTCGCCGCTCAGGTCGGTGCGCAGCGTCCGGGCGCCGAGGTGGGCCAGATCGGCGAGCAGGGCGGGCGCCGGGTGGCCGTAGTCGTTGCCGGCGCCGACCGAGATCACGGCCAGCCGGGGGTGCACCCTGGCCAGGAAGGCCGGGCTCTGCCAGGCGGAGCCGTGGTGCGGCACCTTGAGCACGTCGGCGCTCAGGTCGACGCCACTGCGGAGCACCGCCTCCTGCGCCTCGACCTCGGCGTCCCCGGTCAGCATGATCGTGTGGCCGCGGTCGTGTACGCGCAGCACCACCGAGGAGTTGTTCGGGTCCGAGCGGGTGCCGTGCGCGGCCGCGGCCGGCGCGATCACCTCCAACCGGATGCCGGCGACCTCGCGGGTCTCCCCCACGACCGCGGTCCACAGTGGAAGGTGCCCCTGGGCGGCGGCGTCCTGCACCGTGCGCCAGGCGGACGCCGGCTCCCGCAGCGGGCTGACCTCGATCGCGCCAATCGCCCGGTGCCGCAGCACGCCGGACAGGCCGCCGACGTGATCGGCGTGCAGGTGGGTGAGCAGCAGCAGCGGCACCTGCCGGACGCCGAGCCGGCGCAGGCACGCGTCGGCCGCCACCGGGTCAGGGCCGGTGTCGATGATCACGGCCACGCCCGGGCGCAGGTTCAGCACCAGCGCATCGCCCTGGCCCACGTCGCAGGCGACGAGCATCCAGCCCCGCGGCGGCCAGCCCGGGTGCACGACGCCGGCCGGCAACGCGACCACGACGATGCCGGTCAGCGCGGCGAGCGTGACCCGGCGGACCGCCCGCAGCCGCGCCAGCCAGATAACGGCGACGAGCGCGGCGAACAGGGTCAGGCCGCCGACCAGCCCCGCTGGCCACGGCAGCACCGCTCCGGGCACCCGCGCGCCGCGCTCGGCGACCTGCACGATCCAACCGACCGGCAGGCCGGCCACGCGGGCCAGCAGCCTGGCCAGCCCGTGGGAGACGGGTGCCGTCAGCGCGATCAGCACGCCGAGCACGGTCGCCGGCGCCACCGCCGGCTCGGCCAGCAGGTTCGCCGGGATCGCGACCAGGCTCAGCGTCCCGCTCAGGCCCGCGATCAGGGGCGCGGTCGCCAGGTGCGCCACGGCCGGCACGGCGACCGCTTCGGCGATGCCGCGTGGCACCCCGCCCAGCCGCAGCCGCTCGGCGAACGCCGGCGCCAGCAGGAGCAGCGCCCCGGTCGCCGCCACCGACAACGCGAACCCCGGGTCGCCGGCCAGCGACGGCACCGCCAGCAGCAGGATCAGCACGGTCGCGGCCAGGCTCGGCACCGCCGCGCGCGGCCGCCCGGTGGCGAGCGCGATCAGCGCGATGCCGCCCATGACGGCGGCACGCAACACGCTCGGCGACGGGCGGGCCAGCACCACGAACCCGGCCAGCGCGAGCCCGCCGCCGACCGCGGCGGTACGCGGCCCGACCGTCGCCGCCCGCAGCAGCAACAGCACCGAGCCGGCGACGATCGCGACGTTGGTGCCGCTGACCGCGACCAGGTGGGTGAGGCCGGTGGTCTTGAAGGAGTCCACCAGCACCGGGTCGAGCCCCGCGCGGTCGCCGACGACAAGCCCCGGCAGCAGGCCGCGCGGGCCGTCCGGGAGCACCGCGGCCGCCTCGCGCAGGCCGTCCCGCAGGTGGCCTGCAGCGCGTTGCGGCAGCGACGGGCCGCCGCGCAGCCTCGGTGGCCCGCGGACCGAGATCACCGCGGCGGTGAGGTCGCCGCGCTGCGGCGGCGACAGCCGGCCGTCCACCCGCAGGTGCTGGCTCGGCAGCAGGCCCTGCCAGCCGGTGGCGGGCGCCAGGATCAGGACCCGCGCCGAGCCGCGCCAGGCGGCGCCTCCGGCAGACACCCGCTCGACCCGGGCCGGCACGGCGACGCGGTCGGTGCCGCCGGCGACCGGCCGCGGATCGTCGGTCAGCACCAGGTCGACCACCGCGGCGGCCCGCTCGGCCGCGAGGCGGGCCACCGGCGACGAGTCGCGGGCCTGCACCCGGACCGCGGTCGCGATGGCGGCAGCGCCGGCACAGCCGAGCAGCAGCGCGACCGCCGGCGCCCACCGGGTGCGGCCGGGTGAACCGCTGGCCACGAGCAGCCCGCCGGACGCGGCCAGCAGCAGGCCGCCGGCGACGTACCCGACCGGCGGCGCGGCGGACAGGGCCGCGAGCGTGGTCAGCCAGGCGGCGAGCGCACCCGCGGCGAGCCGGAGGTCCGCCGGTGGCGCCGGCTCGACGCCTGCCGTGCCGGCCACGTCACACCGTCACCTTCGCCCGGAGCTGCCCGAACTTGCTGTCGCCGATCCCGTCGACGTCGCGTAACTGGTCGATCGACTCGAACCGGCCGCCGTGCGCGGTGCGGTAGTCGACGATCCGCTGCGCCAGCACCGGGCCGACGCCGGGCAGCGTGTCGAGTTGCTCGACGGTCGCGGCGTTCAGGTCCAGCGGCGCGCCGGACTGTCCACTCGGGACAGACGCACCGCCGGCAGGCACCGACTCCACCGGCGCCGGACCGCCGACGAAGATCAGCTCGCCGTCGGACAACCGGCGGGCCAGGTTCAGGGAGCCGAGATCGACGCCCGGCAGCGGGCCGCCGGCCGCGCGGACCGCGTCGATCACGCGCGTCCCGGGTGGCAGGCTGACCACCCCCGGCCGGCGCACCTTGCCCGCGACGGCGACAACCAGCCGCGCCCTGCTCGCCGCCGGCGGATCGGCGGGGACGCCGCTGCCGCCGAGCGAACCCGCCTGCACCGCCGGCGGCGCCGTGACGGGCACGGCGGCCGGCCGTGACCGCCACGTCACGAAACCCACCGCCGCCGCCGCGAGCAGCGCCACGACCACCATCGAGGCCGCGCCCCGCCGGCCGGGATCCAGCCGCGACCCGGCCAACGACTCCGGCACCAACCCCGCCAGCCGCGCCCGCAGCCCAGTGCCGACCCCCGGCCCGGCAACGGCCTCCG
>JBBWZH010000585.1:0-3917 GCA_039648995.1 Mycobacteriales bacterium
GGGCAGCGCACCGAGGTCGGGCTGCGCAACGGGGTCAGCGTCGGCATCCAGTACCTGGAGAGCTGGCTGCGCGGCTCCGGGGCGGTGGCGGTCTTCAACCTGATGGAGGACGCGGCGACCGCCGAGATCGCCCGCTCCCAGGTCTGGCAATGGCTGCACAATCAGGTCATCCTGGACGACACCGGGCAACAGGTGACCCGGGAGCTGATCGACCGCGTCGTGGCCGAGGAGATCGGCAAGCTCGGCGGCGACCCGGCCCGGTTCGACCAGGCGCGGGCGCTGTTCATGGAGGTGGCGGTGGCCGACGACTTCGCCGACTTCCTGACCCTGCCGGCGTACGAGCGGATGCCCTGATCTGACAGGAGGCCGCCGATGACCGGGCCGGCTCCGGATCCGTCCACAGTGGACAACGTCCCGGACGGCTCTGTGGCGTCCACAGTGGACAGACCGACGGTGTCCGACGTGGACACGGCGGATCCGGTCGTCGCCCGGCTGGCGGCGCGGCTGCGGTCCGAGCTGGGCACCGAGCAGGTGATCAGCGACCGGCAGGAGCTGCGCACCTACGAGTGCGACGGGCTGGCCCAGTACCGGGTGATCCCGGCGCTGGTGGTGCTGCCGCGGACCGGCGCCGAGTGCGCCGCGACCGTGCGTGCCTGCGTCGCGGCCGGCGTGCCGTTCGTGGCCCGCGGTTCGGGCACCGGCCTGTCCGGCGGAGCGCTGCCGCACGCGGACGGCGTGCTGATCGTGACCTCCCGGCTGCGCCGCATCGTCGAGATGGCGCCGGCCGACGAGCGGGCCGTGCTGGAGCCGGGCGTGATCAACCTGGCGGTCACCGCGGCGGCCACCCCGCACGGCTACTACTACGCGCCGGACCCGTCCAGCCAGCAGATCTGCTCGATCGGCGGCAACGTGGCGGAGAACTCGGGCGGCGCGCACTGCCTGAAGTACGGCTTCACCACCAACCACGTGCTCGGCGCGGAGGTGGTGACCGGCGACGGCGAGTTGGTGCGGCTCGGCGGCCGGGCCCCGGACTCCCCCGGCTACGACCTGCTCGGCGCGTTCGTCGGCTCGGAGGGGACGCTGGGGATCGCGGTCGAGGTGACGGTCCGGCTGGTGCGGCTGCCGGAGACCGTGCGCACGCTGCTGGCCGGCTTCCCCAGCACGGACGCGGCCGGCGCGGCCACCTCGGCGATCATCGGGGCCGGCGTGGTGCCGGCCGCGGTGGAGATGATGGACGCGCTGGCGATCGAGGCGGCCGAGGCGGCCGTGCACTGCGGCTATCCGGCCGGCGCGGGCGCGGTGCTGATCGTCGAGCTGGACGGGCCGGGCGCCGAGGTGGACGCGCAGTTCGATCAGGTCGAGGCGCTGTGCGCGGCGAACGGGGCGACCGAGATCCGGGTCGCCGCCGACCCGGCCGAGCGCGCGCTGATCTGGCGCGGCCGCAAGTCGGCGTTCGCCGCGGTCGGCCGGATCAGCCCCGACTACCTGGTGCAGGACGGGGTGATCCCGCGCACCGCGCTGCCCGAGGTGCTGCGCCGGATCGGGGAGATCTCGGCCGAGCGCGGCGTCCGGGTGGCCAATGTGTTCCACGCCGGCGACGGCAACCTGCACCCGCTGGTGCTGTTCGACGACTCGGTCCCGGGCCAGGCGGCCGCGGCGGAGGAGACGTCCGCGGCGATCCTGGCGCTGTGCATCGGGGCCGGCGGCTCGATCACCGGCGAGCACGGCGTCGGCGTGGACAAGATGAAGTACATGCCGGACATGTTCAGCGCCGACGACCTGACCACCATGCAGCTACTGCGCTGCGCGTTCGACCCGCCCGGGCTGGCCAACCCGGGCAAGGTGTTCCCCACCCCGCGGCTGTGCGGCGAGGCGCCCGGCCGCCGCCGCGGCGCCCACCCGCTCGCCGAGGCCGGCCTGGCGGAGGTGTTCTGACCATGCACCCCACCGGCTCGTGACCATGCCAGCCCGCCGGCCCCCTCCGCTCCGCTCCTCGGGCCCTGGCGGCCCTGCGATGCTCACTCCAGGGGCCGGCTCATGACCAGGCCCGACGCCGTGCTCGACGCGCTGCGGGCGGCGGCGGGTGGGGCGGCGCGGCCGGCTGGGGACGGCGACGCGATCGCCGGCGTGCCGGCGCGGTACGTGGCGTCGCCGGCGACGGCCGGGGAGGCCGCGGCGGTCGTCCGGGTGGCCGCCGAGCGCGACCTCGCGCTGGTGGCCCGGGGCGCCGGCACCAAGCAGGGCTGGGGCGGGGCGCCGCGCCGGCTGGACCTGGTGATCGACACCGGCCGGCTGGCCGGCGTGGTCGAGCACGAGGCCGGCGACCTGATCGCGGTCGTCCGGGCCGGGACGTCGGCCGCCGACCTGGCCGGGAAGCTCGGCGCCGCCGGTCAGCAGCTGGCGCTGGACCTGCCGCTCGCCGGCGCCACGATCGGCGGGACGGTCGCGGTCGGCACCAGCGGGCCGCGCCGGCTGCTCTACGGCACGGTGCGCGACCTGCTGATCGGCATCCGGCTCGTCCGGCCGGACGGCACGCTGGTCCGGGCCGGCGGCAAGGTGGTCAAGAACGTCGCCGGCTACGACCTGGGCAAGCTGCTGACCGGCTCGTACGGCACGCTCGGGCTGATCGTGGAGTGCGCGTTCCGGCTGCACCCGCTGCCGGCGGCGACCGCGGTGCTGCGCCGGCAGGTGCCCGGCCCGGTGGACGCCGGCCGGCTGGTGGCCGCGGTGCGGGCCGCGCAGGTGGTGCCGAGCGCGGTCGAGGTGGACGCGCCGGCCGGCGGCCCGGTCGAGGTGGCCGTGCTGCTGGAGGGCGTTCCGGCCGGGGTGGCGCAGCGGGCGGCGGCGACGGCCGGCCTGCTCGGCGCCCAGACGGTGGTGGCCGACGCGGCGCCGGACTGGTGGGCGGCGTACCCGTGGCCGGCCGGCGGGGTCGGGATCAAGCTGACCGCGGCGCTGTCCGGGGTGCCCGCGGTGCTGGCGGCCGCCGCGGCGGCGCGCGACCGGCACGGGGTCGCCGTCGCGGTGCGCGGCTCGGCCGGCGCCGGGGTGTTGTACGCCGGGCTCCCGGCCGCGACCGGCCTGGCGGCGGTGATCGCGGTGCTCGCCGACCTGCGCGCGGCCACCGCCACGGCCGGCGGGCACGCGGTCGTGCTGACCGCCCCGGCACCGATCCGGGACGCCGTCGACCTCTGGGGGCCGATAGCGGGTCTTGACCTGATGCGCCGGATGAAGCTGCAATTCGATCCACACGCACGATTCGCCCCCGGCCGCTTCGTGGGAGGGATCTGACGGTGTCGGCGTTCGACGACCTGCACCCGCCGTCGTCCGACCTGATTGCCGACTGCGTGCACTGCGGCTTCTGCCTCACCACCTGCCCGACCTACGTGCTCTGGGCGGAGGAGGCCGACTCGCCGCGCGGCCGGATCACGCTGATGGCGCAGGGGCTGTCGGGTGAGCCGCTGACCGGCTCCATGGTCAAGCACTTCGACCAGTGCCTGGGCTGCATGGCCTGCGTGACCGCGTGCCCGTCCGGCGTGCGGTACGACCGGCTGATCGAGGACACCCGGGCGCAGGTCGAGCGCAACCACCCGCGCACCCGCCGGGAGAGGGCGCTGCGCGCGGCGATCTTCGGGCTGTTCCCGTACCCGCGCCGGCTGCGGCTGCTGCGCGGGCCGCTGCGGGCGTACCGGGCCAGCGGGCTCCGCCGGCTCGTCGGCCGGGCCGGGCTGCTGCGCCGGCTGCCGACGCTGGCCACGCTGGAGTCGCTCGCGCCGGTGCCGGCCGCCCGGACCCGGCTGCCGGCGCGGGTGGCCGCCCGCGGCGAGCGCCGCGCGGTGGTCGGCATGCTCACCGGCTGCGTGCAGAGCGCGTTCTTCCCGGACGTGAACGCGGCCACCGCGCGGGTGCTCGCGGCC
>JBBWZH010000597.1:0-9657 GCA_039648995.1 Mycobacteriales bacterium
CTGGATGAGATGCACGCCGACGCCAAGAAGATCAGCACGCTGGGCGGCGACATCCACGGCTACTTCTTCGGTGGCGCCTGCCCGGGCTGCCAGCTGTTCACCACCTGGCCGATGATCTGGGCGTCCGGCCAGACCGTGATCAACGAGCAGGGCACCGCGTCCACTGTGGACAACGACGTGGCGGCGAAGATCTACACGCTGTACCGGACGATGTACCACGAGGGCATCGTGCCGGCCGCGGCGAAGAACGAGAACGGTCCAACGTGGACACAGGCGTTCCAGGACGGCAAGATCGGCATCCAGCCGACCGGCGCGACCCTGCTGCAGTCCCTCAAGGAGGGCCCGGACCTGGAGGTCGGCATCGCGCCGATCCCCGGCCTGACCGGCGGCAGTTCCTCGTTCGTCGGCGGCGACGTGCTGGGCATCGGCGCCAACAGCAAGCACGCCGCGCAGGCCTGGGACTTCATCGCCTGGACGCTGTCGGAGAGCGCGCAGGTTGACGTGGTGGCCAAGAACAAGAACATCACCGTCCGCAGCGACCTGGCCGACAACAAGTACGCCAAGGCCGACCCGCGGCTGGGCACCTTCAACAAGCTGGCCGGCGAGGGGCAGACCCCGATCTCGGTCAACTTCGGCAAGACCTACAACGACCCGAACGGCCCGTGGACCGCGATGGTGACCGACGCGGTGTTCGGCTCCGCCGACCCGGCGACCGCGCTCCAGCAGCACAACCAGGCCGTGACCGATTCGCTGGCCAGCGGCTGACCGGGGCGGGGAGGGGTACCGCGGTGGTGTCCTCGACGGTGGCCCGGCCGGTCCTACCCGGCCGGTCGGGCCCCACCCGCACGTCCGCGCTGGCCCGGCGGCGCAGCCGCACCGGCACGCTGTACGTGCTGCCGATGGCGGTGATCGTGGCGGTGCTGTTCGTGGTGCCGCTCGGGCTGATGGTGTGGATGTCGGTCAACCACTGGCCGCTGCTCGGCGCGTCCAAGCCGAACGGGGTGCAGAACTACCGGGCGCTGGCCGACCCGCTGTTCCTGCGCGCGGTCGTCTTCACGCTGAAATACACCGTGGTGACCACCGTGGTGCTCAGCCTGGTCGCGTTCGGGCTCGCGCTGCTGATGCAGGAGCGGCGGCCGGGTGTGGGCATCTTCCGTACGGTGTTCTTCCTGCCGGCCGCGGTCGGCCTGGCGTCCACCACCCTGCTGTTCTACAGCATGTTCAACAACACCGACTCACCGCTGAACACGGCGATCCGGGTGCTGCACCTGGACGCGGTGGACTGGCTGGGCACCAACACCAGCGCCCTGCTGTCCACAGTGGGCCTGATCACCTGGCGGTTCGCCGGCTTCTACATGCTGATCCTGATGACCGGGCTGCAGAGCATCGACCAGACCGTGTACGAGGCGGCCCGCACCGACGGCGCCGGCCGCTGGCAGATCCTGCGGCACGTCACGCTGCCGCTGCTGCGCCCGACGATCGCGCTGATGATGGTGCTGTCGGTGACCGGCTCGCTGCTCGCGTTCGACCAGTTCTTCATCCTGACCGGCGGCCGGCACAACACCGCGACCGTGGTCATCGACGTCTACCGGGAGGCTTTCCTGTCCCAGGATCTCGGCCGGGCCGCGGCGATCTCGGTGGTGACGCTGGTGGTGCTGGTCGTCATCAACGGCGGTCAGCTCGCCGCGCTGCGCCGCGACGACGCCCGCTGACCGGCCGGAGGTAGCGATGGTCCACACGCGACACAATCCGGCCGGCCGGGTCGCCTACTACGCCAGCTCGGCCGCGCTCACCGTGGTGTTCCTGATCCCGATCATCTGGACCGCCTACTCCTCGGTGCACGGCCGGCAGGCCGCGGGCGGCCACCAGGGCTGGGGCGTGGCCAACTACCACCGGCTGGCCGACTACGGCCTCGGGCTCACCGCGTACCTGCGCAACACCGCGGTGGTCTCGCTCGTCGCTGTTCTCGTCACGGTGACGACAACGACGTTCGGCGGCTACGCGATGGCGCGGTTCAGCTTCCGCGGCAAGAACGTGCTGTTCCTGGTGACGCTGGCGATCCTGATGGTGCCGTACACGACGATCCTGATCCCGCTGTACGTCCTGCTCGGCTGGATCCAGCTGCAGAACTCGCTGCTCGGGCTCGGCCTGGTGCTGGCGATGTTCCAGCTGCCGTTCGGGCTGTTCATGATGCGCAACTCGTTCGAGGCGGTGCCGATCGAGCTGGAGGAGGCGGCGCTGATCGACGGCTGCACGCCGACCAGCGCGCTGCGGCACGTGCTGCTGCGGGCGGTGGCGCCGGGCATGGTCACGGTCGCGCTGTTCTCGTTCCTCGCGTCCTGGAACGAGTTCGTCGCCCCGCTGATCTTCCTCACCGACGGCAGCAAGTTCACCCTGCCGCTGGCTCTGTTCAACCTGCAGTCCGGCAACCTCGGCTCGGTCGACTTCGGCGCGCTGCAGTCCGGAGTGGTCGCCGCCGCGGTGCCCAGCGTGGCGGTCTTCCTGCTGCTGCAGCGGTACTACGTGCGGGGCTTCACGGCCGGCGCGCTAAAGGGCTGACCATCCCGACCGATCACCGAGGAGCGACGTCGATGAGCCACTCCCAGTCCATTGTGGACGCCCCAGCGCAGCCCGTGCCGGCCGGCGCGGCCGGCCCGGTCGCGCCGACGGCGGCTGCGCTGGGAGCGCTGGCACCGCTCGGCCTGGGCGACGCCCAGCTCGACCCGGCCGGGTTGCTGGGCAGCTGGCAGGTCCGCAATGCCGCCGCCACGCTGCCGCACTGCATCGAGCAGCTGGACCGGACCGGAGCGCTGGCCAACCTGCGGCTCGCGGCCGATGGCGCCGGCGGGGGCGACGGCCTGGCCGGCGGCGGTGAGCCGGGCTGGCTGCGCGGCCCGAGTGGGACGGCGTTCGCCGGCATGTGGTTCGCCGACTCGGACGTCTACAAGACCTTGGAGGCGGCCGGGTGGGAGCTGGCCCGGCCCGATGCCGACCCGGGCCTGCGTGACTTCGTCGCCCAGACCGCGGCGCTGCTGGCCCGCGCGCAGGGTGAAGACGGCTACCTGAACTCGTACTTCACCGTGGTCCGGCCGGATGTGCGGTTCCAGCAGCTGGACTGGAGCCACGAGCTCTACTGCGCCGGGCACCTCATCCAGGCCGCGGTCGCGGTGGCGCGCGGTGGCGCCGGGCCGGAGCTGCTCGCGGTGGCCCGCCGGTTCGCCGACCTGCTGGTCGAGACGTTCGGCCCGGGCGGGGTGGACGGCGTCTGCGGCCACCCCGAGATCGAGACCGCGCTGGTCGAGCTCTACCGGCTGACCGGGCACCGGCCGTACCTCGACCTGGCCGCGCGGTTCGTCGACCTGCGCGGCACCGGCCTGCTCGGCGAGGGCCGGTTCGGCCGGCAGTACTTCCAGGACCACGTCCCGGTGCGGGCGGCCGAGGAGGGCATCGGGCACGCGGTGCGGCAGCTCTACCTGCTGGCCGGCGTGGTGGACGTGGCCGTGGAGACCGGGGACGAGTCGCTGCTGGCGGCCGCGATCCGGCTCTGGGAGAGCATCTTCGGCAGCAAGACCTACCTCACCGGCGGGCACGGCTCGCGGCACCGGGACGAAGCCTTCGGCGACCCGTACGAGCTGCCCCCGGACCGCGCCTACAACGAGACCTGCGCGTCGATCGCCAGCTTCCACTGGAACTGGCGGATGCTGCTGGCCACCGGCGAGGCCAGGTACGCCGACGTACTGGAGCGCACGCTGTACAACGTGACCGCCGCATCGTCCGCAGTGGACGGACGGCACTTCTTCTACTCGAACCCGTTGCAGCTGCGCACCGGCCACGACGGGTCGCATGAGGACTCGCCGTCCCGCCGCTTGCCCTGGTACTCCTGCCCCTGCTGCCCGCCGAACCGGGCGCGGCTGATGGCCTCGCTGCAGGCGTACCTGGCGACGACCGACGCCGGCGGGTTGCAGCTGCACCTGTTCGCGGCAGCGACGGTGCGCGCCGATATCGGTGGGCCGGTCGAGGTGGAGGTGCGCACCGAGTACCCGTGGCAGGGCCGGCTCGCACTCACCGTGGCGAGCGCGGCGGAGGCGCCGTGGACGCTCTCGGTGCGGGTGCCGGGTTGGTGCACGCGGTTCGCCGTCACCGTGGACGGCGAGCCGGTCGAGGCCCCGGTCGACGGCGGGTACCTGCGGCTGCACCGGGACTGGGCGGCGCGCACCGAGGTGCTGGTCGACCTCGACATGCCGGCCCGGTTGGTGGCCCCGCACCCGCACGTGGACGCGGCCCGCGGCTGCCTCGCGGTCGCCCGCGGCCCGCTGGTCTACTGCCTGGAGCAGGCCGATCTGCCGGCCGGCGCGGTACTGGAGGACGTGCTGCTAGACCCGACCGCACCGGTCACTGTGGACGGTGCGGCCGGCATCACCGGCGCGGTCATGCTCACCCTGCCGGCGGTCCTGGCCCCACCCGCCGTCGCCGACCTCTACCAGCGGCCGTCCGCCGTCACCGGCACACCGGTCCAGCTGGCGGCCGTCCCGTACTTCCTCTGGGGCAACCGCACGCCCGGCGCCATGCGCGTCTGGCTCCCCACCGCCCCGGCGGCCCCCACCACTCCGGCCGGCCCCACCACTCCGGCCGGTCAGGAAACGGTTTCCTGACCCCCGCGGGCCGCTCGGGTGCGTCGGACGGTGATCAGCCGGCCCGGGTGGCGGGGTCGGTGGCGGACGGCGCCGAGGTCTCCCGGACGTGATGGATGCGCCGGTCGCCGCCCAGGAACAGGACGTCGGCCAGCCCGTCGGCGCCGAGCGCGATGGCCGGTTCGGCGACAGCCGGCACGGTCGGGTAGGCCGCGGTCAGGCCGGCCGGCGTCCAGTCGCGGCCGCCCTGCCGGCGCCAGACCGCGATCCGGCCGGTCTCCGTCCGCCCGGCCAGCACCGCGACGCCGGGCCCGGTGGCCGCGACCGGGTCGTCGATCACCGCGAAGCCGAGATCCCGCACCTCGCTGAGGATGCCGGGCGCCTTCAGCACGGCGGACCAGACGTCGCCGTTCTCGCCGCGCCAGACCACACCGTCCGCGGTGACCGGGACGAGCCGGCCGGCGACCCGGGCACCGGGCGTCCGGGTGGCTATTCCGGGCACCCATTCCCGGCCAATAGAATCGCATATTGATATCGGCTCATTCACATCGGGACGAGTCGAACAGGTCCAGATGTCGCGCCGCTCACCCACCGCGAACAGCACCACACGGGGCGATCGACCGGCACCGCTATCGGTTACCCCGAGCGTGGGACGGGTGGCGCCGCGGTCTACCTCGGCCCATTCCGCGGCCTGCCAGCCGTCCGGATCGGCGGCGTCGGGCCGGCTGCCGACCGTGATCTCGCCGGCAGCGCCGTCAACCAGCAGAATTGGCGGTGCCGACGCCATTCGACCCGACGCGACGACGCCGGCCGTCGCCGGTGTGCCGGGTATCCACATGCTCCGCCACTGGCTCCACCCCTCGCCGGGAACCAGGTACGCGTACCCGACGCGGCCACCGGGGCAGTTCGCGAACACGGTCAGTACGCCCGAGCGCTCGACGGCGTAGCTGACCCGGGTGCCGGCGTCGAGGTAGGGGTCGCCACCGGGGCGGGCCGACCCCACCAGCCGCCACTCGCCGGACAGCGGCCCGCCGGGTTCGACCTGCGATTTTCCGTACAGTCGGCCATCCCGGCCGATCGCGAGCACCATCAGCCGCCCGTCGGTGAGCGCGAACAACGCGAGCCGGCTGTTCCACTGGCCGCCGATTGTCATGATCGATCCCCCGTCCTGAGGTCGCCACGCCGCTGGCACTGGAAAGCCGACCGGCGGGCGGCCGCCGGTGTTCGGCGGCCGGGCTGGTCGGCGCTGGCGGGCGGCCGGGTTCGCGGGCCTGCCGTATACGGGAGAGGGCCGACCCGGCCGGATGAATACCGTGGCTCAACGATATTTACAGAAGGCCGCTTATGGCGGGCGCGGAGTGAGCTTTCTGCTGGTGCCGCCAGGTATCGTCACGCCATGTGCTTCGGGGGCACGGCTCCCTTCGTTGGTCGTGAAGACCATTGTCGTGTGCTGGGTCAGGTCGCCCGCTATGTGGAAAGCGGCCACCCGATGCAGCTGGTGGTCCGCGGTGAGGCCGGGATGGGCAAGACCCGGCTGCTGGACTGGTTTCAGGCTGAACTGGCCGCCGGGTGGGCGTGCTATCTCGGGCGGTGCACGCCGCTGGTCGGGCCGAGCCTGGCGTACGGGCCGTGGAAGGCGGCGCTGGGCGAGGCGGCGGGCACCGTCTGGCCGGTGCCCGACGCGGCCGCCGCGCCCGGCGGCCCGTCCGGCGGCCCGTCCGGCGGCCCGGTCGGTGACGGGGCCGGCGGCCCGGTCGCCGGTGCGGAGGCGCCGTCGCTGGACCGGGTCGGCGACGCGGTCCTGGCCCTGCTGGCCGGCGGGCCGCAGCGGCCGACCGTGCTGGTGCTGGAGGATCTGCAGTGGGCGGACCGGTCCAGCCTGGCGCTGCTCGCGTACGTCGTGCGCTGCCTGCCCGCCGGCCACCGGGTGCTGATCTGGATGTCGGTGCGGGCCGAGTTGGCCGCGGCCGAGGACCGGTACGTGCACGACGTGCTGGCCGAGTTCTACCCGCTGGACGCGACCGTGCTGCTGCCGGTGGAGGCGCTGTCGGAGGCGGAGGCCCGGCAGTTGGCCGCACTGCTGGCCGGCGCCGACGGGGCGGACCCGGGCTGGTTGGACTCGGTCGCCCGCGGCAGCGGGGGCAACCCGTACTACGTCCGGGAGTTGGCGGCCGGGGAGCCGGGCACGGAGCTGCCGCCGGGGCTGCGCAGCGTGCTGGAGGCGCGGCTGGCCCGGGTCGGTCCGCGGGTGGCTGAGGTGGTGGACGCGGTCGCGGTGGCCGACGTCCCGGTGCCGCACCGGGTGCTGGCGTGGGCGCTGCCGGACCTGCCCACGCCGCTGGACGAGTTGGTGGCGGTGGCGGTGGCGGCGCGGCTGATCGTGGTGTCCGGCGACCGGTACGAGATCGGGCACGGGCTGCTGCGGCAGGCGGCGGTGCGGCGGCTGGTGCCCGGCGCGCGGGCCCGGCTGCACGGGCGGTTGGCGGCGGCGTTCGAGCGCGCCGGCCCGGACAGTGACCGCACCGCGTTCCTCAGCCTGGTCGCGGAGCACTGGCTGGGCACCGGTGACCGGGAGCAGGCGATCCGGGCGGCGGTGGCGGCGGCCGCTGCCGCGGCGGCCGACGGGGCACACCCGGAGGCGACGGAGTTGTACGGGCGGGCGCTGGCGCTGGCCCGGCAGGCGCCGGAGGTCGACCGTCCGCTCACGCTGGGGGAGTTGCGGCGGAGGTGCGCGCAGGAGGCGTACCTGGCCGGTGACCCCGGCGCCGCGGCGGAGCTGCTGCGCGAGCTGCTGGCCGAGCGCCCGGGCGGCGCCGACGCGCAGGCCGAGTTGCTGATCGAGCTGGCCCGGGCGCTGCGCGCGGCCGGCCAGGTGCGCGAGGCGGTCGGGGCGTTGGAGCGGGCGCACGCGGCGGTCCGCGACGCGCGGCCGAGCCTGCTGGTCGCCCGCGCGCACGCCGGCCACGCGGCGGCCACGATGATGCAGGGCCGGTACCGGGAGGCGATAGCGCTGGTCGAAGCCGCGCTGCCGGTCCTGGACGCGGTCGCCACCGGCTCGTCCGCCGGGTCCGGCCCGTCCGGGTCCGGCCCGTCCGGGTCCGGCTCGTCCGGGTCCGGCTCGTCCGGAGGTGGCTCGTCGGGTGGGTCCGGCTCGTCCGGTGGGTCCGGGCCGGCGGTGCAGGCGGTGCGCGGGAACCTGCTCACCACGCTCGGCGTCGCGGTCGGGCTGCGCGGCGAGATCGACCGCGGGCTGGACCTGCTGCATCAGTCGGTGGAGCTGGCCACCGCGGCCGGCAGCGTCGAGGACGTCTGCCGCGCGTACACCAACACCGCGTTCCTGCTGGAGAACGCCGGCCGGTTCGATGAGGCGGTCGACGTGTCGCTGACCGGCCTGCAGACCGCCCGCGATCACGGCGTCGAGATCAGCCTCGGCGGGCTGCTCCTGTGCAACGCGCTGGAGGGACAGGTCGGGCTCGGTCGCTGGGCCGAGGCGGAGGAACTGGTCGAGTCGGCGGTGCACCGGCCGTTCCCGGTGGAGGTGCTGGCGGCCGTGCACCACTCGGCGGCGCAGCTCGCGCTCGGCCGGGGTCGGCTGGACGACGCCCGGCGCGAGCTGGCCGCCGCCGAGCGGGCCGCCGCCAGCGTCGGGGCGCCGCAGTTCCACGCCCAGCTCGGGGAGCTGCGGGCGGAGATCGCCGTGGGGCGCGGTGAGCCGCGGGTCGCGCTGCGCGTCGCGCTGGAGACACTGGAGACCTACGCGGCCAGTGAGGACGATCCGCTGGCGCGCCGGCTGGTGATCGTCGGGCTGCGCGCGCTGACCGACCTGCGCCAGCAGCCGGCCGCACTCGAACCGCTCGGCCCGGACGAGATCGCCAGCCGGGCCGCGCTGCTCTGGTCCTACGCCCGCTCCCCGGACACCCCGGCCGGCCCGGTTCAGCTGGACGATCCGGCGGAGCCGGTGGGCGGGCCGGGCGCCGAGCTCGCGCTGTGCCGGCTGGAGCTGGCCCGGCTGCGCGGCGGGGACACCGTGGTCGGCTGGCAGCGGAACGCCGCCGCCTGGGCCGCACTGCACCGCCCCTGGGCCGCGGCGTACACGCGGCTGCGGGCCGCGGAAGTGGCGCTGCGTCCCGGCCCGGCGCAGCGGCCCGGGAAGGCCGAGCGGCAGCAGGCCGCCGAACTGCTCGACGCCGCCGCCGACGGCCTCGCGCCGCTGGGCGAGCCGACCCTGCTGGGGCAGGAGATCCAGGAACTGCGGCTGCGCGCCCGGCTGGCCGTCACGGCCAGGCCGGTGCCGGTTGGGCCGCCCGACCACGCGGCCCGGATCGGACTGACCCCGCGGGAAAAGGCGGTGCTCGATCTGCTCGCCGACGGGCTGTCGAACCGGCTCATTTCTCGCGCCTTGTTCATCACCGAAAAGACCGCGAGCGTGCACGTTTCCCGGATCATGGCCAAACTACAGGCGGCCAGTCGGAACGAGGCGGTGGCCAGGGCACGGCGGTTGGGATTGCTGCCCTGAGCCACTCGCGCCCGGGCGCTGTGGGGCCCGGTGTTGCCCGCTCAGGTAAGTGCGTTGCCTCTTCGGTCTGAGCAGTTTTCCGCTGCCCAGAAATCAGGAACCGTTGCAGTGTCTAGATGTCATATCCGCACTGCCCGAGGAGGCGCTCATGGCGGTCGTCGCTCTCTACCCGCTGGGCAACACGACACTGGACGCGGTTCGCAACTGGTGGCAGCACGACCTGCCGGTGGTGCTGCAGAACGGCGGGGGGAGCTCGGCGTTTTCGCCGCTGGCCCGGTCCGTTCTGATCATGCCGTTGACCGCGGGTCCGGTCATCGCCGTCCAATTCGATTCGGCCACCGATGCCAGCAATGGCAACGCCGATCTGCAGAATTTCTGGAAGAACCACGGGGTGGGCAAGCTGAACACACCCGCGGTCGTGGTCGCGACCCCGTACGGGCCGGACCCGAACGCGATGATGGTCTGGTGCCCGGCCCCGCACTGAGCGGCTGGGTGGCCGTGGGGTGGGGG
>JBBWZH010000720.1:0-6008 GCA_039648995.1 Mycobacteriales bacterium
TCGTCTACCAGGACGACCACTCGATCACCGAGCAGATCACGAACATCGACCAGTCCACCAACACCAACCTGGACATCGACGGCAACGTCAACGGCTCGATCAGCGTCGACGTCGACCCCACCAACGTCGCGGCCACCGGTGACCACTCGGTGGCGGCCGGCGGCGACATCAACCAGGCCAACGGCGACGGCTCGCAGGTCATCGACGGCGACAACTTCGGCCAGGCCAACACCGGCGACGGCGCGGTGCAGGTCGGCGGCCCGAACGACGGCGTGATCAACACCGGCCTGAACACCGGCATCCAGAACACCGGCAGCGTCGACAACGCGATCGTGGGCGACCACAACCAGGCCGTGCAGGGCGACGGCCCGCACGACGGCCCGATCAACTTCGGTGACGGCGCCAACGTGGCCGACCTCTCGCACGCCACGCTGACCGACTCGTCGGTGGCCACCGGCGGCAACTCCACCAACGTCTCGCACAGCGACCTGACCGGCTCCGGCGTCTCGTCCGGCGACCACAGCCCGACCAGCGGCTCGTTCAACGAGAGCACCGACAGCCACGACACCACCACGGTCGACAGCCACGACACCACCGAGACCAACACGGTCAACGCCGACCACTCGAACGTGCAGACCGAGCAGGGCCCCGGCGACGCGAACGCCGACCAGAGCATCGACCACCACACCTTCCACCCGGAGCCGCTGCACGAGCAGCCGGTCCTCCAGCACGCCGACGTCCTGCCCGACCACGGCGCCGACCTGCCGATCGAGCACGGCTGAGCAGTCCGACCGGCCGCAGCGGGCTCCCACTCCCGGGAGCCCGCTGCGGCACGTCGCGCGGATGATAGGGAGAGGCCATGACGGCGCCAGCTAGCACCTCCGGCACGGTCGAGGCCGACCCGCTCGCCGCGGCGAACTCGATCGTCGACCTGGGGTTGAAGGCCACCGAGGCCTACAACCGCACCGACCTGACCGCGCGGCTGACCGCGGCCAAACGCTCGCTGGCCAACCCCGGCATCCACGTCGTCGTCGCCGGCGAGTTCAAGCAGGGCAAGAGTTCGCTGGTGAACGGGCTGCTCGGGGCCACGGTCTGCCCGGTGGACGATGACGTGGCGACCGCGGTGCCGACGTATGTCCGGTACGGGCCGGAACTCCAGGCGGCGGTGCTGTTCGAGGGCGACCCGCCGCGGCGCCAGCCGATCCCGATGGACGACGTGCGGCGGTACGTGGTGGAGCAGTCCGGCGGCACGCCGACCACGCTGGGCCAGCCGGGCGGCCAACCGGGCGGCCAACCGGGCGGCGGCGCCGGCCAGGGCGCCGTCGCCGGCGTGGAGATCAACCTGCCGCGCAAGATGCTCAGCTCCGGACTGGTCGTTGTGGACACTCCCGGCGTCGGCGGCCTCGGCTCGGCGCACGCGGCCGCGAGCCTGGCCGCGATCTCGATCGCCGACGCGGTGCTGTTCGTCACCGACGCGTCGCAGGAGCTGACCCAGACCGAGGTGGACTTCCTCCGCCGCGCCCGCGACCTCTGCGACACCGTCCTCTGTGTACTGACCAAAATAGACTTCTACCCGTACTGGCGGCGTATCCGCGAGCTCGACGAGGGTCACCTACGCGGCGAGAACGGCGTACCGGTGCTGGCCGTGTCGTCGACGCTGCGGTCCCGCGCGGTACGGGGCAACGACACCACGCTGAACACCGAGTCCGGCTTTCCCGAGCTGGTGTCGTTCGTCAACGAACAGGTGACCCGGCGGGGCGCCACGAAGCTGGCGGCCGAGGCGGCGGGCGAGGTGTTCGCGATCTGTCGGCAGCTGGAGATGCAGTTCTCCGCGGAGCGGGCGGCGCTGGCCGACCCGGAGGCGGCGAAGCGGGTCATCGATGAGCTGACCGCGGCCAAGGCCCGGGTGGACTCGTTGCGCAGCGCGGCCGCGAAGTGGATGCAGACGCTCAGCGACGGCGTCGCCGACCTGACCTCCGATATCGACCACGACCTGCGCGCGCGGATCCGGCATGTGATCCAGGAGGCCGACGACGCGCTGGAGACCAGCGACCCGGCCGACAACTGGCCGGAAATGGAAGCCTGGCTGGAATCCCGGACGTCCTACGAGCTGCTGGCGAACTACACGCTGCTGCGCCGTCGCGCCGACGACCTGAGCGGGCAGGTGGCCGACCATTTCCGTGAGGTCTCCGGCGACGTGTTGGAGCAGTTCGCGGTCTACAACCCGACGCCGCTGCTGACCCAGGCGGAGATGGACCACAACGTCAAGCTGGAGAAGATGAGCGTCGGCAAGCAGACGATGTTCGCACTCCGCAATACCTACAGCGGCATGATCATGTTCACCATGCTGAGCAGCATGGCGCACATCGCGCTCGGTCCACTCGGCATCGGAATCGGCCTGGTGATGGGCCGCAAGGGCCTGCGGGACGAGAAGGAACGGCAACTGCAGCAGCGCCGCGGCCAGGCGAAGAACGCGATCCGGCGGTACTGCGACGAGGTCAGCTTCGTCACCGGCAAGGATTCCCGGGACACCTTGCGCCGCATCCAGCGGCAGCTGCGCGACCACTACAGCGCCCGCGCCGACGAGCTCAACAAGTCGAACGCGGCGGCCCTGCAGAGCGCGAACGACGTCGCCAAGCGCAGCCAGGCCGACCGGGAGAAGCGGCTCAAGGACCTCGACGCCGAACTCACCCGGCTGCGCATGCTCCGCGACCGCGCCGCGGCGGTCGCCCCATGAGCGAGCGGCGCAGCAGCGCGCTGCTGGATCGGACGCGGGGGGTGCTGACCCGGGCGATCGACACGTACCGGGGCACCCGCAGCGGCGCGCGGCTGCTGTCGGTACGCGCCCGGCTGGACGAGCCGCTGCGGGTGGCGATCGCCGGGCGGGTCAAGTCGGGCAAGTCGACGCTGCTGAACGCGCTGGTCGGTGAGCGGCTGGCGACCACCGACGCGGGCGAATGCACCCGGATCGTGACCTGGTACCTGAACGGCCAGTCGTACCAGGTGGTGCTGAAACCGCGGAACGGCGGCGCCATGCAGGCCCGGTTCACCCGCGACGAGCAGGCGATCGAGGTCGACCTGGCCGGTATGTCGCCGGACGATATCGAGGAGATGCTGGTCACCTGGCCGTCGTCGGCGCTGCGGACGGCCACGCTGATCGACACCCCCGGGATCGGCTCGCTGACCGAGCGGGCGGCCCGCCGGGCCTGGGAACTGCTCGCCGCCGACGACGAGGAAACCCCCGCCGACGCGGTGCTGTACCTGATGAAGCACCTGCACGCGAACGACCTCGACTTCCTCCGCGCCTTCCACGACACCGAGGTCTCCCGGCCGAACCCGGTGAACGCGATCGGGGTGCTGTCCCGGGCCGACGAGATCGGCGTCGGCCGGCTGGACTCGATGGCCTCGGCCCGGCGCATCGCCGGCCGGCTGGCCACCGAGCCGAAGGTGCGCAGGGTGGTGCAGACCGTGGTGCCGGTGGCCGGCCTGCTGGCCGAGACCGCGCTCACGCTGACCGAGGCGGAGGTGCGGCAGCTGCGGCTGATCGCCGACCATCCGCCGAAGGCGATCGAGGAACTGCTGCTGTCCACCGACCGGTTCATCGAGAAGATGCCCGAGCTGGGCGTCACTTCGATCGAGCGGGAGGGGCTGCTGGGCCGCTTCGGGCTGTTCGGCGTCCGGCTCGGCTCGACCCTGCTGCGCCGCGAGGTGGCCGCGACCGCCACCGAGCTGGCCAAGGAGCTGGCCGACCGGAGCGGGCTGAACGACCTGCACGAGGTGCTGCAGTCGCTGTTCTTCGAGCGCCGGGACGTGTTGAAGAGCCGCTCGGCACTGCTCGCCCTGGACTCGCTGCTGCGCTCCGAGCCGGTGCCCGGCAGCGCCGCGGTCGTCGCCGAGCTGGAGGAGATCATCGCCTCGGCGCACCCGTTCAACGAGCTGCGGGTGCTGGCGTCGGTGCGAGCCGGCTGGGTCAGCGGCAAGCCCGGGGTGGTCGCCGACCTGGAGCGGCTGATCGGCGGCGCCGGCAACTCGGCGCACCTGCGGCTGCAGTTGCCGCCGGACGCCGGCACGGCCGAGATCCGCGCCGCCGCCGCGCAGGCGCTGATGCGCTGGCAGCGGCGGGCGGAGAACCCGATGACCGGGCACGAGCTCGCGGTCGCCGCCCGGGTGGCCATCCGCTCCTGCGAGGGCATGCTCGCCGACCTGGCCGCCGCCAGATGACCCGGGCCGGATCACAGGTCGGTGAGGTCCTCGGGCGGGGCAGCCGGGTGGTCGGCCAGGTCGTGCCCGTCCGCCAGCCAGCCGTGCGCGTCGTGGCCGTGCGGCTGGTCCGGGTCGTGCCCCGCGTCGTGGCCCGGGTCGGTGCCGGCCAGGTCGCCGGCCGGGTCGTGGTCGGGCAGCAGCTCGCCGGCGTCGTGCCCGGAGAGGATGCCGTCCATATGCGACTCGTCCTGGTGTGCCCCGAGTTGGCCGCCGAGCTCATGCCCGCCGTCCACATCGGACGCCGCACCGTGATGCATGTCGTCGGGCTGGTCACCGTGGCCGAAGTCGAGGTCGAACGGGTCGGCCGGCGTGCCGCCGGCGTGCTGGTCCGCGGCCACATGCCCGGCGTCGACGTGCGAGCCGTCGAGGTGCGAGCCGTCGAGGTCGGCCGGCAGCAGGTCGGGGTAGGCCTCGGCCGGCGCGGTGGCCAGCAGGTGCAGCCCGTCGGTCGGGTCGGCGCCGGCGGTCGGGCCGTCCTCGACCGGGATCGGGCTGTGCGCCATCACGAACGGCGCCAGGTGCTCGGCGATCTCCGGCGGCGCGGTGTCGGCGTAGTTCACGATCGCCTCGCCCACCAGCTGGCTGGGCAGCTCGGCGTGCCCGTGCGCATGCAGGAAACCCTCCGGGTCAGCCGCGTGCGCCCGCCGGGCGTCCTCATCGGTCGCCAGGTCAGCGAATACGTCGCGCAGCGGTCGGGCCTCGTCCATGGGGCAACTGTAGGAACAGAACCCCCCTACCGCGCGTGGGGGACATCCCCCGGGCATCCCCCAATCCGTGGCCGGCGCGGTGCCCATCGGCGGCACCGCACATAGCATTCGTACGTCCCCACAAATGATTCGGAGCGGTAGCGATGTACGCACTGGGCATTGATCTCGGCACGACCTTCACGGCCGCCGCCGTCTGGCGCGACGGCCGGGCCGAGATCGCTGCGCTGGGCAGCCGCGCCGCCTCGATCCCGTCGGTCGTGCTGCTCCGCCAGGACGAGACGTTCGTGACCGGCGAGACGGCGAACCGGCGGGCACTGTCCGAGCCGGATCGGGTGGCCCGCGAGTTCAAGCGCCGGCTGGGCGACACCACGCCGATCCTGCTCGGTGGCGTGCCGTACTCGGCCGAGGCGCTGACGGCCCGGCTGCTGCGTTCGGTGATCACCGAGGTGTCGACGCGGGAGGGTGGCCAACCGGGGCTGATCTGCGTCTGCCACCCGGCGAACTGGGGGCCGTACAAGACCGACCTGCTGCGCCAGGCGGTGCGCCTCGCGGACCTGGAGCAGCCGGTCACGCTGGTCACCGAGCCGGAGGCCGCGGCCGTCTTCTACGCCCACCAGCAGCGGATCGACCCCGGCGCGATCGTCGCGGTGTACGACCTCGGCGGCGGCACGTTCGACGCCGCGGTGCTGCGGAAGACCCAGGGCGGGTTCGAGATCCTCGGCCAGCCGGAGGGCATCGAGCGGCTCGGCGGCATCGACTTCGACGCGGCCGTCTTCAACCACGTGGCCCGGGTCATCGGCGGCAAGCTCGAGGAGCTGGACGAGGACTCGCCCGCCGCGATCGCCGCGGTGGCCCGGTTGAAGGAGGAGTGCACCGAGGCGAAGGAGGCGCTGTCCACCGACACCGACGTCACGATCCCGGTGCTGCTGCCGAACGTCAGCACCGAGGTCCGGCTGACCCGGGCCGAGCTGGAGGCGATGGTCCGGCCGGCGCTGTCCGACTCGATCGAGGCGCTCAAGCGGGCGATCCGGTCGGCCG
>JBBWZH010000638.1:0-3559 GCA_039648995.1 Mycobacteriales bacterium
GGCTCCGGCCACAACGTGAACCAGTACCTGGGCCTCGCGGTGATGCTGCTGCTCGGCGCGGTGATCGGGGCGGTCAACGGGGCACTGGTCGTCTACGTGCGGCTGAACGCGTTCATGACCACGCTGGCCATGCTGATCCTGCTGCGTGGCATCGCGATCGGCTTCACCAGCGGCAAGACGCTGTACGACCTGCCCAGCTCGTTCACCTACCTGGGCACGGCCGAGTGGGTCGGCATCCCGGTGTCGGTGTGGCTGGCCGGCCTCCTCTACCTGGTGGCCGGGCTGTTCCTGCGTTCGCACCGGTGGGGCCGGGCGATCTACGCGGTCGGCGGCAACGCCGAGGCCGCCCGCGCCGCCGGCATCCGGGTCGACCGGGTGGTCTGGGTGGTCTACATCGTCGGTGGGTTGCTGGCCGCGCTGGCCGGGCTGATGCTGACCGGCCGGCTGGCCTCGGTCGTCTCGAACCAGGGCCAGAACATGATTTTCACGGTGTTCGCCGCGGCGGTGATCGGCCGGATCAGCCTGAACGGCGGCAAGGGCAGCATGGTCGGCGCGCTCAGCGGCGTGCTGCTGCTCGGGATCATCGCGAACATCCTGACCCTGTCGAACATCGAGCCGTTCTGGATCTCGGCCGCGTTCGGCGGGATCATCCTGCTCGCCCTGATCATCGCCCGGTTCACCGCCGGCGACGTGGACGGGAGCTGAGGCGGTGCCGACGATGCGGGCCGCGGTGTTCCACGGCAGGCAGGACGTCCGGCTGGCCGAGCGGCCGGTGCCGGCGCCCGGCCCGGGCGAGCTGCTGGTGCGGGTGGCGACCGCCGGCATCTGCGGCACCGACGTGGCCGAGTACGTCCGCGGCCCGGTGATGTTCCCGATCGACCGGCCCGATCCGGCTACCGGCCACAGTGGACCGATGGTGCCCGGGCACGAGTTCTCCGGGTACATCGCCGGCATCGGCTCCGGGGTGGCCGGGTTCACCGAGGGCGAGCTGGTCGCGTCCGGTGCCGGTGTCTGGTGTGGACAGTGCGGGCACTGCCGGCGCGGCCGGACCAACCTCTGCGAGCGCTACTGGACCGTCGGCATCCACCGGGACGGCGCGCTGGCCGACTACGTCAGCGTGCCGGCAGCGGCCTGCCTGAACCTGGCCGGGCGGCGGATCTCGGCCGACCTGGCGGCGCTGGCGCAGCCGATGTCGATCGCGCTGCACGCGGTCCGCCGTGGCGACCCGGTGGCCGGTCAGGAGGTGACGGTGCTCGGCACCGGCGGCATCGGCATGTTCGTCTGCCGCGCGCTGGCCCGGCTCGGCGCCGCGGTGATCGCGGTCGACCTGGACGCCGACCGGCTGACCCTGGCCGAGCGGCTCGGCGTGACCCGCACCATCGCGGCCACCGCCGACGAGCCGCTGCTGGAACAGCTACGCGATCAGATCGCGCCGTCTCAGCTGGTGTTCGAGTGCACCGGCACCGCGGGGGCACTGCCCGCCGCGCTCTCGCTGACCGGGCCCGGCGCGCGCATCGTCGTCGTGGGGCACCAGGCACAGCCGGTGGCGCTGGATTTCCGGCTGGTCTCGCTCGGCGAGCGCGAACTGACCGGCACCATGGCGCACGCGTTCCGGCGCGACTACGCCGACGCGGTCGACCTGGTCGCCGCCGACCCTGCGGTGTGGACGGACCTGGCGCCGGTGGTCCGGCCGCTCACCGACATCGTCGCTGACGGGCTACGGCCGCTGTCGGTCCGGGACGGGCAACAGATCAAGTACCTCTTCGACCCGGCGCTGGCCGCGCCCCGCCCGCTGCGGACCGGGCCCTGACCCGTCCCCGGCCCTCCCCCGATTCCGGCCGGCCGGGCCCGGCGCAGCAACGATCCAGCTGCCGGCCCGGCCGGAGCTGTCGTACGGCTCAGCCCGCTTCGGGCCCGAGTTCGAGGCCGGCGTCGCGGGCGGCGAGCAGCAGCAGGGACGCGAAGTCCTTGCCGGCGCCGAGGCCGGAGGCGACCAGCCGGGAGTAGACCACCTCGGTGGCCGAGACCAGCGGCAGCGGCACCTCACCGTCGGCGGCCAAGGCGAGCGCGAGGCGTAGGTCCTTGCGCTGGCCCTCGGGGGTGAACGCCGGCGTCATGTCCAGGCCGACGAACGCGTCGGTCTTGTACCGGGTGAACGGCGAGCCGACCGCGCTGTCGTTGATGAACTCCATCAGCGCCGAACGCCGCACGCCGCTGCGCTCGGCCAGCACCAGTGCCTCGGCCAGCGCCTGCGCGTGGACCGCCAGCACCGCGTTCACGGCGAGCTTGACCACCCGGGCCTGGTGCGCCTCGCCGACGACCAGCGTCCGCCGGCCGATCACGTCCAGCAGTGGTACCACCCGGGCCACCGCGACCGCCGGCCCGGACGCCGCGAAGATCAGGTTCCCGGCCCGGACCACGCCCGGGTTGCCGCTGACCGGAGCGCAGACGAAGTCCACATTGGACTTCGCCGCGGCGGCGGCGGCCCGGGACGACGCCGCGACCGAGACGGTCGAGCAGTCCAGCCAGACCGCCGGCGGGGTGCGCCCGGTGAGCAGACCGTCGTCGGCCTGCCAGAGCGCGTCCAGCGCGGCGTCGTCGAGCACCATGCTGATCGCGACCGGGGCGGTGCTCGCTGCCGGTGCCGGCAGCGCCGACGCGCCCCGGTCGAGCACCCCGGCCAGCCGGGCCGGGGTGCGGTTCCAGGCCGCCACCCCGACCCCGCCGTCGAGCAACCGCCCGATCATCGCCTCGCCCATCCGGCCGGCGCCGAGGAAGGTGACCTCGGCACCGTCCGGTGTGGCGGGTCGATCAGTCCGGCTCATGGATGTAACCGGCCTCCTCAAGGCTGGCGGCTCCGCCGTAGCACCACAGCAGCACGGCGCGCTCGGTGTCCGAAGTGTTCCAGAACCCGTGCGCCTCACCGACCCGGGCGACCACCACGTCACCGGGCACCATCCGGACGTCGACGTCGCCGACCCGGGCCAACCCTTCGCCCTCGATCAGGTACTCGACCTCCTCGGCGTGCGGGTGCCGGTGGATGTCGTGCCGGCCGCCGGGCGGGAACGTGGTGATGCCGAAGACGGTCCGCTCCGAACCGCCGCTGGCCCGGGTGATCACCCACTGCACGGCCATGCCCATCCAGCCGTCCTCGGCCTTGTGCTCCTCCGACGGCTTGACGTCGGCCACCCGGACCTTCTGCGGGTGCTCATCAACGATTGGACGTTCCACGCATCGCCTCCGTGTTGGGGTCGGGACCGGGACCGGCGGGCCGGTCAGAACTGGTATTTGTCGATGTTGTCGGCGGTGAACGTGACCGGGTTGCCCACGCTCACGATCCCGGCGGCGACCTGCAGGGTGCCCAGCCGGCCGGCGGCCAGCGTGCCGGAGCCAGCCGGCAGCTTGCCCTTGATCTTCGCGTCGATCGCGTAGACGTCGGCGTACGCGGTGTCGGCCGGGCTCCACAGCACGCAGTTCTTGATCAGCCCGGACTTGACCGCCACCCGCACGTCGCTGGGGATGCACAGCCCCGCCACCGGCATCTTCTTCGGGTCGATGC
>JBBWZH010000644.1:0-3127 GCA_039648995.1 Mycobacteriales bacterium
GCCGGTAGTTCGGCTCGGCAAGGGACCGGAACATGTCCTGGCGGGTCGCGGCCGCCCGGCTCCGGACCCCCACACGCCGCCCCCAGGTTAGGTAACGATTACGTAACGCTGTGAACTAAAGGTTAGACCAATATACCTCACGGTGTTTAGCTCCCGACGTCGAGCGGAACCGTCCGGAGCTGCGGCGATGAGATCCAGCAGGCCCCGGACGGGCCGGTACCCCCGAGGCCGGAGACTGCCATGCGACCACGATCCGTCGCCCTTGTCGGCGCCATCATCTGCACGCTGCCGCTGGCCGCCTGCGGCAGCTCGGTCACGTCGGGCGGCGGCCCGGCCGGGGCCGGATCGGGCACGCAGAACCACGCCAAGGAGGTCTACGACCACTTCAACTCGCTGTCCGGGACGCAGCGCGGCACCGAGCTGGAGAAGGCCGCCAAGGACGAGGGCCAGCTGAGCGTCTACACGTCCAACACCGATATGGACAAGTTGGCCGCCGCGTTCACCAAGAAGTACGGCATCAAGGTCAACGTCTACCGGGCCAACTCCGAGACCGTGCTGCAGCGGGTGCTGCAGGAGGGCCAGGCCGGCAAGACCGCCAGCGACTTCCTCGACACCAACGCCGGCGAGCTGAACGTCTCCAACGCCAACGGCCTGCTCTACCCGTACCTGGGCGAGCTGCGCGACAAGGTGCGCAAGGCCGGGCAGGAGGACGGCTGGACCGCGTCCCGGTTCAACCTGTTCGTGGTCGGCTGGAATACCAAGCTGGTCAGCGGCGGCGATCGGCCGAACGCGCTGACCGACCTGGCCGACCCGAGGTGGAAGGGCAAGATCTCGCTGGAGTTCTCCGACGTCGACTGGTTTGCCGCGATGTACCAGTACTACAAGAACCAGGGGATGTCGGACGACGAGGTCACCACGCTGTTCCGCAAGCTGGCGTCGAACGCGAAGGTCACCAAGGGACACACGGTGCAGGGCGACCTGCTGACCGCCGGCCAGTTCTCGGTCGCGGTGTCCGTCTACAGCCACACGATCGACAAGGCCGCCGCCGACGACGCCCCGGTCAACTGGCGGCCCGCCGACCGCCCGCCGGTGCAGCCGCTGGTGATCCGCCCCAACGGCTTCGCGCTGATGAAGGGCGCCAAGCACCCCGCGGCCGCGCTGCTGTTCGCCGACTGGGAGCTGACCGAGGGCCAGCAGATCCTCACCAAGGCGTTCCGCGTCGCCTCGATCCCGACCGGCAAGGACCCGCTCGCCGGCCTGCAGACGATCCCGGTGCCGGAGAAGGAGCTCCTCGACAACGCCAAGAAGTGGAACGACCTCTACGCCAGCATCCTCAAGGGCGTCCAGCAGGTCGGCGGCAACTAGAGCCCCGTCGCACACGATCGCGTTGTCGCGGGTCACGAACCCCGGCGGGCGCCGCCCTAACCCGGCGCCCGCCGGTGCCTTTCTCCCCGGCGGCCGGCCGCCGGGGAGAATCGGTCATTCGCCGTGTAGCCGGCTTTCCGGCGCTAGACTCCCTCGACTCGGGCGGCCCGACGGGGGTTTGCGATGGGGAATCGGATTCTGGTGCCGTTCGTCGGCGACGGTTCGGGCACCGGGCCGCTGAGCTGGGGCCAGCGGTTGATGTGGAACGCCATCCAGCGCTGGGAGTCGTCGCTGGCGCTGGGCGGCGTCAGCCCGCTGCCGGACGGGATGACCACCGAGACCATCGCGGCGGCGCTCAGCTTCATCATGGGCCGGCACCAGTCGCTGCGGACGCGGATCTGCACGCTGCCGGACGGGCGGCTCCAGCAGGAGGTGGCCGCCGCCGGGGCGATCATGCTGGAGCTGGTCGACGTCCCCGCCGGGCAGGACCCGGCCGCGGTCGCCGAACGGGTCCGCGACGGGTACCACCGGGTGCAGTTCGAGTACGCGAACGAGTGGCCGGTGCGGATGGCGGTGGTCCGGGTCGACGGCGCGCCGGTCTACCTGGTCGCCCTGTACTGCCACCTGGCGCTGGACGGCTTCGGCCTGGACGCGCTGCTGGCCGACGTGGCCGCGCTGGACCGCGCCGGCCCGGTGACCGCCAGCCAGCCGCTGGCGCAGGCGGAGTGGGAGACGGGCCCGGCCGGGCAGCGGCACAACGAGCGCACGCTGCGGTACTGGGACCGGCAGCTGCGGGCGGTGCCGGCGAGCCGGTTCAGCGCTCCGGCCGGCTGCCCGCCGCCCCGGTTCCGCGAGATCCGGGCGCAGTCGCCGGCGCTCGATCTGGCCGCCCGGCTGATTGCCGCGCGCACCGGCGTGGACACCCCGGCGGTGCTGCTGGCGGCCTCGGCGACCGCGCTGGCCCGGGTCACCGGCAACAACCCCAGCGTCATGCTGATCCTGGTCAGCAACCGGTTCCGGGCCGGCTTCGCGGACAGCGTGAGCACGGTCAGCCAGCCTGGCCTGTGCGTGATCGACGTTGCCGACGCGACCTTCGACGAAGCGGTCGCCCGGGCCTGGCGGGCCTCGCTGAACACGTACAAGTACGCCTACTGCGACCCGACGCAGCGTGATGCCCTGCACGCGCGGATCTCGGCCGAACGCGGCGAGGAGGTGGACATCTCCTGCTACTTCAACGACCGCCGCACGACCGACCCGGCCGCGCCGGTACCGACCGCCGCCGACGTCCGGGCCGCGCTGCCGGCCAGCTCGCTGCACTGGTCGCCGACCCCGTTCGACCCGGCCAGCGAGCCGTTCTTCGTCTACCTCAACGACGTGCCCGGCACGGTGGATCTACGCGTCAGCCTGGACACCCGGTACGTCGCGCCCGCGGACGCCGAGGCCTACGTCCGCGAGCTCGAGGCGTCAGCCGTCGAGGCCGCGCTCGACCCAGCCGCGACCACGGGCGTCCGCCGCCGCGAGGAACTGGTCTGACGCGGTAGCCGGCGCGGCGGTAGGTGCGGCTATTTCGGGGCGCAGACCACGTCGACGAGCGCGGGGCGGCCGGTGGCCAGGACCTGGTCGGCAGCGGCGCGGGCGGCGGGTCGGATCGCGGCCGGGTCGGTGACCGGGCCGGTGGCAGACCAGCCGAAGCCGCGGGCGATCGCGGCGAAGTCCGGGGCCGGCGCGTCGATCGCCATGCCGATGCCGGCCCGCTCCCGGG
>JBBWZH010000691.1:0-6832 GCA_039648995.1 Mycobacteriales bacterium
GAGCTGGGTGTTTCAGCTACACCGGTCCGGTTGGATATAGCCGGGCCGCAGCAACTGTTGATCCGAAAGGGATGAGATGTCTGAGCCGCCATACGGACAGAACCCGTACGGTCAGGGGCCGACCGGCCCGCAGTACCCACCGCCGGGCGGCCAGCAACCACCGCCGTACGGCCAGCAGCCGCCGGGCGGCCAGCAGCCGCCGCCGTACGGACAGCAGCCCGGGCAGGACCCGAGCCAGTACGGCCAGCCCGGCCATGGCAACCCGGGCGGGTACGCGCCGCAGCCGGGGTACGCCGGCCAGTCCGGCTACGGCCAGGCGCCGAGCTACCCGCAGCCGCCGAACTACGGCTACCCGCAGCAGCCCTACGCCGGCGGCCCGGGCATGCCCGGCGGGGCCCGGCAGCTGGCCAGCTGGGGCCCGCGGGTGGGCGCCTACCTGCTGGACGGGCTGCTCACCGGCATCCCCGGGGTGATCGGCGCGATCATCCTCACGGCCGGCAGCAGCCCGGGGACGGTCAGCGTGGACCCGACGACGGGCCGCACCACGGAGATCTCGGCCGCGACCGGGCCGGGCGCCGGCCTGATCATCGTCGCTGTCATCTGCTACCTGGCCACGCTGGGCCTGACGATCTACAACCGGTGGCTCCTGCAGGGCCGCACCGGCCAGTCGTGGGGCAAGAAGATCGTGAACCTGCGGCTGCTCGGCGAGGCCACCGGCCAGCCGATCGGCCCCGGCATGGCGTTCGTCCGCGACCTCGCCCACTTCCTGGACTCGCTGCCCTGCTACATCGGCTTCCTGTTCCCGCTGTGGGACCCGAAGCGGCAGACGTTCGCCGACAAGCTGCTGCACACGGTCGTCATCACCGAGGCCTGACGCTCCCCGCGGCCGCCGCCCGACCCGGGCGGCGGCTCGGCCGGGGCTCGACGGCCACGACCCGTCCGCGCTGGCGGCGGAAGCGTGACGAGCCGGCCGGGCGGGTCAGTTGCCGGTGACCTGGTGGATGACGGAGAGGGCCCGGGACCAGGCGGCGGCCGGAGCGACCCCGGACGCGGCGACGGCGGTGAGCTGCTCGCCGAAGGAGTCCGTGATCGTGTCGGTGCGGGGGCCGACCGGGGCCGGCGGTAGGGCGGCCGCGGCGGCACCGAAGCTCCGGCCGACCGGCGCGCCGTTGAAGAAGGCGTTGGTCGCGGCGGCGACCCCGGAGCTCTGGGCGGCGACACGGTTGGCCGGGAAGGCGCCGAGCCGGGTGTAGGCGCCCGCGCGTTGCCCGGCGGCGGTGAGCCAGGCGGCCAGCTCGTACGCGGCGCGCGGGTGCTGGCTGTTCGCGGGGACGCTCAGGTAGCTGCTCCCCCACTGGCCGGGCACCGGCGCCGGCACCACGTCCCACTGGCCGGCGCCTGCCCTGCCCTGCGCCTGGATCAGGGCGAGCATCCAGGGCGCGCAGAGCACGGTGGCCGTCCGGCCGGCGGCCAGCGCCGTCATCCACTCCGGGGTGAAGATGCCCGCGGGCAGCACCAGATTGTCGTGGATCGCCTGCACGGTGGCGTTCCAGGCCTGGGTGATCGTGGGGTTGGTCGCGTAGATCGGCTGGCCCGAGGTGCTGTAGTACAGCGGGTTGAGGCCACCGACGATGCCCCGGAACAGCGACGCCGGGCTGTCGGCGAACCGGGTCGGGCCGTGGCTGCGGGCGGCGAACTGCCGGCCGCTGGCCAGGTACGCGGCCCAACTGGTCCACTGCCCGGCCAGCGCCGCCCGGTCGGTGGGCAGGCCGGCGCTGGCCAGCAGGTCGCGCCGGTAGCAGATCGCGGTCGGCGCCAGATCCAGCCCGAGGCCGTAGACCTTGCCGTCCGCGGTGCTGGCCGCGGCCCAACTGGCCGGGAAGAAGGTCGATCTCAGCTGCCCCGCGCCGTACTGGGTCAGGTCGGCCCACAGCCGCGGCCGCCCGGACGGCGGGTTGGCGGTGACCAGCCCGATCTGGTCCTCCGGCACGGTGAACAGGTCGTACGGGCCGTCCGACAGGCCGAGCGCGACCTGCACCTTGAGCCAGTAGGCGGCCGGCCCGGGCGGCGCCTCCACCAGCCGGACCGTCACGTTCGGGTGCACCCGCCGGTACGCGTCGATCAGGTTCAGCTCGCGGACGCCGCTGCCGGACAGCAGCATCAGCGTCAGCGTGACCGGGGCGTTCGGGTTCTCCGGGCTGGCCGTGGGCGTGGCCGGGAGGCCGTTCCCGACGCCCGGCGCCGGCGCGGCCCGGCCCACCACGGTGGAGTTGCACCCGGCGAGCGCCGCCGCCACCAGCAGCACGCCGACGCCGCCCCGCAGACCCACCCGCACCGGACCTCCCGAGCACCGCCGAGTAGAAGCTGCAATCTACGACAAACCGGCGCGACCGGGACACCGCGCGGTTATGCCGATCTGCCTGCCACCGGCCGGAACCCCCCGTACCGGCGCCGGGTCAGCGCAGCCGAGCGGCCGGGTGCGCCTGCCAGCCAGTCCACAGTGGACGGTAACCGAGCCGGTGCCAGAACGGGACCGAGCGCGGGTTGACCATCGAGTAGTGCAGCAGGGTGAGGCCGACGCCGGCGTCGTCGAAGGTCTGGTGCGCGGTCGCGGCGAGCGCGGCGCCCACCCCGGCGCCGCGCGCGGTCGGGTCGACCCAGGCCACCGAGATGTACGCCAACGGCCGCACATCCGCGTACGGGGTGAGCCACTCGTTCTGCGCCGGCGGGGTGGCGGTCAGCAGGCCGACCGCGGTGCCGTCCGACTCGGCCAGCCAGACCCAGTGCTCCGGCGTCGACAGCGCCCGCTCCGCCTCGGCCCGCACCTGCGCGGCCGCGGTCGGCCGCTCGTACGTGGTCGCGAACGGCGTCTCGTGCCGGGCCTGGGTGAGCGCCAGCGCCGCGACCGTGTCCAGGTCGGCGAGCGTGGCCTGGCGTACCTTCGCCAGCCCCGGCGGGAGGTTCGGGTACCCCGGCCGGCGGGCGGCGATCACCACGTACGCGGCCAGGCCGTGCCGGGCCAGCGGCGGGAACGTGTCGGTATCCCGCGACGGGACGAAGACGTAGGCTGCCGAGTCGTCGCCGGCGGCCGCCACCGGCTCGGCGATCTCGGCGGACCAGTCGGTGAGCAGCCGGTCCAGCGCCGGCCCCACGGCCCGGTCGGCCACCAGCGGCCGCAGGCTGAACCCGTGCGCGGCGAACCACATCGGCAGCGGTGCGCCCGGCTCCGGCGCCCGGTAGTTCGGCACGCCGACCGCGCCGGCGACCGCCAGCACCGGCAGGTCGTCCGACCACGGCCGGGGCGACGGCAGCAGCGGGTCCAGCCGCCGCCACCGGTCCGCCACCGCCGCCAGTACGTCCCGCACGCTGCCTCCTCGCCCGTCCCGCTCGGCCGCTCCGCCGGCCCGGGCCGGCGCCCTGCCATCCCACCACGCCCGCGCCGCCGCCCGCAGCCGACCAGGTCGCCGGCTCACGCCGCCGACTCGTCGGCGACCCTCCCGTCCTGGCGGCCGGCCTGCCGCCCGGACGGGTGGGCCGCGCGGGCCGGGTCCGGCGTCGCGCCGCCGGCCTGGCTGGTCAGCGGGTCGGCGGCGGTCCGGAGCCGGCGGCGGGCGCGGTTCTGCTGGTAGAGCGCGGCGGCGGCCATGCCGAGCGCGATCGAGATGAGGTGCCCGACGGCGGCCACGTCGAAGTGGCTCAGCCCGGTGAACAGGTACGGCGCGAGCGTGAGCAGCCCGGCCAGCGCGATCATCCGGGGCAGCCAACTGCCGGCCAGCACGGCCAGCGTGAGCGCGGCGACGACCACATAGGACGGCCCGACGTCCAGTTGCGACAGTGCGGAGCCGGGCAGCGCCCCGACCTGCACCCGGTACGCGACGATGCCCTCGCTGACCAGCGTGCCGATCACCTGCGCCGAGCCGCAGAGCAGCAGCGTGCGGGCGGGGCCGAGCAGCCGTTCGGCGCTGAGCACGCCCATCGACGCCAGCAGCGGCCAGACCGCCGGGTGGCCGCCGGTGACGAACGCCGACAGCACCAGCGCACCGATCGGGTGGTGCTCCAGGTTGACGACGTTGGTGCTCGCCCAGCGCGCCGTGGCCGACTGCCAGGCAGACGACGTCCACCCGGCCAGCACGTCCGCGACGGCCAGCGCCACCAGGAAGGTGACGGCGAACCAGCGTCGCCGGAGCCACACAACCATGCCAGCCAGGGTAGATCGGCATCCTCGGACGCTCTATTCGAACCCGTGCGGGCCGCGCGCGCCGGCCGCGGCCGGTCGGCGCCGGGGCGGTCGGTGCCGGGCGGTCGGCGCCGAATCGCCCGGCCGACCAACCGGGGCCAAGCCGTCCGAAATACCCGAACTCAACCGGCCCGCATACCACAGCCGCCGGCCGCCCGAACGCCCTTCTGGACAATCCGGCAATGCCGCAATTCTGCCTACCGGGCCATCCGGATGGTGCAACAATTCCGGCGCGCGACTGGGGGCGTTCGCATTCACGGAGGATTTCATGACTTTCCAGCTCGACCCACCAACAGAGCCGGCCAGGGCGGGGGCCGGCCGGATTCGCCGCGCCTTATGCGGCGGTCCGCTGCGGGCCGGCATTCTGCTTGTCCCGTTGCTGATCGGGCCGGCCGCCTGCGCGGGGCCGCCCACCGTGGTGACCGCCGAACCGGCGGCGACCACGACCACCGACGTGCCCACATCCGACCCGACCAGCACCGCGCCGGAGACCACTGCGGCCACCACTCCGGCGAGCACCGCGGCCACGGTCGTGCCACCGCCGACGACCGCCCGCCCGCCGCAACCACCGCCGCCGAAGCCCAAGCCGAGGGCGGCCACCAGCCGGCCGGCCGCACCGCCACCCCCGCCGCCGCCACCACCCAAGCCCCCGGCACCCAGGCCGAAGCCGGCACCCAAGCCGAAGCCGGCGCCGCCGCGCGACTGCGACCCGGCCTATCCGACCGTGTGCCTACACGACGGGATTGGTGACTACGACTGCCAGGGTGGTTCCGGCAACGGGCCGAACTACGTGGCCGGGCCGTTCAAGGTGCTGTCGCCGGACCCATTCGGGCTGGATAAAGACCACGACGGCGTCGGCTGCGAGAACTGACCGGCGAGGTAATCCGGTTGGGGTGAATAGCTGCCCCGGCGTCGGCTGACAGCGGCGGCCGGCGATAGCCGGGGCGGCGCGGGCGGGGCCGGCGAAAAAAGGGGGGATTCGCCGCCCCGCCCGCTCCACGCGAATTGGCTCAGGTCAGCCCGGTCAGTTTCTCCGGATTGCTGACCAGGTGGATCGTGCGGATCAGGCCGTCCACCAGGTGCAGGCTGACCGCCGCCGCGGGGGTGCCGGCCGACCGCACCACGACGCCCGGCGCGCCGTTCAGCTCGACCAGCGCGACGCTCGGGTCGGCCGGCATCCGGCCGGCGAACGTGACCAGCGCGCGCGCCACCAGCTCGTGCCCGTGGATGGCCCTGCGCGGGGCCGGGGCCAGCCCGCCGCCGTCGCTGACCAGCGTGACCTCGGGGGCGAGCAGACCCATCAGCCGCTCCAGGTCGCCGCCGACGCAGGCGGCGAGGAAGCCCTCGGTCACCCGGCGCCGGGTCGCGCCGTCGGTGTCGTACCGCTGCTGCCGGGCGTCCACGTGCTCGCGGGCCCGGCGCGCGAGCTGCCGCACCGCGGTCTCGGACCGGCCGACGATGCCGGCGATCTCCGCGTGCGGGTAGCCGAACGCCTCGCGCAGCACGAACACCGCCCGCTCCAGCGGCGACAGCGTCTCCAGCACCACCAGCAGCGCGGTCGACACCGAGTCGGCCAGCGCCACGTCGTCGGCGACGTCCGCGCCGGTCAGCAGCGGCTCCGGCAGCCACGGCCCGACGTACGCCTCGCGCCGCGCCTGGGCGCTGCGCAGCCGGTCGATGGCCAGCCGGGTGGTGACCCGGACCAGGTACGCCTCCGGGTCGGCCACCTCGGCCGGGTCCACCCCGCTCCACCGCAGCCAGGCGTCCTGCACCACGTCCTCGGCGTCGGTCACCCGGCCGAGCACCCGGTACGCGACGCCCAGCAGCCGCGACCGCTGCTCGGCGAAAACCTCCGCAGACGCGCCCACCCCCGCCGGGCCGGCCGCCGGCGGCTCCGGATCGGTGCTCACCGCCGGACGCCCGGGCGGGTCAGCGCGGCGGCCGGGATGCGGGCGCGGCGGGCCAGGCGGAAGGTCGGCACCGGGCTGGATGTCACCAGTTCCTTGTAGAGCACGGCGACCCGGCCGGCCAGGTACCAGCGGGCCGGCGTGTCGTCCGGCCGGGTGAACTGGATCACCGCGTCCCGGCGGCCGAGGCTGACCGGCTGGTGGACGTAGCCGAACCGGAACGGCCGGGCCGGCTTGCCGGCCAGCACCCGGCCGAGCGACGCGGCGGCGTGCGCGGCCATCGGGATACCGCTCTGGCAGGTGCCGTGCAGCACCCCGAACGGCTGCCGGACCGCCGCCGCGTCGCCGATCGCGAGCACGTCGGGGTGCGAGACCGAACGCAGCCCGGCGTCGACCACGACGCGCCCCGCGTCGTCCACCTCGAGCCCGGCCGCCCGCGCCAGCGGGGAGGCGACGAACCCGGTGGTCCACAGGCAGGCGTCGGCGGCGATCAGCTCGCCGCCGGCCAGCTCCACCCCGTCCGGCAGTACCTTCGTGATCTCCACGCCGGCCCGCACCTCGATGCCGAGCCGGGCCAGCGCCCGCATCAGGTACGCCCGGGCCCGGTCGCCCATCATCGGCGCCGGCACGCCCCGGCTGGCCAGCACGACGTGCAGGTCCGGGTGCGACTCGGCCAGCTCGGTGGCCG
>JBBWZH010000708.1:0-2625 GCA_039648995.1 Mycobacteriales bacterium
CGAAGCAGACCGAGTCGCCGGCGCGCAGCCGGTGCTCGTCGAAGCCGAGCGTCAGCGTGAGCTCGCCGGAGAGCAGGTAGCCGTACTCGGCGCCGGAGTGCCGCATCAGCAGCCCGCTGCTGGACGACGTGCCACCCGGTTGGTACGTCATCAGCAGGAAATCCACCGTGGTGTCCGGCAGGTGGCCGAGCCGCTCCCAGGTCACCCCGGAGTCGAGGGCGAGCGCCTGCCGCTGCGCCGGCCGCACCAGCGGACCGAACCGCTGGCCGCGGGCGGCGCCGAACACGTCCAGCAGGCCGCCGGCGCCTCCGGCCGGGTCGGCCGCGACCGGCGGAACGGCCGGCGCGGCCACCGCCGCGGGCGTGCCTGTTCGCTCAGCCTGCACAGCCCCCGGGGCGGGCCGCGGCACGAACACCTCCTCGATCGAGATGCCCAGCGCGGACGTGATCGCGTACAGCGTGCTGACCGACGGCTGGCTCTTGCCGGTCTCGATCTGCGAGATCAGGCTGGCCGAGACGCCCAGGTCACGGGCCAGACCGCGGAGGCTGATGCCGCGGGCCAGCCGGGCGTCCCGGAGCCGCTCGCCGACGGCGGGGACGGAGTCGGCGGCAACCGGCACGGCGCACCTCCCCTTCCCGAGCGACTCTACCCAGCAGCGGTGCTGCACCTGCGAGACTGAACGTGTTAACCAATACTTGATGGCCCGACCGGCCGTTCGTAAACTCTAGGCGCACGCGGCCCACTACCCGACGGTGTGTGAGGTGGTCGTCGATGGCGATCCGCACGTACGGTCCGAACGCCGTCGACTGGGAGCAGCGGGTCGATCTCCACCGGTTGCGCACCGAACGGCTCGGCCGGGCCACCGCGGCCCTGGACCGGTCGTCTCTCGGCGCGCTGCTGAGCTTCGACTTCGCGAACATCCGGTACCTGACGTCCACCCATATCGGTACTTGGGCGATGGACAAGCTGATCCGGTTCGCGCTGCTGCCGCGTGGCGGCCGGCCGATCGTCTGGGACTTCGGCTCCGCCGCCCGGCACCACCAGCTGTACAACCCGTGGCTGGACTACCGCCCGGCCGAGGAGAAGGCGGCCGGCCCGCCGCGGACGTCCGGCGCCCGGGCCGGTATCTCCACGTTGCGCGGCGCGTTCCACCCGGATGCCGGGATCGCCGAGGAGGTGGCCCGGAAGATCTCCGTCGAGCTGCGCGAGCAGGGCCTGGCCGACCAGCCGGTGGGCGTCGACCTGGTCGAGATGCCGATCCTGATGGCGTTGCGGGCCGAGGGCATCGACGTCGTGGACGGGCAGCAGGTGTTCCTGGAGGCGCGCCGGATCAAGACCGCGGACGAGATCACCCTGCTGACGCAGGCCTGCGCGATGGTCGACGCCGCGTACGAGGAGCTGTACGGGTTCCTGCGTCCGGGGGTGCGCGAGAACGAGTGCGTCGGGCTGGTGTCGAAGGTTCTCTACGAGCTGGGTAGCGAGTATGTCGAGGGGGTCAACGCGATCTCCGGGGAGCGCTGTTCGCCGCACCCGCATGTCTACTCCGACCGGCTGATCAGGCCGGGTGATCCGGCGTTCTTCGACATCCTGCACAGCTATCTGGGCTACCGGACGTGCTACTACCGGACGTTCGCGGTGGGGTCGGCGTCGGTGGCGCAGCGGGACGCGTACACGCGGTGCCGGGAGTACATGGACCAGGCGATCGCCCTGGTCCGGCCCGGGGCCACCACTGCCGACGTGGTGGCGCTGTGGCCGACCGCGCAGGAGTTCGGCTTCCCGGATGAGGAGGCGGCGTTCGCGCTGCAGTACGGCCACGGGGTCGGGCTGTCGATCTGGGAGAAGCCCATCTTCAGCCGGCTGGTCTCCCTCGATCACCCGGAGGTGCTGGAGGAGGGCATGGTGTTCGCGCTGGAGACGTACTGGCCGGCCGCCGACGGCTGGTCCGCGGCCCGCATCGAAGAGGAGCTGGTGGTCACCGCGGACGGCTGCGAGGTGATCACCAAGTTCCCGGCCGAGGAGCTGCTGGTGGCCGGCCGCCGCTACTGGACCGCCACCGGCCCGCTGAACACCCTGCGCGAGGCACAGTCCAATTTGAACACCGGTCCAGAGTCCACAACGGACAAATCCACTGTGGACGGCACCGCCGGCGGCCAGCTCGCCGACGGCCGGGTGGCCGGAGGCCCGGCGTGACCGCCACGGCCGACCCGGCGCTGTCTACTGTGGACGGCGCGACGCTGCTGCGGATGTTCGAGCAGATGGCGCTGATCCGGCGGACCGAGCAGGCCGCGTACGACCTGTTCATGACCGGGCTGGTGAAGGGCACCACGCACCTGGCCGCCGGGCACGAGGCGGTCGCCGTCGGGGCGAGCAGCGCGCTGCGGCCGGACGACTACGTGTTCGCCACCTACCGCGGCCACCACCACGCGATGGCCCGGGGCGCGACCGCCGAGGAGTGCCTGGCCGAGCTGATGAGCAAGGCGACGGGGTTGTGCCGGGCCAAGGGCGGCTCGATGCACCTGACCAAGGCGTCCAGCGGCATGCTCGGGTCGTACGCGATCGTCGGCGCGCACCTGCCGATGGCCGCCGGCGCCGCCTGGTCGGCGAAGCTGCGCGGCACCGGTCAGG
>JBBWZH010000736.1:0-4609 GCA_039648995.1 Mycobacteriales bacterium
AGGATCCGTCCACAACGGACAGGGTGAGCCCGGGCAGGCGGGGACGCCTGGGCAGGCGGGGACGCCTGGGCAGACGGGGACGCCTGGGCAGACGGGGACGCCTGGGCAGACGGGGACGTCTGGGCAGACCGGGGCGCCTGGGCAGACCGGGATGCCTGGGCAGACGGGGACGCCTGGGCAGACCGGGGCGCCTGGGCAGACGGGGACGCCTGGGCAGACCGGGATGCCTGGGCAGACGGGGACGCCTGGGCAGACCGGGACCCCGGGCCACACCGGGAGCCCCGGCGAGACCGGGACCCCCGGCGAGACCGGAACTCCCGGGCAGACGCCGGTTCCCGGCCAGACGCAGGTGCCGGGCCGGACCGGGATTCCTGGCGAGACAGGGGTTCCCGGGGAGACCGGCGTTCCGGGTCAGGCGCAGCTGCCGGGGCAGGACGGAGTTCCCGGTCAGGCGGGGGTCCCCGGTCAGGCGGAGGTGCCCGGGCAGGCGCAGATCCCCGGCCAGAACGGGCTTCCCGGTCAGGAAGGCGCCACCCCGGCGGTGCCGGGGGAGAGCCCGGCGGCCTCGGCCACCGACGGTGCCACCGTGCCGCCGGTCCCGGTCACGTCCGGGCAGACCGTGGGCGGGCTGCCGTCCACTTCGGACCTCGGAGCGGACGGGCAGGTGTCCGGAAACGGCGACGGGCAGCAGGTCAGTGCCGGCCCCGATGGCAACGGAGCTCCCGGCCAGACCGGGCTGAGCCAGTCGGGGCAGTCGGGGTTCGGTCAACTCAACGAGGCTGTCGCGAATGGACAGACGAACGGGTCGATCGGTGGGGTTCTCAACCCGGCCGACAGCGGTCCGTCGACGGAGCCCGGTGGCCCGGCGCCGGGCACCGACACGGCGCCGTCCCGGCCGTCCACATCGGACGGTCTGGCGGGTGGCCCGGTGCCGGTCGCGCCGGTGCTGTTCGGCCGGCAGGGCGGCGCCCGGTACGGCTCGCCGGCCACCGCGACGCCACCGCCCCGGTCGACACAGCCGGCCCGGACCGACCGCCAGCGGCCACGCGCCGACCGTCCGGCGCCGGCCCCGACGCCATCGTCCGGGGACACCGTGCAGCCGGCGGCGCCGGGCACCGAGCCGCCGGTCGCGGCGAACCCGGAACAGATCCCGGCCGGCTGGTGGCTGCCGACCGGCGCGGACACCGCCGCGGTGCAGGCCGCGGTCTGGGACCTGGTGGTCCCGGCCGGCAACTGGCGGATGATCGCGGCCACGGCCGAGGGTGATCGCATCCGGTTCGGCGGCAGGCTGCTCGGCCCGGCCGAGTTCGCCGGGGTGGTCCGCGACCTGCCCGGCTGGGACGGTCACAACCTCGTCCTGGTCGCCGGCCGCACCGGCGGTCGGTTCGCCGCGGCGGTGCGGGCCGAACTCGGCGTCGACGTGATCGCGCCGCACGCCGACGCGGTCTTCGACACCGACAAGCGGGTGAAGTCCGGCGACCTGGTGCAGGCCGGCGGCCGCGGCCGGTTCCAGCCGCGCGGCGACTGGGTGCTGCACGGCGCCGACGGCGACCCCCGCTCGCTCGGCGCCGACCTGGGCGCCGCGCTGCAGCGCGAGCACGCCAGCGCCAACCGCGCCACCGACGCGACGCTCCCGGCGAACCTGGTCGCCTGGACCCGCACCAGCGGCGCCCCCACCAGCCTGCGCGGCACCGGCGGTCGGTCCACAGTGGACAGCTCCACCCCGGCCGGCACCCGGCCGGGCAGCACGTCGGACGGCGCGCCGCTGCCCGGCACCGCGACGAGCGCTGGCCCGACCGGCGCCAGCGAGGACAACGCACCGGTTCCGACCAGCGGCACGGACGGGCTGGCCATGCCCGCCAGCCTGACCGGCGCCACTTCGGTGGGCAGCACCGGCTCGGACGCGAGCACGCCGGACGGCGTGAACGGATCGGGCCCGGTCACCCCCGGTGCCAGCGTGGGGAGTCACCGGTCGGCGCTGGGTGGGGCGCCGGGGCCGGGGGCGGCCGGGCCGCTGACCGGTGGGCGGGGTTGGTTCTTCGGTTCGCCGGCCGACAACGCCGGCGCGGTCAGCGCGGCGGCCGCCGCGCTGCCGACGTTCGCGGCCGGGTTCGTGGTGGCCGCGCACGCCACCGCGGACGGGCAGCGGGTGCTGGTGGACGGGCAGGAGTTGACGCCGGCCCAGTTCGCGGCGCGGGTGCGCAACCTGCCCGGGTACCGGGCCGGGCAGCCGGTGCTGCTGGTCGCCTGCGGGGCGGCGTTGCCCGGCGCGACCGGCCGGTCGTTCGCGGACGGTCTGGCCACCGCGCTGGGCGCCGACGTGCTGGCGCCGGACGCGGCCGCCTGGCAGACCACCGACGGCCGGGTGCTGGCCACCGCGACCGGTGTCCGCCGGGACGGCACGGTGGTCCCGATCCGCACCGCCCGCGGCGCCGGCACCGGCCACTGGGTGCTGCACACGCCGGCCACTCGAGCCACCACCCGGCCCGGCCCGGCCACCGGTGCCCCGACCGGCCCGGCGACCACGACCGGCCCGGCCACCGGCGCCCCCGGCGTCACGTCCACTGTGGACGGAGCAGTTCCCACCGGAACCGCCACCGGCACACCGGGGGAAGCGTCCACTGTGGATGGTGCGACCCCGGTCGATGGGGTCACCCGGATCGTTCTGGGCTCCGACCTGGTCAGCGCGCTGGTCAGCAGCGCCGTGCCGGCCGGGTTGCGGGGCGAGCCGGTGGGTCGGCCGGTGCCGGTGCCGGCCGACTTCCGCTGGGTGAGCGTGCTGTCGCAGCCCCAGCAGGCGCAGATCCAGCAGGCCGCGCAGCACCCGTCGGCCGCCGTGGTCACCGCGGTCGGGCAGTTCGCGCTGCGGGCGGCGGAGGCGAGCGGCGTGCTGGCCGCTGCCGAGCACGTGCGCAACCAGATCGTGATCAACCCAGGGCCGGGCACTCAGGCCGGCGACACCGCGCACAACAGCGTGCTGGCGACCGCGGCGCTGGCTGCCGGCCCGGTCACTGCCGCCGCCAACGTCGCGGCGCTGGCGGATCTGGCCGAGGCGGACGTGCTGCGGCGCGCGGTGGACCAGGCCCGACCGGACGCGGCGGCGCAGCGCCGGGCGGCCGAGGCGCGGGTGCGGGCGGCCGGCACCGGGGTGGACTCGCTCGCCACCACCGCCGGAGACGTCGCCGAGGCGCGGGCGCTGGCGGCCGCGGCGGCCGGCGCCGCGGGCCGGGCTGCCGCCGCGCGCCAGGACGTGCTGCGGCTGGCCCAGGACATCGGTGCCACGCAGCAGGCGCTGCCGGCCGACGTGACCGCCGCGGCCCAGATGACCAGGCTCGCCGCCAGCTACCAGCAGCTCCAGACCACGCTGGCCGGCATCGCCGGCCGGGTCCGGCTGGCCGACTCGGCGGCCGAGGTGGCCCGGGCGCAGCGGTTGGTCGCCCAGGCCGATCGGGCGGCGCAGGGAGCCGCCCAGCGGCAGCAGGCCGCGCAGCGGCAGGCGCTGGACGAGATCAGCCGGCAGTCGGCGCTGACCGAGCAGGAACGCCAGATCGTCGAGGACCTCGCCCAGCAGGCCCGGACGCCGCAGTTCACGCTGCCGCAGGGGTTCGCGACGACGCTGCCGCCGGGCACGGCCGCGCGACCGTCCTGGGGGGTGCGTGGCCGGATCGAGGCGATCGCCGGGAACCAGCTCGGCGAGGCGGCCGGCGACCAGGCGCTGGTCGACCTGATCGACGCCGAGTTCGCCAAGGCGCAGGCCGGCACCGACATCCCGAACGCGCTGCTGGCCGAGATCAAGGACGCGGTGCGGGCCCGGTTCGGCGGCGAGCCGGGCGCGGCCAACCAGCCCGGGCTGGGCAGCCAGCAGGCCGGGCAGCAGCTGGCCAGCGACGGCATCACGGTGCGGGTCACCGTCGGCGACCGGACCTTCCAGGCCACGGTGCGGCTGGCCCTGGGCGACGCGGCCGGTGCCGAGTTCGTCCGGCCGGAGGAGGCCGAGCGGGGCCGGGTGCCGCTCGGCGAGAAGCAGGGCACCGGCGCCGACCAGCTGAAAGAGGACGTGATCGGCTCGGGCCTGGGCGTCTCGGTGACCCGGTCCGCCAACGTCACCCCGCAGGGCCCGCTCGGATTCCCCGGCTTCGGCGCGGTGCCGGGCTGGACGTTCAATTTCGGCGGCGGGATCAGCGGCGGCAGCGGGGCGAACTGGGCCGGCTCGGAGCTGTCGGTGGTCTCGGCGATGCGGCAGATGATGTACGACGGCCGGTCGGCGTACTTCGACGTCCCCAACGCGCAGTTCAGCCTCTCGCTGCAGGAGGTGCACCCGGTCACCGGCCAACCCCGCGGTGCCGCGAACAACCCGCCCGGTACCGCGGTCGACGTCCGGCTCGGCTTCCCGACCGAGACGGCGACGCCGGCGCTGGCGCCCGGGCAGCTCGCCCCGCCGCCGCCCCTGCCCATCGGGCTGGCCGGCGAGGACGAGCTGGCCGCGGCCAACCAGACCCCACCGCCGGGCAGCCCGGCGGAGATCCAGCGGCAGCAGCAGATCGAGCGGGTGGAGGCGACGCTCGGCCGGGTGTTCGCGATCCCGCAGTCGATCGCCGGGCTGGAGCGG
>JBBWZH010000010.1:0-3468 GCA_039648995.1 Mycobacteriales bacterium
CAGAACTCACCAACCGCTGATTGGCCTCCCCGATCTGCTTCTGCAGCAACGCCACATTCGACGTCACCTCCGCCTGAGCCGCCGCCGGCACAGCCGGCAACGCCCCCACCACATCCGGACAGCTGATGGTCTGGGCAGCCGCACTGGTGCCGTTGCTCGCGGACGCGATGCCGATCACCGTGACGGCACCCGTCACGGCGACCCCGGCGAACAGCGCGATCTGCTTGACGAGGCGTCGCCGCCGCGCCGGGTGCGCCGTCCGCCGACCGGATCTAGCTGGGTCCCGCGGGTACCTGGACACGCCGATTCGAACCACCTTCCTAGGGGAGGAAGACCGCCGCGCCCGCACCCGCGGCCGGGCAACCGTTAGCCCGGACGCGGCGGTCCGACCGTTCGGTGATCGCGCCTGCCCACGGCGCGATCACCGGCGCTGGACATCCCATCCAGCCGGCCTGTCGACGGGCCGGCGGGTGCCCGGGGATGCGACGGGGCGGCGTCACTGCCACCGCCTCGGAACCCAACACGGGGCCGGTGACCTGCTGGTTCATCCCCTAATGGGTTACGTTCCTTACGCGATCAACTGCCTGCGCAGGGTAATCAACGTCACTCACCGTCCGCGCCCCGCCCGCTCGTTCCGCGAGCGGACGGCGAACCAGGCGGCCAGCGCGGTGGTGATCGGCACCGACGCGACCAGCGCGGTGCCGCCGACCAGCCCGCGCAGCAACTCGCTGCCGATCTCGTCGCTGGTGAGCACGTCCCCGAGCGGTTGCTGGGCGAGGGAGACGAGCAGCAGCAGCGGCAGCGCGCTGCCCGCGTACGCGAGCACGAGCGTGTAGACGCTGGACGCGATGTGGTCCCGGCCGATCCGCATGGCGGCGCGGTACAGCTGGCCGGCGCGGGCGGCCGGGTCGGCGGCACGCAGCTCCCAGACCGCGGACGCCTGGGTGACCGTGACGTCGTTCAGCACGCCGAGCGCGCCGACCACCACGCCGCACAGCACGAGCCCGGTGAACGAGACCTGCGGCGCGGCGGTCTGCAGCGCGACGGCGGCGTCCGAGGAGAGGCCGGTCAGGTGCGCGCCGGTGGTGAAGACCGCGGCCAGCACCGCCGCCAGCACCAGGCTGATCAGCGTGCCGAGCAGCGCGATCGAGGTACGCGCGGACGGCCCGTGCGCCAGGTACAGCACCGCGAACAGGATCGTCGAGCCGGCGACCAGCCCGACCAGCAGCGGCGACTCACCGGCCAGCAACGCCGGCAGCACGAACAGCGCCAGCACCCCGTAACTGACCCCGAGCCCGAGCAGCGCGGCCAGCCCGCGCCACCGGGCGACCGCCGTCACGGCGACCACGAACAGCACCGCGACCAGCCCCAGCGGCAGGGTCCGGACGATATCGACGAACGTGTACGTGCCGGCGCCGGAACGCGGGTCGGCGCTGACCGCGAGCCGGACCCGCTCGCCGGCCGCCAGCCGGACCGCGCCCGGCCCCTGCCCGGTCTCCAGCGTGGTGAACGTGCCGGCGTCCGGCCCCGAGTCGAGCCGGATCGAGGCGTCCACGCAGCGCAGCGACTGGTCGCTGGCACACGGCTTCGTCTCGACCACGTCCACCCGGCCCGTGACGAACCGCGCCCGCCCACCGTCCGGCCCGCTGAACTGGATCGGCACCGGGTAGCCGCGGTGGGCCGGCCACAGCAGCGCCAGACCGGCCACGGTCGCGACCGCGAGCGGCACCAGCAGCGCGGCCAGGAGCCGCACCCCGCCCCGCCCCAACGGCACGCCGGGCCCATGCCCGTGCCCGTGCCCGCCCGGAAGCCCCCGACGCCGACCTCCCCCGCCGGCCACCGCCGCACCACCCGCCGGCCCACCGGCCGACGCCGCGGCGGGCGGTCCACCGCCCTCGGCCCCGCCAGCCTCGGGCCCGTCAACTGCCGGGCCACCGGCCGACGGCCCGCCAGCCTCAGGCCATCCGCCCGGACCCACCGGGTACCCCGCCGCGCCGACCCACGGCCCACCGGGCAGCGGCGCACCGGCCCCCGGCCCACCGGCCCCCGGCCCACCGGGCTGGGGCGCACCGGGCTGGGGCGCACCGGGCTGGGGCCAGTGGGCCGGCGGCTGGTCCGCGGGGACGGAGGGGTAGCCCGACCGCCCGGGCCCGCCACGGTGTGGATCGGGGGCGGGCGGTGGGGCCGGGTCAACCGGGGCCGGGTCATCCGGGGCCGCGGCGTGTCGTCCTGGCATCAGCCGCCTCCTGTGCCGGACACCGTACCGACGCGGCGCCCCGTGGCCGGCAATACCCCGGTAGGGCGACTGGACAGCGAGGGCTCCTCGCGTTCCAGAACTGCCACCGGGTCGCCGCGTTCCGCCCCGGCGCCGTCGGCACGCCCACCCACGCCGCGTCCACCTCGCCGCGCGCCCAGTTGCTCAACCAGTCGCCCGAACTCGTCAACTGCTGACCTGACGGGTTCCCGATCGGTCGCGGCGGTCCGGGCCCGTCGCGACCGGCGAGCCCGGACCGCCAGGCGGTCAGGCGGTGCCGCAGGCGGTGTTGTTGAAGCGGAAGTCGGTCGGCACCGCGTTGGTCCCGCTGTAGCCGGCCTGCAGGCCGAAGCTGACCGTGCCGCCGGCCGGGACACTGGCATTCCAGTCCAGGTTGCGGGCGGTCACCGCCGCGCCGGTCCGGGTCAGCGCCGCGTTCCAGAAGTTGGTCAGCTGCTGGTTGCCGGTGAACGTCCAGCCGAGGGTCCAGCCGGTGACCGCCGCGCCGCGGTTGGTGACCGTGACGTTCGCGGTGAAGCCGGTATCCCACTGGTTCACCTCCCAGTGCACGGCGCACGCCCCTGCCGGCGGGCTGGACGGCGGCGTCGTCGGGATGGTCGGCGGGGTGGTGCCGACCGGCGGGAAGCGCAGCACCCGGTCGTCGGCCGCCACCGGCGCGCCGCGGCCGTCCCGGTTGCTGGTGGTGACCCAGAGCCAGCCGTCCGGGCCGAGCGCGACCGAGCGCAGCCGGCCGAACTGGCCCTGCAGCACGGCGGCGGGCGTGCCGACGCCGCCGGTGCCGGTCAGCGGCACCGTCCACAGCCGGGTGCCGCGCAGCGCGGCGGCGAACAGCCGGTTGCCGACGATCGCGGCACCGCTGGGCGAGGCCTCCGCGGTCGTCCACACCACCAGCGGGTCGCGGAACCTGGCGTCGTTGGCCATGCCCTCGACGGTCGGCCAGCCGTAGTTGCCGCCGGCCACGATCAGGTTGATCTCGTCCCAGGTGTTCTGGCCGAACTCGGACGCGAACAGCCGGCCCTGCGCGTCCCAGGCCAGGCCCTGCACGTTGCGATGGCCGAGGCTGTACACCACCGAGCCGGGGAACGGGTTGTCCGGCGGCACGCTGCCGTCCGGCCGCATCCGCAGGATCTTGCCGTTGCGGCTGGCCTGGTTCTGCGCGTTGCCGGTCTGGTTGGCGTCGCCGACGCCGGCGT
>JBBWZH010000019.1:0-2983 GCA_039648995.1 Mycobacteriales bacterium
AGCGACACGAAGGCGATCATCCCGGCGATCCAGAAGGCGCGGGACAAGGGCGTGCTCGTCATCGCGCTGGACACGCCGACCGACCCGCAGAGCGCGGTGGACGCGCTGTTCGCGACGAACAACTTCACCGCCGGCGAGCTCATCGGCAAGTACGCCAAGGCGGTCGAGGCCGGCAAACCGGTCAAGATCGCCACCCTCGACCTTGCGCCCGGCATCACGGTCGGCGTGCTGCGGCACAACGGCTTCCTGTCCGGCTACGGTCTGGCCACAGTGGACAACACCGCCAGCGACCAGGTCACCGCGCCGAGCGTCGTCTGCAGCCAGGACACCCAGGGCGACCAGGCCAAGGGCCAGACCGCGATGGAGAACTGCCTGCAGAAGGACCCGGGGATCAACCTCGTCTACACGATCAACGAACCGGCCGCGCTCGGCGCGTACACCGCGCTGAAGGCCGCCGGGAAGGAGAAGGACGTCCTGATCGTGTCGGTCGACGGCGGCTGCACCGGCACCACGGCCGTCCAGGACGGCAAGATCGCCGCGACCTCGCAGCAGTACCCGTTGAAGATGGCCCAGCGCGGGGTGGACGCGGTGGTCGACTACGCCAAGACCGGCACGAAGGTCTCCGGCTACACCGACACGGGCGTCACGCTCATCGCCGCGAAGCCGGCATCCGGGGTCGACTCGAAGGACGTCGCGTTCGGTCTGGCGAACTGCTGGGGCTGATGATGGCCGGCGCGGTGGGCCGCTGCCACGGTGGCGGCCCGCCGCGCATCCCGCCCGCCAACGAATCCAGGGACTGTCCATGATGGAACCGACAGTGGTCGGCGCCGAGGAGTCACGCGGCGGGGCCGGGCCGGTGCTGCGGCAGGCGGTCGGCCTGTCCACCCTCGGCCCGCTCGCCGCGCTCGTGCTGGCCGGGCTGTTCTTCTCGATCCGGTCCGACCGCTTCCTCACCGGCGGCAATCTCTCGCTGATCGTCCAGCAGGTGATGGTCGTCGGCACGCTCGCGATCGGCCAGACGCTGGTGATCCTCACCGCCGGCATCGACCTGTCCAACGGCGCGGTGATGGCGCTGGGCAACATCGTGATGACCAGGTTGGCGGTGGCCTCCGGGCTCAACGTGTACCTGGCCATCGCGCTCGGGCTGCTGACCTGCGCGGGCTTCGGCGTGCTCAACGGCGGCCTGGTCACCGGGCTGCGGCTGCCGCCGTTCATCGTCACGCTGGGGACGCTGAGCATCGCGTTCGCGCTGACCCACATCTACTCGAACGAGCAGACGGTCACCGGCCTGCCGTCACAGCTCACCTACCTGGGCAAGACGTTCGCGTTAGGACAGACGGACATCACCTACGGCTCGGTGCTGATGGTGGCCCTGTTCGCGCTCACCTGGTACGTGCTCAGCCAGACCGCCGCCGGCCGGCACCTGTACGCGGTCGGCAACCACCCGGAGGCGGCCCGGCTCACCGGCATCCGCACCCGGCGGGTGCTGCTCGGCACGTACACCGCGGCCGGCCTCATCTACGGCGTCGCCGCGCTGCTGCTGGTCTCCCGCACCGGCGTCGGCGACCCGAACGCCGGGCAGACCGACAACCTCGACAGCATCACCGCCGTGGTGCTCGGCGGCACGAGCCTGTTCGGTGGCCGCGGCAGCGTGATCGGCACCCTGCTCGGCGCGCTCATCGTCGGGGTGATCCGCAACGGCCTGCAGCTGATCGGCACCAAGTCGATCTACCAGACGCTGATCACCGGGATACTGGTAATCCTCGCCGTCTCCGTCGACCAGCTCGCCCGTAGGAGGCAGCGGTGACCGGCACCGCCGACCAGCCCGCCGCCAGCAGGGTCGGCGAGGTCGTATTCGAGGCCCGCGGCCTGGTCAAGCTGTACGGGCACGTGACCGCGCTGGACGGCTGCGACTTCGAACTGCGCGCCGGCGAGGTGCTGGCGGTGATCGGGGACAACGGGGCCGGCAAGTCGACGCTGATCAAGGCGCTGTCCGGGGCCGTCATCCCGGACCGCGGCGAGCTGCTGCTGGACGGCAGCCCGGTGCGGCTGCACAGCCCGCTGGACGCCCGGCGGTACGGCATCGAGACGGTCTACCAGGACCTGGCGCTCGCACCGGCCCTGGACATCGCCAGCAACCTCTACCTCGGCCGGGAGATCCGTCGCCGGGGCGCGGCCGGGTGGCTGCGGATGCTGGACAAGCGCGCGATGCGGCGGCAGGCCCTGCGGCACATGAGCGAGCTCAAGATCGGCCTGCGGTCGATGACGAACGCGGTCGAGGACCTGTCCGGCGGCCAGCGGCAGGGCGTCGCGGTGGCCCGGGCGGCCGCGTTCGCCCGCCGGCTGGTGATCATGGACGAGCCGACCGCGGCGCTCGGCGTGCGCGAGTCCGGCCAGGTGCTCGACCTGATCCGGCGCATCCGCGACCGGGGCCTGCCGGTCATCCTGGTCAGCCACAACATGCCGCACGTGTTCGATGTCTCCGATCGGATCCACGTGCAGCGGCTGGGCCGGCGGGTCGCGCTGGTCCGGCCGCGGGACCACACGATGTCCGAAGTCGTCGCGATCATGACCGGGGCGATGCCCGGCACCGAGCAGGCCGCGCCCGCCGACCGGGCCCCGGAGCCGGCACCGGGTCCGGCCGAGTGACCGCGGGCCGTGCGGTGGCCCCGTCCGGCCCGGGTGGGCGCGCGGCCTAGGCTTGCTCGACATGGCCAGGCTGTTCGAGGTGCATCAGGACAACCCGCAGCCTCGCGCGATCGCTGCGGCCGTCGAGCTGATCCTGGACGGCGGGCTGATCGTCTACCCGACGGACTCCTGCTACGCGCTCGGCTGCCGGATCGGCAACCGGAACGGGCTGGACCGGATCCGGGCCATCCGCGGGCTCGACGACCGGCACCACTTCACGCTGGTGTGCCACAACTTCGCCCAGCTCGGCCACCTGGCGCAGGTGAACAACGCGATGTTCCGGCTGGTGAACGCC
>JBBWZH010000026.1:0-10213 GCA_039648995.1 Mycobacteriales bacterium
GCTCCCGCAGCGCCCGCACGATGCCGTCGCCGACGGCGAGGTAGTAGTTGGCCACGTCCAGCTTGGTCGCGCCGAGCGCGGGGAAATAGACCCGGTCCGGGTTGGACACCTTCACGACCCGGTCCCCAACCTGGAGGTCCACGTGCGGCGAGGGCATAGGCGGCACGCTACCCGCCCCCGCTCGGCGCCTGCCTGATCGCCGCCGGCAGGTCGCCCGACCGGCGGCGACCGGCCGACCACGGACGTTCATGCCCGTATGGGCGGCAGTTCACGGAAGTTCCCGGTCCGACCGGGGTTTAGCTGGTAGAAACGGCCGTCCGCCGGCTAACCCGGAGGACATGTACGGCTGGCTGGACACATCCGCCGATGTCCGGTCCGGCCCACCCGCCGAGACCCGGGAGCCACATCGTGCGCCTGACAGCCCCCCGCCCGTCCCACCGGCTGGTCGCCGGTCTCGCCGCGACCGGCCTGGTCGCGGCGGCCGCGATCGCGCTGACCGGCGCGCCGGCCGGCGCCGCCTCGCCGGACGTCGTGATCAGCGCGGTCTACGGCGGCGGCGGTAACGCCGGCGCCACCCTCACCAACGACTACATCGAGCTGCACAACCTGGGCGCCGCGCCGGTCAGCGTGGCCGGCTGGTCGGTGCAGTACGCGTCGGCCGCCGGCGCGTCCTGGCAGGTCACGAACCTGACCGGGTCGGTCGCGGCCGGCGGTTTCTACCTCGTGCAGGAAGCCCAGGGCACCGGCGGCAGCACGCCGCTGCCCACCCCCGACGCGACCGGCACGATCGCGATGAGCGGCACCTCCGGCAAGGTCGCCCTGGTCACCTCGACGGTCGCGCTGAGCTGCGGCACGGCCTGCGCAGCCGCCACCGGGGTACGCGACTTCGTCGGCTACGGCGCGGCCAACGACGCCGAGTCCACGGCGGCGCCGGCGCTGTCGAACACCACGGCGGACGCGCGCACCGACGGCGCGGCCGACACCGACAACAACTCCGCCGACTTCACCGGCGGCTCGCCGAACCCGCGCAACTCCGCGGGCGGCAGCGGCGACCCGGGCGTGCCCGGGCTGCGCATCCACGACATCCAGGGCGCCGCGCACATCTCCCCGCAGGCCGGCAAGAAGGTGCTGGCGGTACCGGGCGTGGTCAGCGCGGTCCGGAGCAACGGCTTCTACCTCGCCGACCCGCAGCCGGACGACAACCCGGCCACCAGCGAGGGCCTGCTCGTCTTCACCGGCTCCGCGCCGACCGTCGCGGTCGGCGACTCGATCACCGTGACCGGCACGGTCACCGAGTTCCGGTCCGGCGCGAACAACCTGACCACCACCGAGATCGGCGGCAACCCGACCGTGACCGTGGTCGCGTCCGGGCAGCCGGTGCCGGCGCCGACGCTGGTCGGCCCGGGCGGCCGGACGCCGCCCGGCCGGGTGGTCGAGGACGACGCCACCGGCGACATCGAGACCAGCGGGATGTTCGACCCGACCAACGACGGCCTGGACTTCTGGGAGTCGCTGGAGGGCATGCGGATCGAGATCGACAACGCCGCCGCGGTCGGCCCGACCAACCAGTTCGCCGAGACCCAGGTGGTGCCGCAGGGCTCCGGCGTGCGCACCACCCGCGGCGGCATCGTGCTGCAGGCCACCGACAACAACCCGGAGCGGATCGTGGTCGCCGGGGTCGCCGGGCTGCCCGCCGCGCCGACCGACCTGAACGTCGGCGACACGCTGGCCGGCGCCACGATCGGCGTCGTCGACTACGACTTCTCCAACTTCGAGCTGCTGCTGACCGCGCCGCCGACCGTCGCGCGCGGCGGGCTGGCCCGCGAGATCACCCGGGCCGCGAAGCCGAACGAGTTGGCGATCGCCACGTTCAACGTGGAGAACCTGGACCCGACCGACCCGCAGGACAAGTTCGACCGGCTGGCCGGCATCATCGTCAGCAACCTGTCCGCGCCGGACCTGGTCGCGCTCGAAGAGGTGCAGGACAACAACGGCGCCACCGACGACGGCACCGTCGCCGCCGACGTCACGCTGACCAAGCTGACCACCGCGATCCGGGCGGCCGGCGGGCCGGCGTACACCTGGCGGGAGATCGACCCGACCAACGACGCCGACGGCGGCGAGCCCGGCGGCAACATCCGGGTCGCGTTCCTGTTCCGCACCGACCACGGGCTGTCCTTTGTGGACCGTCCAGGTGGGACGGCCACCACCGCGACCGGCATCCAGGTCGGCACCGACCACAAGCCGCACCTGACCTTCTCCCCCGGCCGGATCGCCCCGGCCGACGCGGCCTGGACGGCCAGCCGCAAGCCGCTGGTCGGCGAGTTCCGGTGGCACAGCCAGACGGTGTTCGTGGTCGCCAACCACTTCAACAGCAAGCTCGGCGACCAGCCGCTGTCGGGGCACTTCCAGCCGCCGGTGCGGTCCTCGGAGACGCAGCGGCACGCGCAGGCCGCGCTGGTCCGGTCGTTCGTGGGCAGCATCGAGTCGGCCGACCGGTTCGCCAACGTGGTGGTGCTCGGTGACCTGAACGACTTCGACTTCTCGGTGACCGCGACCACGCTGACCGCCGGCGGCGCGCTCATCGACCTGCCCAGCAAGCTTCCGCTGCCGGAGCGCTACACCTACGTGTTCGAGGGCAACTCGCAGGTGCTCGACCAGATCCTGCTCAGCCCGTGGCCGGCCCGGGAGACCTCGCCCGGCTCCTCCACCCACGTCGACTACGACGTGGTGCACGTGAACAGCGAGTTCGCGGACCAGGCCTCCGACCACGAACCGCAGATCGTCCGGCTCAAGTTCTGACGCCGCCCGCCGGCCCGAGCACGCCCGGGCCGGCGGCCCAGCGCCGAGGCCGGGCCGGCCGGTACGCCGCTGGGCCGGCGTACCGTCGTGGCCATGACGACACCCACCCCGGACCCGAGCGTGGTGAAGTCCGACGCCGAGTGGCGGGCCGAGCTGAGCCCGGCCGAGTACGACGTGCTGCGCCGGGCTGGCACCGAGCGGCCGTGGACAGGCAAGTACGTGGAGAACAAGGACGTCGGCGTCTACCGCTGCCGCGCCTGCGACACGGAGCTGTTCCGGTCCACCGAGAAGTTCGACTCGCATTGCGGCTGGCCGAGCTTCTGGTCACCGCTGGCCGGCGACCGCGTCGTCCTCCGGGAAGACCGCACCCTCGAGACGACCCGGGTCGAGGTGCTCTGCGCGAACTGCCACTCGCACCTCGGCCACGTCTTCCACGGCGAGGGCTACGGCAACCCGACCGACGACCGCTACTGCATCAACTCGATCTCGCTCACCTTCGAGCCCGCGCGGTAGCGGCTACGGGAGCGCGGCGACGATCTCGGCCAGCGGCTTGCGCCGCCCGGTGTAGAACGGCACCTCCTCGCGGACGTGCCGGCGGGCCGACGAGCCGCGCAGGTGCCGCATCAGGTCGACGATCCGGTGCAGCTCGTCGCCCTCGAACGCGAGGATCCACTCGTAGTCGCTGAGCGCGAACGAGGCCACGGTGTTCGCCCGCACGTCGGGGTAGTCGCGCGCCATCTGGCCGTGCTCGGTGAGCAGCGCCCGGCGCTCCTCGGGGTGCAGCAGGTACCACTCGTACGACCGGACGAACGGGTACACGCAGACGTACTGGCGCGGTGTCTCGTCGGCCAGGAACGCCGGCACGTGCCCCTTGTTGAACTCGGCCGGCCGGTGCAGCGCGGCCACCGACCAGACCGGCTCCAGGGCGCGCCCGAACCTGGTGCGCCGCAGCCGGCTGTAGCCGTCCTGCAGGTCCTCGATAGACCCGGAGTGCCACCACACCATCACGTCCGCGTCGGCCCGCAGCGTGGACACGTCGTACGTGCCCCGGACCACGACGTCCTTCGCGGCCAACTGGTCGACCAGCGCGTCCGCCTCGGCCGCCACCGCGGCCCGGTCATGCTCAGGCAGGCGCCCGTCGTCGGTCCTGGCTCGGAACACCGACCACACCGTGTATCTGATGACCTCGTTGAGCGCGCGCGCCCGCTTACCGCTGACCATGCTTACAATTCTGCTCCGCCATCGCTTCTTCTGGCCGGGCAGGTTGCGACTGTGCCCCTTGGTTCGGCCGCTCAGCCCCGGACGTACCCGGGTTGCTGGGCCAGATGGCCGAGCACCGACGCGGCCGCCGCGTACCCGGACCGGATGCATGCCGGCACCCCGACCCCCTCGTAGGCCGCGCCGCAGACCGCCAGCCCGGGCACCGCGGCAACCCCGCCCCGGATCCGGCCGACCCGGTCCAGGTGACCGACGCCATACTGCGGCAGCGCGCCGCCCCACCGGCTGACCCGGGCCGCCACCGCGCGCGCCGGCAGCCCGGCGAGCGCGCCGACCTCGGTCGCGGCCAGCGTGACCAGCTCCTCGTCGGAGCGCTGCAACACCCGCTCCTCCCCGTAGCGGCCGATCGACGCGCGCAGCACGGTCAGCTCGTGACCGGCCAGGTGTGGCCACTTCGCGGACGAGTACGTGACCGCCTTGACCGCGCCGCCCTCGACCGCCGGCACCAGCAGCCCGCTGCCGACCAGTGGCGGCACCTCCGCCGCCCGGTAACCGAGGGTGACGATCGCCATGCTGGCGTACTCGATGCCGGCCAGCTCGCCGGAGACGGCCGGCGCCAGGTCGGCCAGCAACGGCGCCGCCTTGCTCGCCGGCACCGCCACCACCACCGCGTCCGCGTCCAGCACCACCGGCGCCGGCACCGGCCCGGCCACCACCCGGAACCCGCCCGGTACCCGCTCCACCCGCCGCGCCGGCAGTCCCAGCCGCACCTGCGCGCCGGCCGCCGCGGCGACCGCCCCGGGCAACTCCCCCAGCCCGCCCGGCAACGTCCCGAACACCGGCCCGCCCGGGCCGCCCGGGGCGCCCGCGGTGCCGGCGCCCGCCGTGCCGGGGCCCGCCGTGCCGGGGCCCGCGGTGCCGGGGCCGGTGGCGGGGGTTTCGGCGGCCCGGGCCGCGCGGGCGGCGGCCACCAGCGACGGCACCGGCCGCCCCGGCGCGACGCTCAGCTGCCGGGCCAGCGCCGGCATCGTCGCGCGCAGCGAGAGCCGGTCGGCGCGGCCGGCGTAGACGCCACCGAGCAGCGGGTCGACCAGCCGGTCGACCACCTCGGCACCGAGCCGGCGGCGGACGTAGTCACCCACCGCCACGTCCCCGTCGACCGGCTCGCCGGGCCGGTCCACCTCGGCGGCCACCGCGGCCAGCGCCCGCTCGCCCAGCACGCCGGACCCGCGCAGCGCGGCCAGGTCGGCCGGCACGCCGAGCACGGTGCCGGCCGGCAGCGGGTGGGCGGCTCCGGCCACCACCACGCCGGCCGCCGTGGTCACCGGGTGGGCGATGCCGTCGCCGAGGCCGACCGCGCGGGCCAACTCGACCGCCTCCGGCACGCGGACCAGGAACATCTCGGCGCCCTCGTCCACCGCCAGGTCACCGATCGCGGATACCCGCAGCTTCCCGCCGAGGCGCCGGTCGCCCTCCAGCACGGTGATCTCGATGCCGGGCGGCCCGCCCTGCCGCAGCGCGTACGCCGCCGCGAGCCCGGCGATGCCGCCGCCGATCACCACCACCCGTGGCCCGCGCACGCCCTCATCCTGCCCGAGACGGGATCGTGATCAGTTGGTGACCCCGGCCGGGCAACCGGGCCGCCGGGCCGGGGCGTCTCAGCGGCGTGGCACATCCGAGGAGGCGGTCATGACACAGCTGGACGAGTCCGTGACGACGCAGGGAGCCGCGCCGCCGGCCGGCCGCCGGCGGGTGGCGCGCCGGGCCACGCCGGCGGCCGGGCTCGCCGCCCTCGCCCTGCTGCTCCTTGCCGCCTGCAGCGGCGGCGGCAGCAACAACGGCGCGTCCACCGCCGGGAAGCCTGTCGCCGACACCGCCGGCGGCGCGTTCAGCACCGCGACCAAGGCCGCCGCCCCGCCCGCGGCCCAGCCGGCCGCCGGCCAGGCGGCCGGTGCCGGCAAGACGGACGGCACCGGCCAGACCGCCGCCCAGCCGGAGGCGCGGATCGCGCCCGACCAGGCCCTGATCCGCCGCGCCGACCTCACCGTCCGGGTCCGGGACGTCAACGCGAAGGCGAACGACCTGGTCCGGATCGCCGCCGACAACGACGGCCTGATCTACAGCGACAACCGCTCCGGCAGCGGCGACACCGCCACCGCCGAGATCGTGCTGAAGGTCGCGCCGGATCGGCTGGACGCGACGCTCGCCCGGATCTCAGGGCTCGGCAAGGAGGTTGGCCGCACCAGCTCGACCGAGGACGTCACCCAGGAGGTCGCCGACGTCGACTCCCGGGTCGCCTCGATGAAGGCCTCGATCGGCCGGGTCCGCGCGATCCTGGCCCGGGCCACCAGCATCGGCGACGTGGTCAACGTGGAGGGCGAGCTGTCCCGCCGGGAGGCCGAGCTGGAGTCGCTGCAGGCCCGGCAGCGCACGCTGGCCGGCCAGGTGGCGCTGTCCACGGTGACCGCCCACCTGCTGGCCGAGGCGGCGCCGGCGCCACCCCCGCCGGCCGCGGCCACGAGCGACTCCGGCTTCCTCACCGGCCTGAAGAACGGCTGGAAGGCGTTCGCCGGCACCGTCAACGGGCTACTGACCGTGATCGGGGCGATCCTGCCGTTCCTGCTGATCGCGCTGCCCCTGCTGGCAGGCTGGCGCTACCTGCAGCGCCAGCGCCGCGGCACGATCGCCACCCCCGCCGCCGCTCCGGAACCGCCCGCGGTCTGACGCCACAGGCGTTGGCGCGGCCGGCCGCCGGCCGGTCGCGCCGGCGCGGTCAGACGGGTTCGGCGTGCACCAGGTCGACGAGCCGGGTGATCGCGTCCGGGTCGGTCTCGGGCAGCACGCCGTGGCCGAGGTTGAAGATGTGCCCGGGTGCGGCCCGGCCCTGGTCCAGCACCCGGCGCGCCTCCCGGGCCAGCACCGGCCAGTCGGCCAGCAGCAGGGCCGGGTCCAGGTTGCCCTGCAGCGCCCGATCCGGGCCGACCCGGCGGGTGGCCTCGTCCAGCGGCACCCGCCAGTCCACCCCGACCACGTCCGCGCCGGCCCGGCCGAGCAGCGCCAGCAGCTCGCCGGTGCCGACTCCGAAGTGGATCCTCGGTACGTCCAAAAGCGACAGTCCGCTGAGGACGTCCATGCTGTGCGGGAGGACCGCGGCCGCGTAGTCGGCGGCGGACAGCGCACCGGCCCAGGAGTCGAACAGCTGCACCGCGCTCGCACCGGCCTCGACCTGCACCCGCAGGAACGTCGCGGTGATCTCGGCGAGCCGGCCGAGCAGCCGGGACCACAGCTCCGGCTGGCCGTGCATGAGCGCCTTGGTCCGGGCGTGGTCCCGCGAAGGGCCGCCCTCGACCAGGTAGCTGGCCAGCGTGAACGGCGCGCCGGCGAACCCGATCAGCGGCGTGTCGCCCAGCTCCCGCACCAGCTCGCGGACCGCCCTGTCGATGTACGGGATGTCGGCCGGGGTGAGCGGTCGCAGCCGCTCCAGGTCGGCCTCGGTGCGGATCGGCTGCTCGACCACGGGGCCGACCCCGGGCGCGATGTCCAGGGCCACGCCGGCCGCGAGCAGCGGCACCATGATGTCGGAGAACAGGATCGCGGCGTCCACGCCGTGCCGGCGCACCGGCTGCAGGGTGATCTCGGCGATCAGCTCCGGGGTGCGGCAGGCCTCCAGCATGCTCACCCGGGCCCGGATCGCCCGGTATTCCGGCAGCGACCGCCCCGCCTGGCGCATGAACCAGACCGGCCGGTGCGGCACCGGCAACCGGCGGGCCGCCCGCAGGAAAGCCGAGGCGGCGAGCCGGTCGGCCCGGCCGGCGGCGGACGGCGCGGCGACGGCATACCCGGCTGCCCCGGGGCTCCCGGTGCCGGTGGATTCGGTCATCGACGTCATGATTCCACGCCCGGGCCGAACCGCCCGAACCAGACTCAGCCGCTCGGGTGACGGCCGCGACACGCCGCCCAGCCTCCGACACTCAACCGGGACAACGTGTCACCGTCGGCAACAACGCGGAGCAACGCGCCAGGCCCGCCGGGTCAGGTGCGGGGTGTCCGAATGGTACAGACGATCGTTTTCGCGGCGAGGAGGGGCCATGCCGGCAGAGCATCGGTGGTGTCCGTGCTGTCGGGCCGAGCGGTTGTTCGAGACGCCGTTCTGCCTCGACGGTCACGACCTCGACTGCCCGGAGCGGGCCTGCGTCGACTGTGGCACCGCGATCGTGGTGGGACCGATGCTGATCATCAGCGAGCCGGTCCATCTCGCGGTGGACACCGCGGCCTGACCCGGTGATCGCCGGCCTTCCCCGCCCCGGCGTGCCGCACCGCAGGGCGCAAGCCGTAGTCGTACGCTCCCGTATTGTGGCCGACACTCGCCCGGCCGTCGCCCCGGCCGAGTTCCAACAGGCGGTACGCAGCCTCGCCCGCGCCGACCTGCGTGCCGAAGTGCACGTCGAGGAGATGCGGGCGCCGCAGCGGCTCGCCCCGTGGACGCACGCGCTCGGGCTCGAGGTCGTGCACAACCGGCTCGAGGTGGCCACCGGGCGACTGGTGCTGCTGCACGACCCCGAGGGGTACGAGGCCTGGCAGGGCACGTACCGGCTGGTCGGCTACGCCAGTGTCGACCTGGAGCAGGACCTGGCCGCCGACCCGCTGCTCCCGGAGGTCACCTGGAGCTGGCTGATCGACTCGCTGCAGCAGCGGTCCGCGCGCTACGCCGCCGCGGGTGGCACCGTCACCCAGACCACGTCCACCCGGTTCGGCGAGCCGGCGACCGCCGCGCAGGTGGAGCCGGTCGACCGCTGCCAGAGCGGGCTGGAACTGCGCGTCTCCTGGACCCCGCTGGACCCGCCCGACCTGGGCGACCACCTGCACGCCTGGGCAGAGCTGCTGTGCACCGCCGCCGGCCTGCCACCGCCGGGCGTCACCGTCCTCCCCGGCCGCGCCGACCCGCTCTCCCTCTAGCCGAGGTCGAGCCGCGCCGCTCGTCAGCCCGGCGCCGCCGGGAGTGCGCTGTCCCGCGGGCTCAGCGGCAACCGCAGGGTGAGCGTGGTGCCGGAGGTGGGCGCGGTGTCCAGCACCAGCGAGCCGCCGGCGAGCCGGGCCCGCTCGCGGAGCAGGCCGAGCCCCACATGCCGGCCGCCGGTGGAGCGCACCTCGCTCGGCACGAACCCGGGCCCCGCGTCCTTCACCTGGGCCACCAGCTCGTTGCCCTCGATCGAGAGGATCGCCTCGGCCTCCTCCACGTCGGCGTGCTTGACGACGTTGAGCAGCGCCTCCTGGAAGAACCGGTAGACGGTCACCGCGGACACCAGTGGCAGCGGGTACGGCTGCTCCGGCCAGACGAGCCGCACGGTGAACAGGTAGCGGGACGCGAACTCGCGGCGCAGCGCGCCGACCGCCGAGGCCAGGTCGCCCTCCCGCAGCTCGGCCGGCCGGGCCCGGGCCATCACCGCCCGCACCTGCTCCTCGGCCTCCTCGACCAGCTCGCGGGCCTGCGCCGTGGCGATGGCCCGGCGGTCGGCGTCGACCCCCGGGCCGGTGTCGTACAGCACGCCGCGGGCCGCCGCGAGCGTCTGCGCGACCGTGTCGTGCAGCTCCGCGGACAGCTGCCCGCGGGTCGCCTCCTCGGCCGCGACCAGGCCGGAGAGCAGCTCGAAGACGCCCGCACTGGCCTGCTCGGCGCTGCGGTAGGCCTGCGCGGCCACCTCGTCGGCCACCCTCGCGCGCAACTGGAGCGCGTCCAGCACCCGGGCCAGGTCGACGAGCTCGGTGCTGGCCTGGACCGGCGGCCGGCGCTCCGACCGCCCGGCGCGAAAGCTCGGGTCGCGCAGCCGGCGTACCGCGTCCACCTGCAGGGCACGCAGGCCGCTGGTGACCCGCGACGCCGAGGTGACCGCCGCCGCGGTGAACAGCAACCCAACGCCGAGCCCGACCGCGAGCGCGGCCAGATCGATCGCCTCCAGCGACGCGAGGCCGAGCACGAGGGCGATCGCACCGACCGTGGCGAACACGGTGAGCATGCTGCCGACCGCCGCCCAAGCCGAAAGCGAGAGCGTAGGCCAGCGCCTGGTCACAGCCGGACGGCGTCCTCAATACGTCCCGTGGTGGTCCACTCGGTCTCGCCGCGGACGCTGCCCGTGGTCAGCCCCGGCAGCTCGCTGCCGTCGGCCGCGAGCGGGTCGCTGGCCAGCGCGATCGC
>JBBWZH010000065.1:0-2696 GCA_039648995.1 Mycobacteriales bacterium
GGGGGCGGGCCGGCGGCCTGGTCGGTCGGTCGATCGGTCGGTCATCCGCCCAAGTATCCGATGTCGCCGAGCCTGGCCTGCACCACGCCGGCGTAGCCGGTCGTTCCCGCCTGGTTGGGGTGGAAGCTCTCCCGGCTCAGGCACGGGTCGGTGGCGAACGGCACCGTCACGCAGTGCGCGGCCTTGTCGCCGCTGTGGAAGTCGCCGTCGCTGTTCGGGCCGACCACGATCTTGTTGATCCACTCCACCGAGTCGCAGCCGCCGTGCCCGACGAACGCCGGGATGGGGTTGGCGACGTCGACCTTGATGTTCGGGGTGGTGCTGACCCGCAGGGCCTGCGCGGTCGCCGCCTCCTTGGTCGCGGTGTAGTTGGCGAGCTGGGCCAGGGCGTCCGCCTCGGTGCCGTCGAAATACCACGAGCCGGTGCACTTGACCGTCCGGCTGAGCAGCTCGGGGTAGCCGACGAGCAGGATCTGCGCGTTGGGCGCGCGGTTGTGGATCTGGGTCAGGGTGGCGGTGACGTTCGTCTGCGCGCTGTCGATCTTCGCCTTGTAGCGCGGGAGGAACGTGTCGTCGTTGGCGCAGTTCCCCAGGTCCGCGCACTCGCTCACGGCGTCGACGAAGGCTCCGTCGTCGTTGCCCGAGATCGACAGCATGACCAGCGTGGTGTCGTTGGTGAGGACGCCGGAGTCGACCTGCGGGACCTCGCGGAACTCGCCGTCACCCCACTGGTAGTTGGCCGTGTCGGTCCAGGACGTCGGCACCCCCTGCGTCCCGTTGACGTTCCAGTCCGACGCGCCGGAGCAGGCCACGAAACCGAGCTCGGCCGACGTGCTGAACGAGTCGGCCAGCGAGCCGAGGCTGTCGGTCGTGCCCGGTAGCGTCAGCTTGCGGCCCCAGGCGTTCCGGCTGCGGTGGCACGCGTTCCACCGCGTCGTGCCGTGGTTGTTGTCGGTCTCGGCGTAGTAGTTGGTGGCACCCTCGCCGGATGTGTACGAGTCACCGAGCAGGGCGACGACGTGCCGCGGCTTGCCGGGCAGCGGCTGGAACGCCACCGCGTCGAAGGCGATGTCCTCTTCGCCGTACCCCTCCATGGTCTGCGTGCTGAGCTTGACCCGAGGGGTACCGGCGAACTTGTACACGCCGATCGACACCCAGTTGTTCGCCTGCCGGTCCTGTGGCAGGTAGCGGTGCGCCTTGCCGCCGGCGTCGAAGGTGCCGCTGCCCAGGTCGATCTCGTACTTGGCCTGCTGCGTCTGGGCACCGATATCGGGCAGGTGGACCAGCACCCGCCCGTACTGGTTGAGCTGCCGGTTCAGCGTCCAGGTGCCGGTGACCTGCATCGTCGGCGAGGTGGACGTGCGGGTGTGGCCGAACCAGAAGTGGCCGCCGAACCCGGCGCCGAGCTGATGGAAGTCGATCTTGGATGGGTAGGCGCCGGTGGCGTCGCTGGCGAAGGTCAGACCGAACTGGCCGGCGCTGGTCCAGGTCCGGCTACAGCCCGAGCGGACCACGGGCACCGAGTCCGCGAGGTCGTCGATGACCAGCGCGCCGGATGGCAGCCCGGTCAGCGAGCAGTTCGGCGGGTAGGAGTTGCCGTCGTCCTGGTAGGCGTACCCGGGGTCGAACCTCAGCAGCTCGTTGCCGCAGGTGAGCGAGCAGTTGGACTTCCAGGTGCTGTTCACGAAGTGCCACCAGCACAGCAGGTCGTACTGGCCGGCGCTGTTCTTGTGCTGGCAGGGCCCGGCCGGTTCGCCGATCACATCAGGCGCGTTCGGGGTCTGCTTGGTGCCGTACGCGCAGTTGTTCGAGGCGTCGCAGAACTGCTGCGGCGGCGCCTGTGCCGTGCGCCGGTTGTACGCGCCGCTGCCCGGGATCGTCCGGTCGATGGCCGGGTTCGGGTCGGCCACGCCGCCGTTCCACCAGGCCGCCCGGTACCCGGCGACGGTGACGTTCGGCGACTCGATCGAGTTGATCGGGTGCCCGGCCCAGCCGATCACCTTCTCCTCGTACGGCCAGAGCTGCGGGTGCGCCGCGTCGGCGTAGGTGACGTCCAGGAACGCGTCCCGGTTTGCCGGGAAGCGCGGGTTGGCCGGGTTGTTCGCCCAGCCCACGCCCCACGGCGTGCCGTTGTTCGGGTTGTCGTGGAAGCCCGTGTTGTAGGCCCAGAGCGCGTAGTACCAGTTCTCGGGCTTGGCCGAGTCGCCGTTGTTGATCGTCATGCCGGCGCCCCGGGTCTGGTTCCACTTCTGTTCGAGGATCTTCACGCCGGCCGCGACGTTGACCGCGAAGTCCAGCGCGACCGCCCGCTGCGTCTGGTACGGGTACGCGGTCTCGCCGGGCTTGGTGTGGCCGGCCAGCCGCATCCCGTCGGTGACCTGGGTGACGCCGTAGCCGCAGTCGGCGTTGGCCCAGTTGATCGTCCAGTCGTCGGACGTGTCGGCGTTGTAGATGTTGTTGCCGAAGTAGTTGCCGATCAGCGGGTTGGCGGTGCTGCCCGCCACCGCGAACCGCGCGGCCTCCCACAGGTTCGACTCCTGTGCGGCGACACCGAGCATGATCTGCGACGGCACGAACCCGCCGCCGTTGAGGGTCAGCCCGGGGAACAGGCCCTGCGGGGTGTAGGCCGGCATGCCGAGGTTCTTCCAGTTCGCCGGCCGGCTGACCGTCAGCACGTTGCGCACGGCCTGGTCGAC
>JBBWZH010000071.1:0-61270 GCA_039648995.1 Mycobacteriales bacterium
CTGCCCAGGCGTCCCCGTCTGCCCAGGCGTCCCCGTCTGCCCAGGCGTCCCCGTCTGCCCAGGCCGATTCTGTCCATTGTGGACGGATCCTGGGTCGCCGGCACCGGTGCTGGGCGGGGCGTCGCCGTTCTTGCCGGTCACGTCGGTGTACGGCGGCGGCGCGTCCGAGCCGTGTGCACTGTCGCGTGTGTACGGTGGCAGCTCGTCACGGCGCGGCAGCCCGGCGAACGTGTCCGGGGTGACCGTGGCCGGGTCCATCCGGGAGATCTTGTCCAGCGCGGCCGGGTCGGCGAGGTTGAAGTCGATCTGCGCCATCTCCTGCCGGACGGCGTCGCTGAACTGGTCGAACTTGAACGCGGCCAGGGCTTCCAGGGATGGCGTCGACAGCGAGGGAATGTCCACATGCGGCAGGTTGACGCTGACGTGCGAGGACTGGCGGCTGTGCGTGACGCGGTGCTTGCCCCAGTCAAGCAGGCCTTCGGTGCCCCCGGCGGTGAGCGAGAACGGCGAGCCCTTGAAGCCCTGGCCCTGTACCGCGTTGCTGAACACCTCGGTGCCGTACTCGTGCAGCGCACCGAGCGTCACGTGGCTGAGGAACGACTCGGCGAACTTGTGTCCGAAGATCTTGCCGGCCGCGCCGTGCATGATCTGGCCGAAGACGCCGCCGACCACGCCGGTGATCGCGCTGCTCTTGGTCTTGTCCCAGTCCCAGGACTTGCGGGTGCCGGCGGCGAACTGGGCGGCCTGCACGGCGATGTCGAAGCCCATCTGCATGACGACGCTGAACACGATCGCCTGGATCAGCTTGAGGATCACGCTCTTGGCGATCCACTGGCCCAGCTCGATCAGCGGTGGGATGCCGGCCAGCGAGGCGCCGAACGTCTCGTACGCCGCCGCGATCAGCTGGTAGATGCTGTACACCAAGGGGACCAGCTGGGCCAGGATGATCCACTTGGCGTACTGGATGTCCAGCGCGGTCTTGTCGGCGTACTTCGCGAGCCCGTCGGCGCCCTCGGCCAGCGCCGGGATCAGCCGCGGGTTCTGTTCGGTGAACGTGAGGATCGCCGCGGCGAACGCCTCGCCGGCGTCGCCCTGCAGGGCCAGCTTGGCCCCGATCGCCGCCTGGTTGACCTCGGCGGCCAGCTCGTTCAGGTCGATCGCGGTTTCCGCCCAGGCGGCCGCGAGCGCCCACAGATGGTCCTCGTTCAGGTGTGGCCAGGTTTCACCGGTGCCGATGAGGAAGATGGTCTGCGCCCACTCCGGCACCTCGATGGCCAAGGGTCACTTCCCCGTAACGGCCTTGTCGATGCCCTCGAACGCGTCGGCGGTCAGCCGCACGCCGTCCGCGACGCCGCGCATCATCAGCACCAGCCCGTCGATGCCCTGCACCAACTGGTCCCGCGAGGTCACGTACTCCTTCTTGAAGGCCTTCCCGGTGTCGTCGGTGCCGTAGTCGGTCGGCTCCACGGCGGCCAGCCGCTCGTGCAGCCGGCCGGCGATCGCCGCGGCCGAGTCGCCGACCGAGTCGAAGGAGTCGGCGTGCTTGCGCAGCGCGCGGTAGTCGACGTTGATCTCGTCGGTGGCCATCGCCGGTGTCAGCTCTCGTCCGGGTCGGCGTCGGTCGCCCGCCGCGCGAGCCGGCTGGGGAACATCCTGCCGATCTCGTCCAGGTCCAGCAGCTTGTCCGGCAGCACCTTGTTGATGTCGAACTTGCCGTCCATCAGCGCGTCGAAGTTCATCCCCTTGGGCAGCAGCGGCGCGATCGCGCCGCGGACCTGCGCGCTGGCCGCCCTCTTCGCCTTCGCGATCGTGTCGAGGATGACCTGGGACAGCTGCGCGGCCGGCATCTTCCGGTAGGCCTGCGAGTTGAACTTCAGTTCGGTGATCTCGCCGCGGCCACCGATCGTGACGGTGACCAGCCCGCTGTCCGACGTCACCGTCGACGACGCGGACCGCAGCCGTTCCTGCAGCTCCGTCATCTCGTCGCGCTTGCGCTGGTAGTTCTGGAGCAGTTCGTCCAGGTTCTCATTCAGGGGGAACGTCACCGTCCACACCTCCTCGCGTCAGTAGAGCATTCAATGTCGGCTTCGGACGACCGCTGTTAGCCGTACGGCCACGCGCCGATCGGGCGGCGGGTCAGTCGAAGTCGGGGCGGCCCAGCACGCCCGAGCCGGTGCCGGTGCCGGCGCCCCAGACGTCGTCGTCCTCCAGCAGCCAGGTGGTGCGCTCGCGCTCGTCGTCCTTGCCGCCGCCGGCGCCGCCCGGGTGGCCCTGGCCGCCGTACGGCATGCCGCCGGAGCCGCCCTTGCCGTTGGTCCCGTAGGGGCCGGCGCGCTCGCCGGTCCGGCTGAGGCCGCGGCCCAGTGCGGCCTCCCCCTCGGCCTCGCCCAGCTTCGCGCCGAGCTTGCCCAGCCTGCCGCCGGCACCGCCGAGCGGGCCGCCGAGCTTGCCGGACCCGCCCAGCCGGCCCAGGCCACCGGCGCCGCCGAGCTTGCCCAGCCCACCCGCACCGCCGCCGGGAAGGCCGAGGCCGAGCGGCCGGTCGCCGGAGCGGAGGCTGTTCAGCGAGGGCAGCGACGGGCCGCCGGGCTCGCCGACGTTGGGCAGCCGGCCGTTCACCATGCCGGGCAGCTTGGCCAGGTCCGCCGGCTTGGCGAGCCCGCCGAGGTCGGCCAGCTTGGTGTTCGGGTTGCGCAGCGGCTTCCCGTCCGCCCCGAGCAGCTCGCCGTTCGGGCCGCGCAGCGGCCTCCCGTCCGGGCCCAGCAGCTCGCCGTTGGGGCCCAGCAGTGGCTTCCCGTCCGCGCCGAGCAGCTCGCCGTGCGGGCCGATGCCGGCGGCGCCGGACGGCAGGTGGCCGAGGTCCGGCAACCCGTCGTGGTTCAGGTCGGGTGGCGGCTTTGCCTTGTCCAGCTGCGGCGGGGGCGGCAGCTTGTCCAGGTTGGCCGGCGGCGGCAGCTTGTCCACGTTCGGCGGCGGCGGCAGCTTGTCCAGGTCCGGTGGCGGCGGGGGTGGCGGGGGTGGCGGTGGGGCGTCCGGCGGCGGTGGGCCGTCCGGCGGCGGGGGCGGGCCGTCCGGCGGCGGCGGCGGCTTCGGCGGCGGCGGCTTGTGGTTGTTGGAGCCGGGATAGTTCACCGCCTGCGGCTCGCGCAGGTCGTTGACGGCGACCTTGTACGAGGTGTCCAGGCCGCCGATCACCGGGCGCATCCGGCTCTCCAGCTCCCGGACCGCCCAGTCGTAGTGCGAGGGGTAGACCGTGGTGAAGCCGTTCTCCTCCTTCCACGGCGGGTCCCACTTCGGCATGCCCTTGAGGCCGAACGTGAACGCGGCCTTCCACTGCCGGCCCGGGTTGTGGTTGAAGTCGTCGACGTCGGCGTTGTACTCCTCGATGTACTTGTTGATGACCTTGTTCGAGACGTCATAGTCGATGTAGTCGATCTGGTTGACCGAGTTGTAGAGCGTGTCGCCCTGCGCGGTGAGGGTGTGCGGGTAGTCCGGCGGGCCTTTGATCGCGTTCACGTGGCCGTCGAGGGTGCCCTGGAACTTGAGCATGAAGTCGTTGAACGAGTCGGCGGTGGGACCCTTCCAGTTCTCGTTCAGCTTCTTCGTGTGCCGCCGGAAGGTGTCCTGGGCCTGCTCCAGGCTGCGCTCCGCGGTGCCGAAGTTGTTGCCGGCGTTCCAGAAGGTCTGCGGGTCGGCCACGTTCTTGGTCGCGTCCCGCTCCTGGTCGGGCGGCAGCGCGACGCCCCCGTTGAGCGCCTTCTTGATCGCCTTCCAGGTCCACTGGTTCAGGTCGCTCGGCTGGCTGCTCGGGTTGTCCTTGTCGTCGTCCGCCATCGCGCTGCTCTCCCGCGTCGGGTAGTCCTTGGGGTTCGGATCCCGCCGGCTAGCTGCCGGCGTACTGGCGCCACATGTCGACGACGCCGTCGTTCACGGTCTTGGCCATCGCGACGATCTGGTCCAGCAGGCCGCTGGCCTGGCCGAGCAGGACCGCCAGGTTGCTCGCGGCGTTGTCCCAGTTGGCCTTGGCGACGAAGAACGCCTCCTGGGCCGGGCCGCTCCAGTGCTGCTCGTCCAGCGTGGTGCCGGCGTCGGTGGCGAGGTCGGCCAGCGTCGACTTCAGCGAGTTGGTCGAGTTGGTCATGTCCGCGACCACGTTCCTGAGCGCGTCCAGGCGCATGTAGAGGTCGTCCGGTCCGGGCATTCGGGCTAGTCCTCCGGCCGGCCGAGGGTCCCGACCGGAGCGCCGCCGGCGCCCCAGACGTCCCGGTCCTCTTCCAGCCAGGTCTCGCGCTCGCGCTCGTCCTCGCCATCGCCGCTACCGCTGCCGGTGCCGCCCTGACCGGGCATGCCATTGCGACCCAGCGCGCCCTCGCCGGCCCCGCCCTCGGCCGGGAACCCGGACCTGGAGCCGGCCCGCTGGCGCTCGGCCAGCTCGCGCCGGCCCAGCATGCCGGGCTGGCCCTGCTCGCCGAACAGCCCCTCGTCCAGCAGCGCCGACCGGCTGCGCGGGCCCAGCTCGCCGCTGGTCAGCTTGCCCGCGCCGGCGCCGGGCAGGCGCAGGCCACGGCCGAGCCGGCCGAGCTTGCCGCCCGGCACCCGGCCGAGGTTGCCGCCCGGCACCCGGCCGAGCGGCAGGCCCGGACGGGTCGGCAGCAACGGGCCGCCGGCCAGACCGGACAGGCCGGTGGAGCCACCCGACAGCCCGCCGGGCAGCGCGCCGCCCGGCAGTCCGGCCGGGCCGCCGCCGGCACCCGGCAACCGCAACCCACCGAGGTCGGCCAGCTTGGTGGCCGGGTCGGCCAGCCCGAAGATCGGCTTGCCGGCGCCGTCCAGCAGCGGCGCACCCGCCTGGTTGAGCAGCTCACCGTGGGCGCCGAGCATCGGCTTGCCGTCCGGGCCGAGCAGCTCGCCGTGCGGGCCGAGCAGCGGCTTGCCGTCCGGGCCGAGCGGACCGTTGCCGTCCAGACCGGGCGCCCCGTGGCCGTCCAGACCGAGCGGTCCGTTGGCGTCCGGCGGTGGCGGCCCGGCGTGGTCCAGCGGCGGCGGGGGCGGCGGGGGCGCGGCGCCCGGCGGGGGCTTGGCCAGGTTGACCACCGGTGGCGGCGGGCCGCCGTGCTCGTAGTTCGGCGGCGGAGGGCCGTGCGGCGGCGGCGGTTTGTTGTTCGGGCCGTTGCCGTTGCCGGTGCTCGGGTAGTTGACGTCCGACGGCTCGGGCAGGTCGTCGGTGGAGACCGCGTAGCCGTTGTGCAGGTCCTGGATCACCGGCCGCATCCGCCGGGTCATCTCGTCGACCAGGTCCGGGTACTTGGACACCGCGACGATCGTGGTGCCGTCCGCCTCGGTGCGCCACGGCGGGTCTATCGCCGCGAACGGGCCGGCCTCCTTCTTCCACTTGTCCATCACCTTGCCGGCGACGTCACCGTCGATCGTGCTGATGTCGTCGATCGCCTTCTGCAGCTTGGCGGCCGCGCCCTCCAGCGTGGTGCGGTAGCTGGGCGGGCCGGCGAGGGGGGACAGGTGACCCTCGTAGGCGCCCTTGAACTTGTTCATCATGTCCCGGAAGGCATTCGCGGTCGGGCCCTTCCAGCCGTCGTGCTCGGTGCCGATCAACGCCTTCGTGTAGCGCTCGGTGTCGTCCTTCGCGCTCTGCAGCTTGTCCTTGACGATGTCGAAGTGGTCGGCGGCGTCGTAGAACGTCTGCGGCTCGCTGACCATGTGCCGCTCGCTCAACTCGTTGGTGTGGCTGGTGTCGACCGCGCCGCAGACCGCGACCTTGATTTCCTTCCAGGACCAGTTCTGGTAGTCGGCACCCTTGCCGGACGGGTTCACCCCGTCGTTCTTGTCGCCCATTTCTCCGCTCCTCCGCCACCCCGGCCGCGGGCCGGCAGTTACTGGTTGCCGTTATTCGAGTCCGAGTTCGGGTTCGAGTTCGAGTTCGGCGGGGCCGACGTGCCGAGCGTCGGAGCCACCAGCGCCATCACGTTGCCGAGGTCCTCGTTGAGGTGCTTGTTCATTTCCTCGGTCGTGGTGTAGTTGTTCGCGATGGTCTCGATGCCCGTTGCCAACTGCTCGATCGCGGTGTAGAGGTGGCCCAGCGTCTGGTCGTACTTGGTGGCCCGCCCGCTCGGGTCGAGGCCGACCAGCTTGGCGAAACTCGTCCCACCCGGGAAATTGCCGGCACGGAGGTTCACTTTGGCCAGTTCACCGCGGGCGGTCGTGATGTTCGGGTGCAGCTCGCGGATGTTCTTGGCGAATGTGCGCAACATCTCCGGGCTGACCTGGATTTCCTTGTCGTCGTCTGCCATCTGGTCCTCCGGGTCGGCGCGGGTCGGGCTACACGAGGCCGGTGTGGTCCATCGCCTTGACCGCGTTGGCCTCGGCGACGCTGTAGTCCTCGATGATGTCGGTCAGCGCGGTGAACGCGGCGTGCAGCTTGAACCGCAGGTCGCTCGCGGCCTTGTCCCAGTTCGCCTTGGCCGTCGTGTAGGCGCCCTTGGCCGCGCCGCTCCAGTGCTCCTCGTCCAGCGTGGTACGGGCTTCCTGCTCCAGTCGGTCCAGCGTGCCCTGCAGTTGCGTGGTGCGCTGCTGCATCTCGCTCGCCACGTTCTCCAGGGCGTCGATGCGGACGTTGTAGCCATCTTGCATAGCCATTTCTGCTACCTCAATTCTCGGTCGGTCCGGCGGCCGGATTACAGGGCGTTGATCGTCGAGGTGAGCTGGCCGCTGCGCTGCCGGTTGAGTTCTTCCTTCGACTGGTAGGTGCCCTGGGCTTCGCTGAGCGCGGTCGTCAGGTTGTCCAGATTCTGGGTGACCACGTCGAACTGCTCGAGCCAGGCGTCGATCGCCGAGTAGTACCCGGTGGCCGATTCGCCGCCCCAGACCGCCATCGCGGTTTCCTTGCTGCGCTCGACGTGGCTGCGGTGGTCCTTCGCCTCGGACGAGGCGCGCTCGAACACGCCCCTGGCCTTTGCCATCGCGCCAAAATTGACGTTGCTTTCCTGTGAAATGGCCATCAGACACCGCCTTGGGTTTTGGTTGGGAAGTGCTTTCGCTTTGGGGAACGTCTCCCGGCGGAGCCGGGTTCAACGGGCCGGCGCCGTTCTCCGAGCGGCCGGGCGGGCCAGCTGGGAGCGTTCCCAACGGCGCTGGTCAGACGCGCTATCGCGTCCTGGCAGGCCCGCCGGACGTGCCCTGAATCACCCGGACGGGTGAAGCGGCGCGGGCGGCTACCCGGTGGGCGTGGGGCTCGGGGTCGCGGGCAGGGCGGACGGGCCGCCGGCCGGCTGGGCGATGGCGGCCGCGTCCGGGTCCAGCGCCGGGCCGGTCGGCAGGAACGCGAGCAGCGTGCTGGGCACCAGCACCGGCTCGACCCCGCCGTAGCCGAGGGTGACCGCGACGTCGTCCGAGGCGAGCGGGTACTTCACGCCCAGATCGGTGATCAGGAACAGGGTGCCGCCGCCGACGCCGGGGGCCGGCAGGTCGCGCACGACCAGGCCGCCGCCGGGCGGCACCAGCACCTTGTCGGCGGCCCGGGTGTCGTCGCCGGCGCCGCCGGTGCCGGGGCCCGCGCCGGCCGGCGCGCCGCCGAACGCGACCGAGACCGCCGGCTCACCGTCGGCGCGGAACGCGATCCGGGCGCACGGCGTGCCGGCGCCCGCGGTGCCCGGCTCCACCACCTGCGGCGGGGACGGCGGGAACCCGTCGGTGACCGAGGAGGTGGCCGAGCGCGGCGCGGCGGCCACCGCGGCCGCGCTGAGCGGCGCCGCGGCCACCTGCTGGCCCGGGTAGGCGGCCGCGGTGGCCGGGTCGCCGAGCACCAGCGCGGCGTCCGTGCGGGATGCGGCGGACAGGCCGTCGGCGAGCAGCAGGAAGTAGTCCTGGCCGGTGGCGGTGGGGGTGGTGAACACCTGGCCGACCCGGCTCGGGCGGCCGTCGATGACCGGCCCGCGCTGGCCGCGGCCGGCGATGTCGGGCGGGCGCAGGTCCTTGCCGACGGGCAGCGCGTTGATCCAGGCCGGCGCCACGTCGAACGCGCGGGCGTTGCCGTAGCCGAGCGCGACCAGCGCGGACCGCCGCGCGAACCGCAGCCGCCGGTCCTGCCAGGCCAGGAACGTGGTCTGGTCGGGCGTGCTGACCAGCACCGCCCGGTCCGCCGGCAGCCCGGTCACCGCGCCACCTCCGCCGACCTGCAGAGTCACCACCGGCCGCTGGGTGCCGGTGTCGTCGGTGACCGTCGGCGAGCAGGCCAGCCACGGGTCGGCGGTCAGCTTGCCGGCCTCGGGCAGCGCGTCCGGGGCGCCCGGGATCCCGATCGGCAGCCCGTGCGGCAGGCCGGCCAGCGACCTGCGGCCGACCGACGTGACCTTGGCGTCCGCGCCGTCGATCAGCAGCGCCGAGGCGAAGTTCAGTACCGGCCGCAGGGTGCCGTCCACCAGCAGGAACCGGTTGCCGGTCTCCTTCTCCACGATGATCGTCTTGGGGTCCTCGAACTTCTTCGAGCCGCCCGGCGAGACGAAGCCGAGCACGCCGACGCCGGCGACCAGGATCACCGCCAGCATCGCGCCGCCGAACGCGCCGGTGCTGAACCGGCGCAGCGGCGTCTCCGGCGCGTCCGGCTCGCCCCGGACCAGCGCCGAGACCAGCCGGCCGACGACGAAGAAGTACGCCTGGACCTGGTCGCGCCGGCTCTGCATCGCCGCTCAGCCGCCCAGCCCGCGGACGTAGCCGAACAGGCCGAGCACGGTCAGCGCGAGCGGGATCAGGCTGGCCGCGACCAGCGACTCCAGGATGTCGCCGGCCCGGCCCCACAGCGGCGTCATCCGCCGGCCCGGCAGCAGATGGGCGCCGCTCAGGCACAGCCCGGCCAGCACCGCCAGCGCCCCCACGCCCGCCGGGGCGCGGGTGTCCGCCGGCAGGTCGCCGGCCACCGCCAGCGCCAGCACCGCCAGCCCGTACAGCGCCGGGGCCAGCGCGACCAGCCGCTGCCAGCCGCTGACCAGCACCCGGGACCGCAGCAGCAGCGCGACGCAGATCGCCGCGGCCAGCGTGCGCGGCGCCCAGCCGCTGGCGGCGGCGAGCACGGTCAGGCAGCCGGCGCAGAGCAGCCCGACCGCACCGAACAGCGCGGTCAGGTACCGGTCCGCGACCGCGGTGCGGGCCAGCACCGACTGCCCGGGCAGCGGGTCCACGTCCTGCTGCAGTTCCTCGGCGGTGCTCGGCAGCGGCGGCAGCTGGAACCGCGCCAGCCGGAACGCGGTGATCGGGGCCACCGCGCTGCCGGCGAGCGCGACGACGGCGACCGCGGCGGCCGCCTGCGCGGCGCTCCGGTCAGCGGCAGCGGCCAGCACACCGCCGCCGGCGACCCCGCCGGCCACCGCCACCAGCCCCAGGAACAGCGCCGGCACCGCGCCCACCAGCAGCAGCGCCAGCACCCCGGCCGCGACCGCGGCCACGCCGGCGGCCAGCACGTTCGGCCCGGCGAGCAGACCGCGCAGGCCGGTGGCGCCGGCCGGCAGGCCGGGGGCGAGCAGGCCGCACGCCGCCGCGTACAGGATCGCGGCGACGCCCAGCCCGGCGCCGCCGACCGCGTCGCCGACCGCGCGGGACGCCGCCGCCCCGCCGGCGAGCAGCAGCACCGCGACGACGCCGGCCACGCCGGCGCGGGTGCCGGTCGGCCCGGGCAGCAGCAGCACGCCGAGCCCGACAGCGAGCGCGGCCAGCATCACGCCCAGGTACGCGGCCCGGGTGAAGCCGCCGCGCCACCGGTCGGCGCGGTCCCGTACGCCGGTGGAGACGCCGTCCACCAGGTCATCGAAGTCGATCGTGGGCAGCGCGGCCTGCCGCGGGCGCAGGTAGACGGTCTCGCCGTCACGCAGGACGAGCCCGGCCGGCGTCTGGTCCTCGTCCAGCGGCGGCCCGCCGAGCCGCTGCAGCACCCAGCCGTCGTGCACGAGCCCCGCGTCCGGCAGGTCACCGCCGGCCTGCTTGACCAGCGTGGGCAGCAGGTCGGCCAGCGGGACGTCGGCGGGCAGCGCCACCTCGGCCATCCCGGACGGCGCGACCACGGTCAGCCGGCACAGCTCGCTCGCCGCGTTCATCGCCATATCCGGCCAACCTCCCGATCCGGGCCTACTTGAGTACGGTTAGCACTCTTCCGTACACGCTGCGGAGACTAGCGAACGGAGACCGGGATGAGCACCGCGAGCCGACAGCGAGCGAGCATCGCAGGTGCCGCCTGGGGCGCCGCGGAGCGGAACGAGCGCGGAGGCGAGCAGTGAGCACCGTCGTGTTCCGGCGGCCCGCCAGGCGTCCGGCGCCGGAGGTCTCGCGCGAGGAGATCCAGCTGCAGGAGCCGCCGACGCTGCCCGAAGCGCAGGGCGGCGGGGTCTCCGCGCTGGTCACGTACCTGCCGATGGCCGCCGGGTCGAGCGTGATGGTGCTGCTGTTCGTGCAGCCGGGCGCCCAGGTGGTGACCTACCTCGCGGCCGGGCTGATGGGCGTCTCCACGCTGGGCATGATGGTCGGCCAGATGGGCCGCACCGCCGGCGACCGCAAGCGCCGGTTGAAGGGCGAGCGGCGCGACTACCTGCGCTACCTGACCCAGATGCGCCGGCAGGTACGCCGGGTCGCCGACCAGCAGAGCGAGTCGCTGTTCTGGCTCCACCCGCACCCGGGCGGGCTCTGGTCGGTGGCGATGAGCGCGCGGCTGTGGGAGCGGCGACCGGCGCACGACGACTTCGGCGAGGTGCGGATCGGGCTGGGCGAGCAGCGGTTGGCGGCCCGGATCCGGCCGCCGCAGACCAAGCCGGTGGAGGACCTGGAGCCGCTGTGCGCGAGCGCGCTGCGCCGGTTCGTCCGCGCCTACACCACCGTGTCGAACCTGCCGACGTCGCTGTTCCTGCGGGCTTTCGCCCGGGTGCTGTGCCAGGGCGACCCGGACGCGGTACGGGGCATGGCGCGGGCCGCGCTGGCCCAGCTGGTCACCTTCCACTCGCCGGACGACCTGCGCATCGCGGTCTGCGCCGGCACCGAGCGGCAGGCCGACTGGGACTGGGTGAAGTGGCTGCCGCACGCGCTGCACCCGACCGAGACCGACGGCGCCGGCCCGACCCGGCTGATCTCCGACAACTACCGCGAGCTGGAGCGGATGCTCGGCACCGAGTTCAGCGAGCGCCCCCGGTTCGAGCCGGGCGCGGTGCCGAAGAAGGACGAGCCGTACGTGGTGGTCGTGCTGGACGGCGTGCAGGTGCCGATCGGCGCCCGGATCGCCGAGGCCGGGCTGCGCAACGTCGTCGTGCTGGACGTCTCCGGCGCGCTGCGGTGGAAGGCCGACCGGCTCGCCCTGCGGCTGCGCGTCGCCGCTGACACGATCGAGTCGGTCGGCGCGGACCGCACCGGCAAGGACACGTTCGTCACCGTCGGCCGGCCGGACTCGCTGTCCCTGGTGCGCTGCCGGGCGCTGGCCCGGCTGGTCGCGCCGTACCGGATGGGGCTGTCGGTCGAGTCGGCCGAGCCGCTGGCCAGCGACATCGAGCTGACCTCGCTGCTCGGCGCGGGCGACCCGCGCACGTTCGACCCGACCGCGCTGTGGGCGGCGCGCTCCCCGTGGGACCGGCTGAACGTGCCGATCGGTGTGGCCGAGGACGGCAACCCGGTGCTGCTGGACATCAAGGAGTCCGCGCAGGGCGGGATGGGTCCGCACGGGATGCTGATCGGCGCGACCGGCTCGGGCAAGAGCGAACTGCTGCGCACGCTCGTGCTGGGGCTGGCGCTGACCCACTCGTCCGAGGTGCTGAACTTCGTGCTGACCGACTTCAAGGGCGGCGCGACGTTCATCGGGATGGAGCGGCTGCCGCACACCTCCGCGGTGATCACCAACCTGGCCGACGAGCTGCCGCTGGTGGACCGCATGCAGGACGCCCTGCACGGCGAACTGGTGCGCCGGCAGGAGACGCTGCGCCGCGCCGGCTACGCCTCGCTGCGCGACTACGAGCAGGCCCGGGCCGCCGGCACCACGCTGGAGCCACTGCCCACGCTGTTCGTGATCGTCGACGAGTTCAGCGAGCTGCTCAGCCAGAAGCGCGAGTTCCTCGACCTGTTCGTGATGATCGGCCGGCTCGGCCGGTCGCTCGGCGTGCACCTGCTGCTCGCCTCGCAACGCCTGGACGAGGGCCGGATCAGCCAGCTCGAATCGCACCTGTCCTACCGGATCGGGCTCAAGACCTTCTCCGCCACCGAGAGCCGCGCGGTGCTCGGCGTGCCGGACGCGTACGAGCTGCCGCCGTCGCCCGGCAACGGTTACCTCAAGACCGACACGACCACACTGATCCGGTTCAAGGCCGCGTACGTGTCCGGTAGTTACGCCAGCCGGAAGGAGCGGCACCCGGCGCAGACTCTGGTAGCGCAGCAGATCGTGCCCTACCAGGCCGGCTATCTGGCCCCGCGGGCGCCCCTCGAACCTGATCTGTCCGAAGTGGACGTCGAATCGTCCGAAGTGGACGAGTCCACTGTGGAGCCAGCGCATTCGGAGACGCTGCTCTCGCTGCTGCTGGACCGGCTGGAGGGCGCCGGGCCGCCGGCACACCAGGTGTGGCTGCCGCCGCTGGCCGAACCGCCGAGCCTGGACCAGGTGATCCCCCCGCTGGCGCCGGACCCGGAACTTGGCCTCTGCCCGGCGGACTGGCCCGGCCGCGGCGGGCTGAGCGTCCCCGTGGGCATTGTGGACAGACCTTTCGAGGGTGTCCGCGACCTGCTGCTGGCCGAACTCGCCGGCGGCGCCGGGCACGTCGGTATCGTCGGCGCCCCGCAATCCGGCAAGAGCACGATGGTGCGCACGCTGATCTCCAGCCTGGCGCTCACGCATACCCCGCGCGAGGTGCAGTTCTACTGCCTCGACTTCGGCGGCGGCGGGCTGTCCGGGCTCGGCGGGCTGCCGCACGTGGGTAGCGTCGCGTCCCGCCTGGACCGCGACCGGGTCACCCGCACCATCGCCGAGCTCGGCGGCCTGCTGCTGCGCCGCGAGCAGCAGTTCGCCCAGCACGGCGTCGAGTCGATGGCCGCGTACCGGCGGGCCCGGCGGGACGGCAAGTTCGCCGACGACCCGTTCGGTGACGTGTTCCTCGTCATCGACGGCTGGTTCACCCTGCGGCAGGACTTCGACACGCTGGAATCGTCCATTTCGGACCTGGCGAACCGGGGCCTGAACTACGGCATCCACATCGTGATCAGCGCGACCCGCTGGTCGGAGATCCGGCCCTGGCTGCGCGACCTGATCAGCACCCGGTTCGAACTGCACCTCGGCGACCCGGTCGAGTCCGAGATCGGCACCCGCGCGGCGGCGAACGTGCCGGCGGTGCCGGGCCGCGGCCTCACCACCGACCCGCTGCACTTCCTGTCCGCACTGCCCAGAGTGGACGGTGAGTGGGGCACCGAGGACCTGCCCGACGCCACCCGGGCGCTGGTGGAGGCGGTCGCCGAGGCGTGGCCGGGCGAGCCGGCGCCGGCCGTCCGGCTGCTGCCGACCACGCTGGCCGTCGCCGAACTGCCGCCGGTGGAAGGCGACATGCGGGTCGCGCTCGGCTGGGACGAGCAGGCCCTGCAGCCGGTCTGGCATGACTTCGACCAGACCCCGCACCTGATGGTCTTCGGCGACTCGGAGACCGGCAAGACCAACCTGCTGCGGCTGGTCGCCCAGGCCGTGTCGGCCCGCTACAAGCCGGCCGAGGCGCGCATCCTGCTCGCCGACTACCGCCGCGACCTCTACCCGTCCATCCCGCCGGACATGCTGCTCAGCTACGCGGTGACCAGCAGCGCGTTCGACGAGATCCTGCAGGAGACCTCGGAGGCGCTGCGTGTCCGGCTGCCGGGCACCGACATCACCCCGGACCGGCTGCGGCTGCGCGACTGGTGGAAGGGCCCCCGTCTCTACATCCTCGTCGACGACTACGACCTGGTCTCCTCCGGCACCCGCGGCCCGCTGGAACCGCTGGTCGAACTGCTCCCCCAGGGCGCCGACATCGGCATGCACCTGATCGTCGCCCGTTCCAGCTCCGGCGCCTCACGCGCCATGATGGACCCCGCCCTGCGCCGCATGTGGGAACTCGGCACCCCCGGCGTCCTGTTCTCCTACCCCCGCGAAGAAGGCGGCTTCCTCGGTGACGCCAAACCCCGCACCCTGCCCCCGGGCCGGGCCCAGTACGTGACCCGCCGTAGGACGACCCTCGTCCAGACCGGCCTGGTCAACCCGCCACCCACCACCTGACCCGCGGCCCGGGCCGCCCCGCCCGCCAGCATCGCTTCCCCGCGCGTTCTGGCGTTGCCGGAACGGGGCCGCCCGGCCGGCCGGGCAGCCCGGTTGGGCGCGGTCAGCTGGCGGGGCGCCAGCTGCGGCGGCGGCCCCGGGGGATGACGACGGCCAGGATCGGTCCGACGACGGCGAGGCCGAGGGCGCCGAGGCTGAACAGCCAGACGACTGTCCACTTGCGAGAGCCGGGAGTCGGAGCGGCCGCCGGCAGCGGGATGCGTTCGGGGTGGGTGGCCGCGGTCGGCGCGCCCTCGGCCGGGATCACAGTGGACACCGCGGCGAACGGGTTGACCACGCCATAGCCGAGCTGCGGGTCCGGCAGGTGCGTGCCGGGGTGGTCGGCGGTCAGTTCCAGCCGGCGCTTCACCGCGCTGGCCGGCAGGCTCGGGTAGTACGACCGGATCAGCGCGGCGACCCCGGCCACGAACGGCGCGGCGAAGCTGGTGCCCTGGCCGACCAGGTGGCCGTTGCCGCGGGCCGCGACGCTCAGCACGTCCACCCCGGGCGCGACCAGGTCGATGAAGTCGCCGGTCTCGGAGAAGTCACCGCGCTTGCCGTCCGGGCCGATCGCGCCGACCGCGACCACCCCGGGGTACGAGGCCGGGTACGACTTCGGGTTGCCGGACTGCGCCTCGTTCGCCGCTGCCGCGACGATCAGCACGTCGTGCCGCTCGGCGAAGTCGACCGCGGCGCGCAGCCCGGCGCTGTCGAAGAACGAGCTGGACGAGACGTTGATGACGCGCGCACCGGCGTTCACGGCCAGCCGGATCGCCCGCGCCATCCCACTCGCGGTGCCGTCCTTGGCCGCCACCGACTGCCGGATCGGCAGGATCTTCACCCCGGGCGCCACGCCGGTGAAGCCGATGCCCGGCACCGGCCGGGCCGCGATGATGCCGGCCACGAACGTGCCGTGCCCGGCGCAGTCGGTGTCGCCGCCCCCGGAGCCGGTCACCACGTCGAACCCCGGCAGCACCTGCCCCAGCAACTGCGGCGCGGTCGCCTGCACTCCCGAGTCGATCACCGCGACGATCACGCCCTTGCCCGTCGTCAGGTCCCAGGCCCGCGCCGGGGTCAGCCGGTCCTGCGTCCAGGGCTTCTGCCGGACCACCACGTCCGACCCCGGCGTGCACTGACTCGCGCTGCTCCCACCCCCCGCCGGGTCCGCCAGCGGCGGCGCGGCCGGCGTCCCCGGCGCATCCGTCCCCGGCGCCGCCTCCGCGACCCCACCCAGCAACCCGCCGAGCACGGCCGTCAACCCGGCGACCAGCGCCACCCGCCCCCACCGGCCACCCCACCCGGCCGCGACCACGGGCGTGCCGCCCGGCCGGAGACCGGCCCGCGCGGTCACCGGGACCGCCCATCGGCCGGCGCCCGGCGGCCGTGCTGGGCCGGACCGGCGGGCATGCGACCCGGTCGAAAGCCGGCCCGCGCGGTCACCGGGGCCGCCGATCGGCCGGCGCCGGCTGCCAACCGGCGTCCGTGCTGCCGGGAGCGACCAGCCGGCCGCCCCAGGGTGGCGCGTCGTCATTGTCGAGTTCGGCACTGGCCGGGGCAGCCGCCCAACCGGCGTCGGCGGCCGCTTGCGGAGCGGCCGGTGCCGGGTCGGAGCGCAGCTGCCGCACCCACTCCACCAGGCCACCATCCACAGTGGACTCCTCGGCCGGCGCGGCCGGCAGGGTCGGTGCCAGTGACGTACCGCCGGCGGCGCGCAGCGGCACCGTGCCCTCGACCCACTCCGGCTGGACCGGCACCGCCGCCGTCCAACCGCGGGCAACCTCCGACTCGGCTGTGGGCTCCGCCGGCACGGCGGCCCACTCGCCCGCCGGCACCGCACTCCCCCACGCATCCCCCGCCAACACCCCACCCGGCACCGGCACCGCCCAACCCTCGGCTGCCACCGCCGGCGGCACAACCGCCACCCCGGCCGGCACCCCCACCGGCACCGCAGGCGAGACCGCACCCTGCGGGGCGCCGTCTGCCAGCGGAGCCGGATCCCCGACCCGGACGGCCTGCCACGCACCGGCCGACGCCGGAGCGTCGCCGACAGCAGGCCACGCAGCCCGGGCCGGCGGTCCGCTGTCGTCCAACGGGCGGGCCGGGTGGCGACGGCGCCGGCCCGATAGCACGAGCATCAGCAGGACGAAGACGGCGACCGCGATGCTGACGCCGGCGGCGATGCCGACCTCAAGCCGGCGCCGGGAGGCACCATCGGCCGGCGGGACGACCGCCGCGGCCGGAGCCGAAGTGGTGCCCGACACGGTCGGCCCGGACCCGTCCGATGGCGCCGCATACGGTAGCGGTCCAAAGTGGACACCAGATCCGTGCGCGTCCGGCGGGAGTTGCAGGATCCAGCCGGGGAGCAGGGTGGACGGGTCGGCGAGGCGGCCACCGTCCGGCTGGCGCCGGCCCTTGTTCAGGTTGAAGATCTCCGGGAACCGGTTGCCGTCGCCGAGCGAGCGTTCGGCGATCTGGAACAGGAACTCCTTCCGCCCGTTGCGTTCCGGCGCGACGATCCAGAACTTCACGCTCGCGGTGGGCGCGGGGCTCGCGGTGGCGGGCGCTATGGCCGCGGCCGCCCCGGCCACCACCACACCGCCCGTACCGAACGCGACCGACAGCGCCAACGCCGCGGCGCAACGAGCCACGAGGCGAACTGGGCGGTCCGGCGACGCGGCAGGCATGACTGGCTCCTCTGCACTGGGGTTGCGTGGAGCGCGCACGGGCGCTCACCTGGTTGCTACGTCAACTCAGCCGGCCGGGTTCGATCCCCCGCTGTGGCATTGCCGACCGGCTCGACCCGTTGACGCTGCTCGCCCGCCGGTGCGAATGTCGCCTCGGTACCGCGGACACGAGGAGCTGACGATGTCGACGACGCAGGACGCGAGCGCCGGGCCACGCCCGGCAGCGACCGGCCCCCCAGGCCGACCGGCCGCACCCGCCCGGCGACCGGCCCGCGGCACGCTGCTCGGCCTGCGGGTGGAGCAGATGATCAGCTGGGAGGTGGCGGCCGCCGCGGTGCTGGCCGCCCGGCACTACGGCTCCGACCCGCTGCTGTACGCGGCCGCCGGCGGCACCGCGGTCGTCCTGGTGCTGACGCTGGTCCGCCGGCAGGGCCGGTGGCTCTACCAGTGGCTCGGGCTGCGGCTGGCGTACCGCGGCCGGCGCCAGCCCGTGCCGGTCACCGATGGGCCGGACAGTGACGGCCGGCTCGCCCCCGTCCGGGCGCTGGTGCCGGCGCTGGCGGTCGGCTCGGTGACCGGGAGGCGCAGCCAGCCGATCGGCGTGCTCCGGGACGGGGACGGCTGGGTCGCGGTGCTCGACCTGGCCGGCACCGACGGGCTCCTGCCCCGCCCGCCGGACGCGCGCACCGTCCCCCTCGGCCCGCTGGTCGCCGCACTATCCACTGAGGACATTCAGCTGACCGCGCTGCAACTCGTCGTACACACGGTGCCTGCCAGGTCGGCCGCCCAGCCGGCCCAGCCCCCCAGCCCACCGGGCGGCCCGGAGAACCCGCCGGCGCTGCAGGCCGGTTGGCTCGCGCTACGGATCAGTGCGGCCACCGCACTGGACGGCGCCGGCCGGGCCGCCGGCACCGGCAAGGCCGGCCTGGACCGGGTGCAGCGCGTCCTCCGCCGCGCCGTCGACCGCGCCGTCGAGACGCTGCACGGCCTCGGCGTCGCCGCGCACCCGCTGGACGAGGACGGCCTGCGCGCCGCGCTGGGCCTGGCCACCGCGGGCCGCCCGGCCACCCCGGGCGGGCCCACCGAGCCGGCCACCGAGGACTGGACCGGCTGGCAGTGCGCCGGCGCCGGCCACACCAGCTACGCCGTCCGCGAGTGGCCGGGCGCCGGGCTGGCCCCGCTGCTCGGCGCGCTGGCGACCGTCCCGGCCCAGGTGGTGACGCTGTCGGTCACGGTCAACACCAGCCGGACCGAGCCGGCACTGTCCGGGCTGATCCGGATCACCGAGCCGACGATCGGCGCGGCCCGGCAGGCCGGCGACATCACCGCGGCCGCGGTCGCCGCCGGCGGCGGGCGGCTGGTCCGCCTCGACGGGCAGCAGGCCGGCGCCGTGCTCGCCACCCTCCCGCTCGGAGCCGTCCGATGACGCGGACCCGCCCGCCCGCCGTCCCCACCCACACGCTGCCGGCGGACGACTGGCTGGCCGCGCCGCTGCGGTCCGCCGGCCTGCCGTTCGGCGTGGAGGAACCCGGTGTGCTGGCCGGGCTGCGGCTGTTCCGGCCGACGCCGACGGCGATCGGCCTGTTCGCCGGCCCGGCGGTGTCCCGGCTGCTGGTGGTGCGGGCGCTCGCGGTCGGCGCGACGGTCTGCGTGGTCACCCCGCACCCGGCGCGCTGGGCGGCGCTGCGCGAGCAACTGCCCGGCGCCGCCGCGCTGCTGGCGGTGCTGCCACCGACCGCCACCGTGCCGGCCGGCTCGGCGCTGCCGCTGCCGGCGCTGATCCTGGACGAGGTGGACGGCGGCATCCCGGCACCGCGCCGGCAACTCGGCGCCTGGCAGGCGTCGGTGACCGCGCAGCCGCAGCTCTCCCCGCAACTGCTGGCCACCCTGCGCAGCTACGACGGGCTGGTGCTGCAGCGGGTCCCGGAGCCGGCCGCCGAGCATGTCCGCACCGCGACCGGCCTGCCCGAGCGCAGCGCGCGCTGGCTGCCGCGGATGCCCGACGACGTGGTCGCGCTGATCGCCGGGGCCGAGGCCACGTTCACCACGCTGACCCCGCTGCCCGGCGAACCCGGCTGGCTCGCGGCCCCCGCTCCCCCACCCGGCCACCCGCCCCACCCGACCCCGGTAGGTACCGGCCGGCCAGGCCCGGAAGACTGAACCCCGGCTGAAGGAGGTGTCCGATCAGCACCGTCGAGCTGTTCCACCAGGTGGACGGGCCCGCAGGCGCGCCGGTCGTGCTGCTGCTGCACCCGATCGGCGGCGCCGGCGCGCTCTGGGAGCCGCAACTGGCGACGCTGACCCAGCGGTTCCGGGTGGTCCGGGCCGACCACCGGGGGCACGGTCGCTCGCCGGTCCCGCCCGGGCGGTACGACCTGGCCGACCTCGGCGCCGACACGCTGGCGCTGATCGACAAGCTGGGTGCGGAGCGGGTACACGTGGCCGGCGTCTCGCTGGGCGGCATGGTCGGCATGTGGCTGGCGCGGCACGCTCCTGACCGCGTCGACCGGCTCGCCCTGCTCTGCACGTCCGCGCTGCTCGGGCCGCCGCAGATGTGGATCGACCGGGCCACCATAGTGCTGGCCGACGGCACCGGGGCGGTCGCCGACACCGCGATCGGCCGCTGGTTCACCGAGAGCTTCCGGGCCCGCGAGCCGGAGTTGACCGCCCGGATCCGGGCGATGATCGCGGCCACCCCGCCCGCCGGGTACGCCGGCTGCTGCGCGGCGATCGAGACCATGGACCTGCGGGCCGACCTGCCCAAGATCGGCGCGCCGACCCTGATCATCGGCGGCACCGACGACCCGTCCACCCCGCCGGAGCACCAGCGGCTGATCGCGGACGGCATCCCCGGCAGCCGGTTCGTCCAGCTGGACGACTGCGCGCACATCGCCAACGTGCAGCAGGCGGGCCAGGTCAACGACCTGCTGCTGGCCCACTTCACCGCATAGTCGCCGATAGAGAAAAGGGCGTGCCCCGCGCGGCTGACGGGGCACGCCCTTGCTCGGGGCGGCGTCAGCCGCCGAGCGCGGACAACGTCGAGGCGTACGCCGGCTTGCGCGCGTAGTTGTTGTCGAACAGCAGCGCGGCGCCCTGGCCGGAGAACGTGCTCGGCACCCAGGAGAACTTGTCGGTGATGCCCCAGGTGGTGATGCTCGTGCGCCGGGAGACGGCCAGGCACGCGGCCACGACGGTGCGGTAGTTGTTCGCCTGCGCCTGCAGGTTCGCCGTGCTGGCCGGTGTGGGCATCCGGATGTCCAGCTCGGTGATGTTCAGGTCCACGCCGAGGTTGGCGAACCGCTGCAGGTTGGCCTGGTAGTCGCCGGGGACCTGGTTCACGATCAGGTGCGACTGGAAGCCCACGCAGTCGATCGGGACGCCGCGCCGCTTGAAGTCCTGCACCATGGTGAAGACCGCGGTGCTCTTGGCGTTGACGCCGTCGGTGCTGAAGTCGTTGTAGCAGAGCTTCGCGGCCGGGTCGGCGGCCCGGGCGGCCCGGAACGCCTCCTCGATGTACGTGCTGCCGATGCGCTGCTGGAAGATCGAGTTACGCCGGTTGGCGCCGTCGAACGCCTCGTTCACCACGTCCCAGTACTGGATCTTGCCGCGGAAGTGCGCCATCACCTGGGTGATGTGGTTGCGCATGGCGTTGAGCAGGTCGGAGCCGGTGGTGATCCGGCTGACCCAGGGCGCCAACTGGCTGTGCCAGACCAGCGTGTGACCGCGGACCTTCATGCCGCGCGCCTGCGCGTGGCTGACGATCGCGTCCGCGTTGCCGAAGTTGAACTGGCCCCGGTTCGGCTCGGTGGTGTCCCACTTCATCTCGTTCTCGGGCGTGACGCCGGTGAACTCGGTGTCCCACGTGTTGACGTACTGGGCCTCGCCGAAGTGGCTGTTCGAGACGGCGGCACCGAACACACGGCCCCGGGCGGCGGCCGCCGAGCCGAGCGTGCCGGCCGCGCCCGATGGTTGCGCGGTGCCGATGACGATGGCGGCGACGGCGCTGGACACCGCCAGGATCGCGATCGAACGGCGGGCGTGACGGGGGCTGCTGGCCACGCGTCCTCCTCTGGGATCTTCCGATGAGGTATGCCCGATCCTTGGTTCCAGACCGGCGCGACGTCAATCAACCTTTCGGCTACATTTCGGAAATCTTTCAGATCGGAATCACCTGTTTCATTCGGTCTGTGCAGATAATTTTGTTTCAAACAGGTTACTTGACCGAGCATCGGGCCGTTGTTGTGTCGAAAATTTCCGGAAGCGGGCGGCCGCCCGGGCCGGCGTTCGGACCGGTTGCGTGGCGCCATGGGCCGACGACTGTTCGTCACCTGAATGCGTGAAATGACTACGGCATCCGCCGCACGGACTGGCGCTCCGAACGGCTGAACCAATACGGTCGTACTGCGCGGACGCCGATGGTCCCTTCGGGCCCATCCGGTTACGCGCCTCGGGGGAGCCGGTTCAGCCGGCCCCAGACGGGACGCGCCGGCGGTCAGCCGGCCAGTTCGCCGCCGGCGCGTCCGCCGATCGGAGATCGGCCAGGCTGCTGCGCCGGTGTCTCCGATCTCCATGCCAGCCCCGGGGGCCGAGCCCCCGGGAACCCCACGGCGCGGCCACCGCCGATTCACGACGACACAGATCCCACCCTGCCGGAGATCGGCCGGAGCGGTGGCGAAGTCCGGATGGTGGTTGGGGCGGGCCGGGCGGGGATGATGCCGCTGTGACTGGATCGGAGCGCGCGGTGGGCGCCCGGGCGTCGGGGAGTCCGCTGGTGGCGGGCCGATCGGGCGGTGCCGGGTGGGCGGCGCTGGTTCCGGCCGCGGAGCTGGTGGCGGCTGGCACGGTGGCGGGGGTGCCGGGGATGGTGCCGTCGCGGCGCCAGTCGCTGGCGGTGGTGCCGGAGTTGATCCTCGCCGACGTGGAGCGGGCGGGGCGCGGGGTGATCGTGCTCGCGGTGGACGGGCTGCCGCTGCCGACCGCGCGGGACTGCTGGGGTGCGGCCGTGGTCGGCTGCCTGACCAGCGTCTTCCCGACGGTGTCGGCGCCGGCCTGGCTGACCGCACTGACCGGCGCGGAACCCGCCGAGCACGGCGTGCCCGGCATGGTCTACCGGCTGCCGGGCCGACCGGTGCGCGTGCTCGCGGTCACCGGCCGGGCGCTGGACGACCCGGACCCGGCGCGCGGCGCGGGGGCCGATCATCCGGAACCAACAACTCTCGCGTCGGCGCCCCCGACGGTCTTCGAGCGGGCGCGGGAGCGCGGGGCCCGGCCGGTCGCGATCGGGCGGGAGCTGGACGGGCTGCCGGGCCCGTGGACGGACGCCCTGTTGCGCGGGGCCGACCAGCCGCTGGCCCGCCCGGCGGCGGGCGACCGGTTCCGGGCCGAGGCGGCCGACCCGGCCGCGGTGGTCCGGGCCGTGGTGACGGATGTGGAGCAGGTGCTGGCAGGCAGCCGGACGGGCCGGAAACAGCTGCTGTGGTGCTACCTGAACCTGGACGACCATCTGCACCGGCACGGGCCGGATGGCGCTACTGGAGAGGCGCTCGGCTGGCTGGCCGGGGTCGCCGCCGGCTGGGCGGGCCGCGGCTGGACCGTGCTCGCGCACTCCGACCACGGCCAGCGGCCCTGCGCCCGGGACCCGGAACTGGCCCGCGCCTGGGCGGAGCTGGACACGCCGGGGCTGTGCGAGCTCCCCGCGGGCGGCGCCGGCCGGGTGCGCTGGCTGCACCCGCTGCCCGGCCGGGCGGACGAGCTCGCCGGCCGGTTGGCGACGGCGCTCGGCGACGCGGCGCTGGTCGTCCGGCGTGCCGACCTGGACCGGCTCGGCCTGATCCGGCTCACCCCGGCCCTGCACGCCCGCCTGGGGGAGGTGGTCGCGATCGCCGCCACCGACCGCTTTCCCGTGCCGGACCCGTCGCTGCGTTGGGAACACGGCAGCACCCACCCGGACGAGATGCTCGTCCCGCTCGCGGCCTGGCGGCCCTGACCGCCACGGCGGCCCGGTCGGCCCTCAGCCCGCCACCTGGTCCGCCGGCTGGGCGGCCGGCTGGACAGTCGGCTGGGCCGCCGGTTCGTCGGCCAGGGTGGGAGCGGGTGCCGGCCACGTGTCGCGGACGCTACGGGCCAGCAGGACCGCGACCACGACGAAGACCAGCGCGTCGGCGATGTAGATCGGGCGGAAGCCGATCACCGAGATGACCGCCGCGCCGAACCCGATCGAGAGCGCGAACGGGATATCGATGATCGCCTCGGACGCGGCGATCACCCGGCCCTGCATCTCGTTCGAGGTACGGCGCTGCAACAGGGTCATGTTGGCGACCAGGACGGTCGGCAGACCGAGGCCGACCAGCGCGGCGCCCGCGAAGACCCCGGCCAGGCTCGCGGTGGCCACGCACCCGAGGCCGGCGCCGCAGAGCGCGAAGCCCGCGCTGGCCGCGCCGATCTCACCGATCCGCCGCAGCACCCCGCCGATCAGCAGGCCCGCGACCACGCTGCCGGCGCCCTGCGCCGACACCAGCACGCCGAGGAACGTCGCCGGCCGGTGCAGGCCCTGGTCGACGAGTGCGTACATCGCGACGTCGATCGTCCCGGCCGCGGAGAACGCGACCGCGGCGGAGACCACCACCCGGCGCAGATCCGGCGTGGCGAACACGTGCCGAGCACCGGCCACCATCTCGTGCAGCAGCCGGGGCGGCTCGGCCGGCCGCTTCCGGACCAGATCCGGGACCGCGCGCAGCAGCAGGAAGACGGCGGCCGAGGCGACGAAGGTGGCCGCGTCCAGCGTTGCGACCGCGCCGCCGCCGACCACGCTGTACAGCCCGGCGCCGATCAGCGGCCCGACGATGCGCAGCCCCTGGCCGAGCGAGCTGAAGATCCCGTTCGCGTCGCCGAGCAGTGCCTCGGGCAGCATCGAGTGCACCAGCCCACCGCGGGCCGCCCGGTACACCTGGAATGACAGCCCGTACCCGAACGCGACGACGTAGATCAGCCAGACGTCACCGCGGTCCCGGACGAACAGCAGGCTCAACACCACCAGCGCGGACAGCAGGTCGTTCGCGATCAGCACCCGGCGCCGCGGCAGCCGGTCGACCAGCAGACCGGTCAGCGGCGCCAGTGGGCCCGAGACCGAGAGCAGCATGTAGATCAACCCGGCCGCGCCGTTCGACCCGGTGAGCTGCTTCACCCAGATACCCAAGACGATGATCATCGATCGATCGCCGATCATGTTCAGCGCTTGGCCGGCGAACAGCAGCCGGAAGTGCCGGTTCGCGAAAAGGTCCTTGCGCATCACGCCTCCGGGTCCGCAACCAATCCGATCCGCGCCGGCGCCGCCGGGACGGCCCATCCGGAACGCCGCAGCAATGCCAACAGCCGGTCGCCGTCGGCGGCGGGCAGTGGCAGCTCGCTCGCCAGCGCGGCCCGGTCGAGCACCGCCGGCGCGTCCCGCCCGCCGTCCAGCGCGCGGGCGACCGCCACGACCCGCGCGTACCCGCCGCCGCGATCAGCCCGCAGCCACCGCTCGAACCAGTCCCGGTCAGCCGGCTCCGCCGCCGCCACCAGCGCCCGCAGGTTGAACGGCCCGTCCCACCCCCGGGCCAGCCCGCCCCCGGCGGCCGCGGCCTGGCCGGGCCGCGGGCCGAGCCACGCCGGGCCGTCGTCCGCGCCGGCCGGAGGTAGCCGCTGGGTGAGCTGGCGGGCGAGGCCGGCTACCCAGCGCTCGGCGTCGGCGACGGCAGCCGCCGCGGCCGGGGCCAGGGTGGCGACAGCGCGGACCGCGCCGGCCACGACACCGGCACGATGCCGGAGCAGCCGGGCCGGGTAGTCGGGCCGATCTCCGGTCGAACCGAGCTGTCCACTGTGGACGGTGAGGTCCAGGCAGTCGAGCAGCCGACCGGCCGACCAGCTGACGACCGTGCCGAGCAGGTCGGCGGCCTCGCCGGCGGCGGCCGCCTGGATCACCGTGACCGCGGCGCCGGCGACGGTTGCGGTGCGACGCAGCTCGGCCGGGTCCACTTTGTCCAGTGTGTCGGCGGCGGAGTGGTTGAACCGGTCCGGCCAGTGGCCGAGGCTGACGGCCGGCCGGCTGGTCGGCGGCTCGACGATGAGCAGGTGGTCGGACGCGCCGACGAACGGGGTGGGCCGCCAGGCCCACGTGTCGCAGCCGACCGCTCCGCTGTACGAGCGGCCGGCCTGCGGCAGTGCGGCGGCGCAACCCTCCACCACCGCGTTCAGGTAGGACGGCAGGTCGTCCGGGCCGCGCTCGACGATCAGCGGGCCGCCGCACCGGCGCTGGTCCTCGCCGGCCATGTCCACGTTGATCGCGACGACGGGCGCGGGCGCCGCGCCGGCACCGACCACCTCGTGCAGGTACGCCGCGAGGCCGAGAAACTCCGGCCCCCAGACGAACCGGACGCCGAGCTCGGCCGGCCCGGCCGCCAGGCCCGGGACCAGCGCGAGCAGCGCGGCGACACCGGAGGCGTTGTCGTTCGCGCTCGGCCGCGGGTGGCAGAGGTGCGCCGACAGCAGCAACTCCTGGTCGGTGCGGCCGGGGATGCGGCCGGTGACGACGGGCAGCTCGGCCGGCCCGGCCAGGTCGACCCGCAGCCGGGCCCGGCCGCCGATCCGGGCCCAGTCGGCCAGCTCCCGCCAGCGGGCCGGGTCCACGCTGAACGCGGCGATCCCGGCGGCGGGTGGGAGCTCGATCCGCCCGACCCGGCCATCGCCGCCAGCGTGGTCGCCACCGCCGCCGCCGGCGGTGGCGACCACCGCGACCGCGCCGGCCCGCGCGGCGGCGGCGATGCGAGGCCCGGCCGCGCCGTCCAGCAGGACGACGGCGCCACGGCAGTCGCCGCCGTCGTGACGCAGTGGCGCGACCACGCCGCCGGGTGGGGTGGCGGCCGAGTACGCGGCCAGCGCGTACGGCTGCGCCGGGTAGTCCACCACTGTCCGAAGTGGACGGCCGGCGGCGTCGGCCAGCGCCAGCGTGGCGCGCACCGGCGTCCAGGCCGGCGGGACGCGGTAGGTCCACCAGTGCCGGCCGGCCGCGGCATACCGCAGCACCCGCACGTCGGACAGGCCCGCCGCGGCGGCCCGCTCGGCGACGTAGTCGGCCGCCGCGCCGATCCCGGCCGACGACTGGTACCGGTCGTAGCCGCAGAGCCGGGCCACGTCGGCCAGCGCGGCGGCCGGGTCCACGCTCGCGTGCACCCGGCCGACCGCGGTCGCGACGTCCATCAGCCCCGCGCCACCTCAGCCCGCGCCACCCCGGCCGGCTCCCCCTGCAGCGACGCGTGGAACGCCGCGACCCGCGCCGGCGCCAGCGGCACCGAGACCCGGACCCACCCGGTCGGCCCGCCGTCCACACGAGACAGTGGCCGGCCGGCCAGCCGCCACCGACCGAGGGCGGTGACCGTCGCCGTGACATCCGGTGTCGACCCGGCACGGGCCAGGACCCAGGGCAGGCGCGGGTCGCCGGACCGCACCTCGAAGCCGGCGGCGCGCAGCAGGGCGGCCACGGTCGGCTTGTTCTCCGCGATCCGCTGCCGGAGCGGGCCGAAGACGTCACCACGGCGGAGCAGCGCGATCGCGCCGGCCAGACCCAGCTCGGAGACTCCGAGCGGGGGCAGGGCCGCACGCACCTGCGCCGCCACCGCCGGCGAGCAGACCGCGTAGCCCGCGCGCAGCCCGCCGCAGCAGTACCCCTTGGACATGCTGCGGATCACGACCAGCGACCCGACCTCGGCGGCCAGCGGCACCGCGCTGACGGGCGCACCGGCGTAGACCGCACAGGTCTCGTCCACCACCAGCAGCGCCGCGACCCCGGCCGCCGCCTCGGCCAGTGACCGTACCGCCGCCAGCGGCCAGATGTCCCCGGTCACCCCGGGCCGATCCAACACCACCAGCGCCGGCCGGAGCCGGCCGATCGCGTCCGCCAGCCCGGCCAGACCGCCGAGCCCGGCCAGACCGTCCACCCCGGCCAGACCGTCCACCCCGGCCAGGCCGTCCACCCCGGCCAGACCGTCCACCCCGGCCAGACCGTCCACCCCGGCCGGGGGCGGCAGGTCGGGCACGACCAGAACCTCGGCGCCGAGGGCCCGGGCGCGGGCCGGGAGATCCGGATGGGCCAGCGGCTCCGCCAGCACCGGACCCTCCCCGGCCAGGCCGGCGAGCGCATGCAGCAGGCCCGTGGCGCCGGCGCCGGTCACCACCTGCTCCGGCGCCAGGGAACAGCCGAAGTGCCCAGCCAGCACCGGAGCCAGCCGGTCCGAACCGTACGGGTCGTGCAGCGGGTACGCCCGCGCCGCGTCCACAGTGGACTCGACGGCGGCCCAGGCGGCGTCCACGTCGGACCGGACGAAGTCCACCTCGTCCGGTGCCCAGCGCAGGTCGAGGTGGCCGGGTGGCACCGGCGCCCGGTGCGACTCGACCGCCGAACCGGGCCGTCCGCCCGAGCCGGCCACCGGATCGGCCGTGGCGACGAACTGCACGTACCGGGTGCCCGGAGTGACCGGGGCGCCGGCGGTGAAGTCGGCGTCCGCGCCGACCACCCGGAAGCCGGCCGCGAGCAGCATCCGGCGGACCTCGGGCGGCTGGTAGAGCCGGATGTCGTGCGGCAGCACGGCGACCCGGCCGTCCGGGTGGCACACCCGCATCTCGCCGAGGTTGCGGCCGGTGATCGGGTCGTAGGCGCGGCTCATCCGGTAGGCCACGCCGTCGGCGGAGAACTCGGCCTGGGCCTGGAAGTTGCCCAGGATCGCCGAGACGTTGGAGTGGTCCAGCACCAGCAGGCCGCCGGGCGCGAGCAGCCGCCGCGCCCGGCGGAGCAGCCGCGCCTGCTCCGCGTCGCTCCCCCAGCCGAGACCCTGCACGAAGATGACCGCGTCCACTGTGGACACCGGCCAGGGCGCCCCGGTGAGCAGGTCGACCTGGTGCAGCGCCACCTCGACGTCCGCACCGGCGGCGGCCGCCGCGGCCAGCGCGAGCGCCGGGGCGGACGCATCCACCCCGGTCATCGCGAAACCGCGTGCGGCCAGCGCCACCGCGTGCCGGCCGGTGCCGCAACCCAGGTCCAGCACCCGCCGCCCCGGCGCGCGCGCCAACACCCCAGCCAGATAGTCCACTTCGGACGCGGTCCGCTCGGCGGTGTACTCGTACCGGGTGAACTGCCAGTAGTCGGAGGTGAAGTAGCGCAGGTACCAGGGAAGCGGCGCCGTCACCCGGCGACCGTCAGTTCCTGCCGGGCGAAGAAGTCGCAGACGTCGCACAGGTCGGTCGGGTTCGGCACACCCTCCTGCACCAGGTAGACGCCCTCGCAGATCCGGCAGGTCTGCTCAACCAGCGGGAACATGTAGCGCTGCATCATCTCGTACGCGGAGAACAGGTAGTAGTCCACACCCGGCCACAGGCCGTAGAGGTGGTCGGCCATCGCGTAGGACAGCGACCGCTCGTCGGTGCCGGTGGTGAACCGGCCCGGGGTGCCCTGCCGGTTCAGGTCCGGCGCGACCAGCTCCAGGTAGAGGGTGAGCTCCTTCTTCGTGATCCGGTAGACCGGGAAGATGTACCGGAGCTTGCCGATGTCCCGGACCGGGATGCCGCCCATCCGGAAGCCGGTCGTGTACCAGGTCACCATGCTGGCCACCAGGTCGTCCGCGTTGAGTCCGAACGCGACAGTGCCGGCGCCGCGCCGCTGCGCGACCTGCTCCAGCATCCGGCGCAGCACGTGGTGGACGATGACCATGTTGAGGTGGCTGGCCTCGCCGCCGACGACGCTGTTCATCGCCTCGACGAACGGCCGGCGCAGCCTGAATACCTGGGCGATCTCGTCGGGGGTCACCAGCACGTGCTCGATGCCGAGCGCCTCGCCCGAGGCCTTCGCCGCCGCGAAGGTGGCCGGCTCCTCCCAGTCGGGCAGGCCGGTGATCGTCACCGCGGTCATGTCCACTTTGGGCAGACGGTGCCCGGTGCGCTCCAGCAGGGTGAGGAACGCGACGCTGTCCCGGCCGCCGGACAGGCCGACCACGATCTCCTCCCCGGGCCGGAACACCTGCTTCGTCAGGATGCTCTGCACGAACGTTTCCTCGACGTAGGCGATAAAGCCGGCCTCGTCGAACTGCTCGGCGCGCACCTCGACCGAGCCGGCGGTGTCGAACAGCACGGTCTTGGTGTAGACGGGGTTCGGCGTGCCGTAGACCTGCTGTGCCGGCCGGCGCGTGACGTCCAGGTCGTAGTGCCGCACCTGGCTGATCTCGATCAGGTCGTCGGCGCCGACCACCGTGGTCTGTTCGGACACCAGTTGCCCGTTACGCCGGGTGAGGACGGCGTTGACCGGGATGCCGGCCTGATGCAGTACGTCGGTCAGCGGTTGGCCCGGCGACGCGGCCAACTGCTCGGTGCGGCCGACCTTGTTCCGGAAGAACACCTCACCCATCGACAGACCCGCCTCTCGGTACCGGACCGAAACCCGGCGGCAGGCAAGCGCTTCTGCGCCTTCGGGCCGCCCGGCTTCGGACCTCTTGTATGCGTCTGACTACGGCTCGTAGAGTATGGCGTCGCCCGACTCCTTCGCGTCAAGGCATTGCCAGCACGGTTCGGTGGCGGCACACCGTCAGTGCGAGATTTCTGCGCGGGAGGTTGCCCGATGGGTCAAGGCGTGTCGATCGCGCTAGTCGAGAGTTTTGCGGAGATTGATCCCGTGGAGTGGGACGACCTGGTGGAGGCGGCCGGAGCGCCGGTCTTCTACCGGAGCACCTACCTGCGGGCGTACGAGCAGGAGCCGATGGCACCGGTGGAGGCCGTCCGCTACCTGGTGGTCCGGTCGGAGCAGCGGCCGGTGCTGCTCGCACCGCTGTACCTGTACCGCCATCTGGACCCGCTCGGCCGGCTGCGCCTGGTCTACCCGTGCGACGGCGACGAGCCCGGGCTGCTCAGCCATGTCTGGCATTGCTACGACAGCCGGCTGGTGGGCACGCCCGGCGACGCCCTTCCCGCGGTGCTGACGGCCGTCCGACGGGCCGCGCGGCAGCTCGGCGCGCGCTGGTGCGGCTTCGTCAACGTCGAGCAGGGCACCCCGACGCACCACGCGCTCGCCGCCGCCGGCCTGCCCCTGCACCACATCGAGGACCGGTTCACCGCCGACCTCACCGGACTGTCCGATTTGGACGGTTACCTGGCCCGGATCCCGGCGCGGTACCGGCAGAACGTGCGGCGGCGGGCCCGGCGGGCGGCCGAAGCCGGCGTGCGGGTGGACGTGCGTGCGGTCGCCGACATCGACATCGACGAGGTGGCCGAGCTCTGCCGGGTCACCGCCGACCGGTTCGACAACCGCGGCTTCTACCCGGACGGCCGGTTCGAACGCTTCGTCAAGCTGCTCGGCCCGCTCGCCCGGGTGATCGAAATCCGCCACGGGGACCGGCTGATCGGCGCCGGCATCCGGCTGCTGGACGGCGACCGGCTGCACATGTGGACCGGCGGCTACGAGTTCGACGTGGACGGCAGCTTCAGCCCGTACGGGCTGTCCTTCACGGCCTCGGTCGAACTGGCGCTGCAGCTCGGCTACCCGCTCCTGGAGGGCGGCCGGCGCAACGACGAGTACAAGCTGCGGCACGGGCTCTCGCCCCGGCACCTGGATGCCTGCCTGGTGCCGGCGTGACCACCGGCACCGAGCCCGCCGTCGGCGCCGGCCCCCGTCCCGACCGGTTCAGTATCTGGGACGGCGTGCCCGACTGGTGGGACGAAGTCGCCGCGGACGCGCCGATGATGGGTAGCCCGCCCTGGCTGCGCGCGATGTCCGGCCGGGTGGCCGGGCAGGCGGTCACCTTCGCGGTTCCGGGCGGCGACGGCGGCTCCCCGCTGGCGGCGCTGTACGGGACGGTGCAGCCCGAACCGCTGCCCGCCGAGAACTATGACCTGCACCATGTGATCTGCACCCCGTCGCGGAAACTGCCGTTGACCGCCGCGGCCAGGGCCGAGCGCGAGCAGCTGGCCGCGAGCGCGCCGGACCCCGGCCGGTGGACGCCGAGCGTGGTCGTGATGTATCCCGGCTACGAGTGTTTCCCGGTCGGGCCCGGCGCCACCGACCCGGCGGCACTCGATGCCCTTGTCGGTGGGATCGTCGCCTGGTCGCGCTCGGCCGGCGCCCGGGCCGTCGGGTTCCTCTACCTCCGGCCGGAGGCGGCGCCGCTGGCCGCGGCGCTGGCCCGGCACGGCTTCAGCTCGCTGCCGCTGAACTACACGTTCGACCTGCCCGTGCCCGGCCCGGATTTCGCCGACTACCTGCGCGCGCTGCCGAGCAGGCGGCGCATCAAGGTGCGCCGGGAGCTGCGGCAGCTCGCCGACGCCGGCATCGAACTGCGGCAGCCGCCGGTCGAGGAGGTATTCGACGACCTGGTCCGGCTGCGCTGCGCGCTGGTCACCAAGTACCGCGGCGGCGCGGACGTCGACCGCGAACGCGCCAAGATCCGCCGGATCGTCGACGATGTCGCCGGCGGCACCCCACAGGTCATGTGCGCGACGGCCGGCACGGCCGTGTTGAGCGTGACCCTGTTCGCCGGCACCGACCGGGACTGGACCGGCCTGGTGGCGGGGACCGACTACGCCGACCCACGATCCCGGCTCTGCTACTTCGCCACCACCTACTACGAGCCGGTGCGGGTGGCCGGGCCCCTGGGCGTGCGGATCCTGCGGTATGGCCAGGGCTCCTGGCAGCTGAAGCTCGCCCGGGGCTGCCAGCCGACGCCGATGACCGGCTGGGTGCTCGCCCTCGACCCGGCGCTGGCCGGCGCGGTCGACCGCAGCGCGGCCAGCACCGCGATCACACTCTGACCGAGACGGCGCAGCTGTCCGGCACCTCCGTCCGAAGTGGACGGAACCACATGGACGAGGTGAGCACCAGCTCCTCCCACCGGTCCAGGTGGCCGCCGAAGCCGCGCAACACGTGACCCAACCCGGCCAGATCGACCCGCGGCGAGTCGGGCTGGAATTCGCAGCGCAGCAACGGCGCCAGCGGATGGTTCCCCGGGTCGCGCAGCAGCGCGGCGAGGTCGGCGCCGGCACCGGGCGCGGCGATCTCGGCGACCTGCCCGCCCTGCCAGGACAGCGCCAGCTCCTGCCCGGGCGGGGTCAGGTCCGCCCAGACCGCGCCGGCCACCCGGGCCCGTACGCAGGCGAGCACCTGGTCGAACCCACGTTCCTCGCGCGGGTAGCCGGCCATCGTCAGGCCGATCAGGTCGCGGGCCCGGTCACCGGCCAGCCCGGACCAGCCGAGCTCGTCGGCGAACGAGACCGCCTCGTGCTGCGACTCGGCCGGTGTGTCCGAGGCGTGCACCAGATCGCAGGTCACGTTGATCGCCCGCAGGTCGCCGCGGATCGTGCCCGGCAGCGCGTCACTCGGCGAACTGGCCCCCTTCAGCTGGCGCATCCGCTGGTGGCTGGTCAACTCCTCGGGCGGCTGGTCGTCGCGCATCAGCAGCGCGACCGTCGGGCCGTAGGCGAAGAGCAGGTCGACCATCCGGTACAGGTAGGCCTTCCACACCTCGGTGATGTTCCGCGCGTTGTACTCGTCCAGGTTCTGCGGCCGCTTCCAGACCACCGCGCTGGCCACCGGCGTGAAGCCGGCGCCGATGAACCGGTCGAGCACCTGGCCACCGAGGCCGCGGGTCAGCGCGTCCGGCGGGATCAGCGTGAAGACCGTGCGTTCCCAGTCCACGTCCGGCGCGGCCGTCATCGGCGGCCGCCACGGTGGTATGTGTACACGACGTCCTCACTCGAAGTCGGCCAGAACAGCCGGCGCCCGTGAGTACACGGGCGCCGACCCACCTACCTGTCCTTGCGCTCGATCCTCGGGCGGCGAGCCGCCCTCCCAGCACGATCCATCTGTGAACCTCTCTCACAAGCCGCCGGCGCCCGCACGACCGCGGGCGCCGGCCAGTGCCTCACGTGCCCGGGCGCCGGATCTTCGGACGCCGGGACGACCTCACCTGCCGGTCCATGCCGGACCTCTCTTCTACCAGGCCGCGGCGCCAGCCCATCCGGCCGGCGCCACCGCATTGCCTACCGGCCCCTACGGACGATCTTCGGGCGCCGGGACGACGTCAGTCGGCGGTCCATGGTTGCTCCTTCCGCGGTGCCGCCGCGCCGCCGGGGCGGCGCGGCGCGCTCGGCCTACCTACCCTTGCGGATGATCTTCGGACGCCTGCTGGACTGCGCGTGACGGTCCACCGCGACTCCTCACTGCCGGCCCGGGCGACCACGTGGCCACGGCCGGGCGATCGGATGGCGTGGCGCTAGCGACCACGCCGCTTTTGACCTCGGGGCGCCGGTTCGAAACAACCCGCCGATCCACCGCTAGCTCCCGTCCATGCCGGCCATTCGGATGCGCTGTCCGTCTACTTCGGACTGGACTTCCGCACCCGTGGGCGGCGGCTTGACTGCCGGTGACGCTCCATCCGGTCACCTCCCTCCCCGCTGCGAGCTGTCCGTGCCGCCGGCCGGGCCGCCGGCGGTGGCGATGACCAGCCCATCCAGCAGGCCGGCGGCGCGCCCAGCGACGTCGCCTGCGGTCACGGCGGCGACCCGCTCCAGGTGACCACGCAGTGTCCACTCCGGATCGTCGCCGATCAGCGCGTGCGCACCGAGCATGCTGGCATCCTCCAAAGAGGACTCCAGGTCGAGCTGCACCAGGCCGGCGACCCGCTGGCGCGCGCCGGCTACCTCGGCCTCGGTCCAACCGCGCTCGATCTGCTCGCCGAGCAGCCGCACCGCGAGCGACAACACCTCGTCCAACTGCTCGGGCGCGGTGGTCACGCCGGCCCGCCAGACGCCGGTGTCGCGGTAACCGCTGGCGTAGCCCCAGACGTCGTAGGACAGCCCGCGCCGGGACCGGATCTCCTCCACCAGCAGCGCCGCGTTGCCGCCGGCGACCAGTTCCATCAGCACGTCGTACGCCGCGTGCCCGGGGTCGCCCAGCGGGACCGCGGCGCCGCCCAGGATCACCGCGGCCGAGTCGCTGTTCAGCCGGTGGTCGGCGCGGCCCGGGGTGACCACGGGTGGGTCGGGATCCACCGCCGGCGGCGGCCCGGGCGGCAGGTCGGCCAGCGGGCCGCGCTCGAACAGCCGGTGCACCCGCTCGACCGGCAGGCCGCCGCTGACCACCACCGCCACCCGGCCGGCGTGCACGTGCTCGGCCTGGTGCGCGACCAGGTCGGCCGGCCGCAGCGCGGTGACCGAGGCGATGCTGCCGCCGACCGGCCGGCCCAGCGGGTGCGCGCCGAACGCGGTCTGGAAGAACACGTCGTGCACCACGTCATCCGGCTCGGACGCGGCCAGCCGCAGCTCCTCGCGGACCACCCGGCGCTCCGCCGCCACCACATCGGCCGGGAACGCCGTGTTGGTCAGGCTTTCCGCGAGCAGCGCCGCCGCCTCGCCGGCCGCGTCGGTCGGCACCCGGGCGTACAGCATCAGGTATTCGCGGCTGGTCACCGCGTTCGCCTCGCCGCCGAGCGCCTCGATCGCGTCCACCGGGCGGATGCCGCGGCCGGGTAGCTCCGCCTGCATCAGCACGTGTTCCAGCAGGTGCGTGATGCCGAGCGCGGCGCGTTCGTCCCGGGCGCCGGTGCGGAGCCAGACGGTGACCGCGCTGACCTCGGCGCCGGGCCGGTGCCGCACCAGTACCGGTACGCCCGACCGCAACGCGGCGCCCGACCCCACCGCCGCCACCGTCACCGCACGCCACCGTCCACACCGGACACTGGTTCGTCCACAGTGGAGCCGTCTACAGTGGAGGGTCTGGGGTCGGCGGGCAGGTTGTCGAGCAGATCCTCGGTGAGCACGTCGCCGGGGGCGAGCAGGAACCGGCCGACCGGCGTGTCCGCCCAGACGGTCCTGCCGCGCCGGCCCAGCACGGCCCGGTCGCCGGCGGCCGGGGCGCCGTCCACCGGCAGGCCGAACAGCGGCATCCCGGCGTGCAGCGCGCGCTCGGCCGGCAGCCGGCTCTGCAGGATCGACCAGGCCCAGCGTTCCGGCCGGCGCTGGCCGCGGTGCAGCAGCCGGCGTTGCAGGTGCCGCAGCACGCCGTCGGCCGGCCGGCGGAAGGTGCCGGCCACTCCGGCCCCGCGCCGGATCCGGGCCGCCGCGACGGCCGCCGGCAGCCAGCGCGGCCGCGGCGCCGGCGGCAGCGGCGTGCCGGCGATCCGGGCGGCCAGCTCGGCGTACTCGGGCCAGAGCCGGAACCGGTCGATCGCCGACCAGAGCGTGCGGAGGCCGGCCCGCTCCAGCCCGGCCAGCAGCAGCGCCGCGTCCACCAGGTCACGGGCCCGGTACGCCTGCTCGAACCGCTCCAGCAGCAGCATCACCATGTTCTTGATCTCCGGCCGGCGCCACGGCGCGGGCAGGTCGAGCAGCGGCGCGACCCCGCCGAGGTCACCGAGAGAGAGGTAGTTCGTCATTTCGACGGCAAACGGCACGGCGTACGGGTCGTCGTTCGGCTGGCGCAGGCTGACCAGGACCCGCAGCCGCCCGCCGTCCTGGCCGAACGTGGCCTGCCAGACCTCCCAGCCCCAGCCGCTCAGCAGGGCCGCGGCCTGCCAGAGCTCGGCCTCGTCCGGCACCCAGAAGTCGAGGTCGTTCATGTACCGCAGCAGGCCGGCCGGGTACCGATCCGCCACATCCAGGCCCTTCATCCCGATCAGGCCCGGCACCGCCGCATGCAGCTTCTCCGACAGCTCGCGGTAGCCGGCGATCCGGCCGCGCTGCAGGTCGAGCTCGTACCGGATGGCCGGGGTGAGCGGCCGGCCGGCCTGCTCCCAGGCGCTGTAGAGGGTCGGTGCGAACGACCACTCGCGGTGCCGCGCCAGCCACGCCGTCTCCCAGGGCGCGCTCGGCTCCTCCCCGCAGACGGCCGCCAGGACCCCTTCGAGCGTGGCCAGGCTCAATTCCATGCGGCGTCACTCCAGGCGTGTCGTCCCAGTGAGCCGCCGGGCGCGCGGCAGCGGGCGTGCGGCGGTTGACCCACCACACGCCCGCTCTACGCTCCGGCGCTGATCACCTGCCGATGTTGGCGGTCACCGAATGGCCGCCGGGCGGCAACTACAGGTTCGGCACACAGTCTGTGCAAGTGGTGCGGAACCGCACGATCTGCACGGCCTGCCGGCGGGCGATCATCCGCTCGACGAAGCTCGGAGTCAGCAGGATCGGTGTCGCCGGTGCCTCGGTCTTGACCTGTGCCTCTACACGCATGGGGCCCACCCTTTCGGAAGCTACGGACCATCTCCACCGCTACGGAGTGTCCGAACGACAGATTGACACTAGAGAGCGATGAAGTGGCCAACAAGGGCCGAACGGACATGTTCGTTACTCCACCGCCGCTGGTCGCCTGCGCCGGGTGAGCGGGCTCGACCGCCGCCGCTCCACTGTGGACGTTCGGCGCGGCGCGCCGCCCCCCGCTATCCAGCGCCACGCCTGGGACCTCCAGCTATGGTGGCGCGGTCCCCTTCCCCCACCGTCGTACGGAGCCGGCGTGACAATGATCAGCATGTCGACCGGTGAGTCGATCAAGCTGGCCGAGCAGTACGGCGCGCACAACTACCACCCGCTGCCGGTGGTCGTGAGCGAGGCGTCGGGCGCCTGGGTCACCGACGTGGACGGCCGGCGGTACCTCGACCTGCTGTCCGCGTACTCGGCGTTGAACTTCGGGCACGGCCACCCGGCACTGGTCGAGGCCGCGCACCGGCAGCTCGACCGGCTCACGCTGACCAGCCGGGCCGTGCACGCCGATCTGCTCGGCCCGTTCTGCCGGGCGCTGGCCGACCTCGCCGGCATGCAGACCGTGCTGCTGATGAACACCGGCGCCGAGGCGGTGGAAAGCGGCCTGAAGGTCGCCCGCAAGTGGGGTTACGAGGTGAAGGGCGTCGCGCCGGAACAGGCCTCGATCATCGTCTGCTCGGGCGGTTTCCACGGCCGGACGATCAGCATCGTCAGCTTCTCCACCGACCCGGTCGTGAAGGACGGCTTCGGCCCGTACACGCCCGGCTTCCGGGTCGTCCCGTACGGGGACGTGGACGCGATGGCCGCGGCGATCGACGAGACCACGGTCGCGGTGCTGGTCGAGCCGATCCAGGGCGAGGCCGGCGTGGTCGTCCCGCCGGCCGGTTACCTGCAGGCGGTGCGGGAGCTGTGCACCGAGCGGTCGGTGCTGCTGATCGCGGACGAGATCCAGTCCGGGCTCGGCCGCACCGGCACCACGTTCGCCTGCGAGCACGAGAACGTCCGGCCGGACGCGTACCTGCTCGGCAAGGCGCTCGGCGGCGGCATCCTGCCGGTCTCCGCGATGGTCGCCGACCGGTCGATGCTCGGCGTGCTGCATCCGGGCGAGCACGGCAGCACGTTCGGCGGCAACCCGCTGGCCTGCGCGGTCGGCCTGGCGGTCGTCGACCTGCTGAACACCGGCGAGTTCCAGCGCCGCGCCACCGAACTCGGCGCCCGGATGCGGCGGCGGCTCGCCGAGCTACCCGCCGACAAGGTCGCCGAGGTCCGCGGCCGCGGCCTGTGGGCCGGCGTCGTCCTCGCCCCCGGCATGCCGCCGGCCCGCGCCATCTGCGAGCGCCTCCTCGACAACGGCATCATCGTCAAGGACACCCACGAGACCACGCTCCGCCTCGCCCCGCCCCTCGTCATCACCGAAACCGACCTCGACCACGCCCTCGACACCCTCCACAAGATCATCGCCGCCACCTGACCAACCCACCGGCCCCTCCGGGTGGGTGCCAGGATGGGGGCGTGGCTGGGCGGGTGCGGCTGGGGGTGGACGTCGGGGGGACGTTCACCGATCTGGTGGCGCTTGTGGACGGTCGGGTGCTGACGGCGAAGGTGCCGTCGACGCCGGCGGACCAGTCGGTGGGCGTGCTGGCCGCGGTGGATGTGTCCGGAGTGGACCCGGGTGCCGTGGCGGTGTTCGCGCACGGGATGACCGTGGCGACGAACGCGTTGCTGGAACGGCGCGGCGGCCGCACGGCCCTGGTCACCACGGCCGGGTTCCGGGACGTGATCGAGATCGGCCGGCAGAACCGGCCGGCGCTGTACGACCTGGCCGCCGACCGGCCGCCGACGCTGGTGCCGCGGGAGCTGCGGTTCACCGTCGCCGAGCGGATGGGGCCGGCCGGGGTCCTCGTCCCGCTGGCCGACGCGGAGACCGAGCGGCTGGTCGGGGCGCTCGCCGCCGCCGAGGTGGAGGCGGTGGCGGTCTGCCTGATCTTCGGGTTCCTGCATCCGGCGCACGAGCGGGCGATCGGCGCCGCGATCCGGGCGGCGCTGCCGGGCCTACCGGTGTCGCTGTCCTGCGAGCTGCTGCCGGAGTTCCGCGAGTACGAGCGCACCGCCACCGTCGCGGCGGACGCGTACCTGGCGCCCCGGGTGCAGGCGTACCTGCGCCGGCTGGCCGGCCGGGCCGCCGAGCGCGGGCTGCCCGAGCCGCTGGTGATGCAGTCCACCGGCGGGGTGGCCGGGGTCGAGGTGGCCGCCGCGCAGCCGGCCCGGGTGGTGCTGTCCGGGCCGGCCGGCGGGGTGGTCGGGGCGTCCGCGGTCGCGGCCCGCTCCGGCTACCGCGACCTGCTGACCTTCGACATGGGCGGCACCAGCACCGACGTCGCCGCGGTGGACGGCGGCGCGGTGCAGACGACCACCGAGTCGGTACTGGCCGGGGTGCCGGTGAAGCTGCCGGCGGTGGACGTGCACACGGTCAGCGCCGGCGGCGGCTCGGTCGCCTGGGCCGACGCCGGTGGCGCGCTGCGGGTCGGGCCGCACTCGGCCGGCGCCGAGCCGGGGCCGGCCGCGTACGGGCTCGGCGGCACCGAGCCGACCGTCACCGACGCCGACCTGGTGCTCGGCCTGCTGCCGCCCGGCGCCCGGCTCGGCGGTGCGGTGACGCTGTCGGTGGACCTGGCCCGGGCCGCGCTGGCCCGCCTCGGCGACCGGCTGGGGCTGACCGTCCAGGAGGCGGCGCTGGGCGTGGCGCGGGTGGCCGACACCGAGATGGTGCGCGCGCTGCGGGTGATCTCGGTGCAGCGCGGCCTGCACCCGGGTGACTTCGCGCTGGTCGCGTTCGGCGGAGCCGGCGGGATGCACGCCTGCGCGCTGGCCGAGGAGCTGGGCATCCGCACCGTGCTGGTGCCCCGCGCCGGCGGCGTGCTCTCCGCGCTCGGCCTCGCGATCTCGGAGCTCCGGCGCGACTACGCCGCGCCCCTGCTCGGCACCGTCGACGCCCTCGACCCGGCCGCCCTCACCGCGGCCTGGGACGACCTCGCCGCCCGCGCCCGCGCCGACCTCGCCCCAGCCGGCACCCCCGGCACCACCGACCCCGACCGCGCGACCGACCCGCACCACCCGGCCGACCCGGACCATCCGGCCGGCACGGCCGACGGCGCCGGCCTGAGGCTGGTCAGGCTGGCCGACCTGCGGTACCGCGGCCAGTCGTACGAGCTGACGGTCGGCGGCACCGACCCGGCCGGGCTGGCCGAGGCGTTCCACGCCGCGCACCAGCAGCGGTACGGGCACCGGGCCGAGGACGAGCCGGTGGAGATCGTGGCGGTCCGGCTGGTCGCCACCCTGCCCGGGGAGCAGCCGGAGATCGTCGAGCCCGACCCACCCGACCCGGCGCCGCCGCCCGGCCGCCGCGACGTCCTGCTGGATGGCAGTCCGGCCGACGGTCCAGTCGACGGCCCGAGTGGCAGGTGGAGCACCGTCGACGTGTACGACCGCGCGGCCCTCGGCCGCGGCAGCCGGCTGGCCGGGCCGGCGGTCATCGAGTTCGCCGAGTCGACCTGCCTGGTCCGGCCGGGCTGGTCGGGGCACGTCGACGGCGTCGGCACGCTCGTCCTGCGGAGGGGATAGTGGACCCGGTCACGCTGTCGGTGATGCGCTCGGCGCTGGAGGGCGTCGCCACCGAGATGGGCACCGTGCTGGTCCGCAGCGCGTACTCGTCGAACATCAAGGAGCGCCGGGACTGCTCGGCCGCGCTGTTCGACGCCGCCGGCCGGCTGGTGGCGCAGGCGGAGCACATCCCGGTGCATCTCGGCGCGATGCCGGAATCCGTGGCCGCGGTCCGGGCCCGGGGCGCCCGGCCCGGTGACGTGTTCGCGCTCAACGACCCGTACACCGGCGGCACCCACCTGCCCGACATCACGCTGGTCTCCCCGATCGCGGTCGGCCGGACACCGGTCGGCTACGCGGTGACCCGGGCGCACCACTCCGACATCGGCGGGATGGCGCCGGGCTCGATGCCGGCCGGCAGCCGGGACCTGTGGCAGGAAGGGCTGGTCATCCCGCCCGTCCGGCTGGTCAAGGACGGCCAGCTGGACGAGGACCTGCTCGCGTTGATCTGCGCGAACTCCCGCACCCCGCGGCTGCGCCGGGGCGACTTCCGGGCCCAGATCGCGGCCAACCAGGTCGCCGGGCAGCGGCTGGCCGAGATCGCCGGGCAGCGCGGGCTGGACACGCTGTTGAACGCGTACGACGAGATCCTGCGGTACGCCGAGCGGCGCGCCCGGGACGCCGTCCGCGCCCTGCCGGACGGCACCTACCGGGCCAGCGGCGAGCTGGAGGGCGACGGGGTGACCGACGCGGACATCCCGATCGAGGTGGCCGTGACGATCGCCGGCGATGAGATGCGCATCGACTTCACCGGCACCGCGCCCGCGGTCGACGGCAACGTGAACTGCCCGCTCGCGGTGACCAGGTCCGCCTGCTACTTCGCGCTGCGTGTGCTGCTGCCCGACGACGTCCCGGCGAACGCGGGCACCTACGCCCCGCTGACGATCGTGGCGGCCGAGGGTTCGCTGGTGCACGCCCAGCCGCCGCACGCCGTGGTGGCCGGCAACGTGGAGACCAGCCAGCGGGTGGCCGACACGGTGCTCGCCGCGCTGGCCAACGTGGCCGACGTCCCGGCGGCCGGCCAGGGCACGATGAACAACCTGATCATCGGCGGCGACGGCTGGTCGTACTACGAGACGATCGCCGGCGGGCAGGGCGGGTCCAGCCGCGGGCCGGGGCCGAGCGGGGTGCACGTCGGCATGACCAACACGCTGAACACCCCGGTGGAGGCGTTGGAGCTGGAGTACCCGATGCGGGTCGAGCGGTACGAGCTGGCCGACGGCACCGGCGGGGCCGGCGCGCACCGCGGCGGCGACGGGGTGATCCGGTCGATCCGGGTGCTGGCGCCGGCCACCGTCTCGATGCTCACCGACCGGCGGCGGCACCCGCCGGCCGGCGCTCGTGGCGGGCGGGCCGGCACGGCCGGCCGCAACCTGATCGCCGCCGGCTCCCCCGCCGGAGCGCCCGCCGGTTCCCCCGCCGGAGCGCCCGCCGGAGCACCGGCCGGCACGACGCCCCCCGGCCGGGCGCCATCGCCGGCACCGGCGGCGACGGCTCCAGAGACGGCCCGGGAGACGGCTCCCGAGACGGCCCAGGAGACGGCTCCCGAGACGGGTCCCGAGCGGACGCCGCCAGACGGGACGGCCACGGGCGTCGAGGTACTCCCGGCGAAGACAACCCGCCGGCTGGATGCCGGCGACGTCGTGACGATGGTCACACCGGGCGGCGGCGGCTGGGGCGAGCCGGCGAGCTAGCGCCCCACGCAGCTCAACGGGCCGGTCACGCCGAGCCCGGCGGAACCCGGGCCGAGCCCGCGCAGCCCGCGGCCCACCCGCCGGTACACCACCTCCGCCCAGACGATCTTGCCGCCGCGGACCCGGGTAGTGCCCCAGCGGTACGCCAGCTCGGTGACGATCCGCAGTCCCCGGCCGCATTCGGCGTCCGGCGCTGCCGGCAGCAACCGCGGCAGCCGCCGGGAGCCGTCCCGCACCTCCAGCCGGAGCACGTGGGCGCCGCGCCGGAGTCTCAGCCGGACCCGGCCGCCGCCGTGCCGGACCGCGTTGGTGACCATCTCGCTGACGATCAGCACGGCGTCGTCCACGCAATCCTGGGTGCAGTGCCATCGCGCCAGAACGGACGCCGTGACGGTACGAGCTTGCCGTACGGCGCTGGCGCGGTCATCCAGCGCCATGTCGGCATTCATCCAGCACCTCCTCGCGGTCACCGAGTCGGCGGCTGGCGCCTACAGCCGTCCTGCCCTGTTCGACCTCCCCCGTGGGGCTACCGGCAAACCCTCTGCGGGCCGGCTGCCCGGCGGGGGCCGTTCCGAACGGGGCACGGTGGCAGTAGCGTCCGGACGATCAGGTTGGGATCGGACTTCGGGGAACGCGGGAGGTTGCGGTGGAACCGGACTTTGCCGACAGGGAGGTCGTCGCGCGGGATCGATTAGCCGTGCACGTCGCCTGGGAGGCGGTGCTGCTGATCGGGTTGGGCGTGGCCGCGGCGCTGGTCTGGTCGCGGTCGACCGGCGCGCTGTCCGGCGACCACCTGCGCGACCAGCTGCTGATCGGCGCCTCCTCGGTGCTGCTGGCCGCCGCGTTCGCGGTAAGCCTGCGGGCCGCCGCGCCGAATCTGGCGGCCGGCGCCATCGCGGCCGCCACCGGGGTGCTGACCGGGTACGTGTTCCAGCACACCACGCTGCCGCTGGGCGCCGCCTGCGGGATCGCCGCCGGCGCGGCGGCCGGCGCCGGGTTGCTGCTCGGCCTGGTCGCGGTCGGTCTGCGGGTGCCGGCCTGGGCGGTCAGCCTGGGCGCGGCCACCCTGCTCGCGGCGGCCGTGATCGACCTGGCCGACGGCCGGCCGCTGGCCCTCGCCCCGGAGCCGGACCTGACCCGGTGGGCCTGGGTGGTCTTCGGCGGCGCCGCGCTGGTCTCGATCGCCGGTGGCGTCGTCGCCGCGACGCCCCGGTTCCGGGCGGTGCTCGGCCGCTACCGCGTCGACCGCGACCCGGCCGCCGGCCGGGGCACGCCGGCCGGTGCCAGCGTGGTCGGCGCGCTGGCGCTGTCCGGGCTGCTGGCCGGCGGCGCCGGCATCGTCGCCGTGCTGCACGCGCACGCGGCGGTGCCGCCGGACGACCGCGGCACCTCGCTGATCACGGTCGCCGGCTTCGCCGCCGCGCTGCTCGGCGGCAGCAGCGTGCACGGCCGGCGCGGCGGCGTCTTCGGCACCGTGCTGGCCGCGTCCACGCTGCAACTGCTGCTGCTCTGGCTGAGCCTCGGCAACGTCGCGGAGTGGATCCAGATCACCGTCCTCGGCGGGGCCGTGCTGGTCGGCCTCGGCGTCACCCGGCTGATCGAATGGCTGGGCACGCCGGCCCCCGACGACTTCGACATGACGGTCCCGATCCCCGAGGACGAGGCCTACCCCACCCGCTATATCGACCTGATGTAGCCGCGGCGCTCCGGCCGGCGGGCGCGCGGCTCAGGCGGTGATCGCGGCCGAGTGCAGCAGGTCGATGATCAGCGCGGCGCTCCAGCTGAAGCCCTCGGCACCGTAACCGGCACCGGTGAACGGGTCGAAGTACTCCCGCCAGCCGGAGCGGCGGGCGAGTCCGACCATGCTCGCGGTGATCGCGTCGGTCACCGCGGGGCGGCCGTGCTGCTCCAGGCCGCGCCAGAGCAGCCAGTCGGTGTTGATCCAGACCGGGCCGCGCCAGTAGCGGCGGCGGTCGAACTCGGGCGCGACCAGGTCGTGGCTGGGCACCATGAACGCACCGGCCGGACGCGGGGTGAAGTGCGGCGACCGCAGGTCGGCGACGATCGCGGCCACCTGCTCGGCCGGCAGGTCCGGGTCCAGCAGCGGCATCAGCGAGCTGATCGTATTCTTCGGCAGCAGCTGGCCGGTGCGGATGTCGCGGGCGTGGAACCGGCCGGAGCTCGGGTCCCACAGGTGGGCGAGCATGCCGGCGGAGATCCGGGCGGCCAGCTCGCGGTGTGGCGCCGGGTCCTGCCCGAGGATGTCGGCGATCTCCGCCAGCGCGTGCACCGACCAGCACCAGATCGAGTTGAACAGCGGGTCCTCGACCAGGAACGGGCTGGTCTCCAGCAGCCGGCTGTCGTCGTAGCCGCTGTTCCGGTACGCCAGCGCGAGGTAGACGAACCGGTCGTACGCGGCCTGGGTGGGCCGGTCGGCCGGGTCGGCGTGCGCCAGGTCGTGCCGCCGGTACGGGGGCAGCACCCCGGCCGGGATCTCCAGATCCAGATCGGCGTCCCAGATCGGGGCATTGTCCATCCCGGACTCCCACGGGTGCACGATCACGGCCAGCCCGTGGCGGGCCGGGTCGCGGTGGGCGGCCAGGTAGTCGTGCTGCGCGGCGAGCTTCGGGTACAGCCGGCTCAGGAACTCGCCCGCCGCGGCCCGGTCGGTGGACCGCCGGTACACCTGCAGCGCGGCCCGGGCGTGCAGCGGCGGCTGGGTGATCCCGGAGGTGGCTGGGCCGCCCTTGCCGCGCCGGCCGTTGCCGCGGTCGGCGTCCCAGAACTCGGGGCCGGGGAAGTACGAGCCCGGCGCGATCGCCGGGTTGAACACGATGTGCGGCACCATGCCGTTCGCCCACTGCGCGTCGAAGAGCGACTCGAGCTCCTGCTCGGCGCGCCGCTGGTCCAGCCAGGCGCGGCCGATCGCGATGAACGCCGAGTCCCAGCTCCACTGGTGCGGGTAGAGCGACCGGGACGGCACCGTCGATCGGCCGGCCCAGTTCAGGTCAAGGATCGTGCGCGCGTCGGCCAGCAGCCGCGCCCGCCACTCGGTCGGCCCGGCGGCGTCACCGGCCTCGGTCGGCGCGCCCGGCCCGGCGGGCCGGTTGATCATCCGAACACTCCCCGTATCCAACATCTGCACCTCCGGAACGTCGTCGTTGGCGGGGTGCGGGCCAGCATGCTCGGCGGCCCGACTGGCCGGCGAGCTTCCGAACGGTACTGCGTCGCGTCCGCTGACCAGGCGCACCCCGGAAAACCCTGCCCGCCCGGGCATCGCGGTATGCCGGCGCGTTGATTCCCTCATCTAGGCATCGGGGCGTCCGCGGCCCGGCCCAGGGCTGGCCGGACGCTGCACCCGTCCTCTACCCGACTCGCACCCCAGCCGACCCGCACCCCAGCCCGCACCCGGCCGGCGAGGTGCGCAAGGGTGGAGTGGTGACAGAGCACACCGAACTACCGGTGCCGCGGACGGCGGCGGGCCAGGCCGGGTTGGTCGCGCTGCTGGCCGCCCCGGCCCGGGCGCTCGTCGCGCTGGACTTCGACGGCACGCTCGCCCCGATCGTCACCGACCCGTCCCGCAGCCGGCTGGTGGACGGCGGGCTGGACGTGCTGCGCCGGCTGGCCGCCCGGGTCGGCACGCTGGCCGTGGTGACCGGGCGGGCGGCCGCCGACGTGGTCGAGCTCGGCGACCTCGACCGGGTGCCGCGGCTGACGGTGGCCGGCCAGTACGGGGCCGAACGCTGGCAGGACGGCCGGCTGAGCACGCCCGAGCCGCCGCCCGGGATCGCCGCGGTCCGGGCCGAGCTGCCCGGCGTCCTGGCCGGCGCCCCGGACGGGGTCTGGGTGGAGGACAAGCGGCTGTCGCTGGTCGTGCACACCCGGCCGGCCGCCGACCCGGACGCCGCCCTGGCCGCGCTGGCCGGCCCGGTCCGCGCGCTGGCCGAACGGAACGGCCTGACCGCGCATCCGGGCCGGGCCGTCCTGGAGATCCGCGGCGGCACCGACGACAAGGGCGCCGCGCTGCGCCGGCTGGTCGCCGACCACGACCCGGCCGCGGTCCTGTTCGCCGGCGACGACCGTGGCGACCTGCCCGCCTTCGCCGCCGTGGAGCAGCTGCGCGCAGCCGGCCTGCCCGGCCTCACCGTGGCCAGCGCCTCGCCCGAGGCGGCCGAGGTGGCCGACCGCGCCGACCTCGCCGTCGACGGCCCGGCAGGGGTGATCGCCCTACTCAGCCACCTCGCCTGACAGCCGGCACCCGCGCCGCGGGCGGGTCAGTCCAGGGCGGACAGCTGGGTGGCGAACCACTCGGCCGGCGGATGGGCGGACGCCGCGGCGCGCAGCCGGTCGGCCCGCGCCCGGCGTTCGTCGGCCGGCATCGCGAGCGCCTCGTGCAGCGCCTCGGCGGTCTGGGTGATGTCGTACGGGTTGACCATCAGCGCGTCGGCGCTGAACTCGTCGGCGACGCCGGCCTGCCGGGACAGGACCACCGCGCAGCCGGGTTCGGCCAGGATGACGCCCTCCTTGGCGACCAGGTTCATCCCGTCCCGGATCGGGTTGACCAGCAGGACGTCCGCGCACCGCAGCGCGGCCAGCGAGCCGGGGTAGTCGTCGACGACCTCGAGCATCAGCGGGTCCCAGTCGTCGGCGGCGAACTCCTCGTCGATCTCCCGGCCGATGCGCTGCACCGCGGCCGTGTACTCGCGGTACTCGGGCAGGTCGTGCCGGGACGGGTAGGCGTACGCGATGTGCACCACCCGGCCGCGCCACTCGGGCCGGGTGCGCAGCAGCTCGCGGTAGGCGTGCAGGCCGCGGACGATGTTCTTGGACAGCTCGGTGCGGTCCACCCGGGTGATCACCAGCCGGTCGCCGAGCTGCTCGCGCAGGCTGGCCAGCTGCACCCGCACGTCGCCGCGGCCGGCCCGCGCGCGCAACTCGTCCGCGTCGGTGCCGAGCGGGTGGATGCCGACCCGGACCGTGCGGCCGTCCCACTCGACGGTGCGGGCGGCCGGGTCGACCGCGCAGCCGAGCAGCTCACGGCAGCAGGCGAGGAACGCGTCGGCCCAGCGCGGGCTGTGGAAGCCGACGTGGTCGGCGCCGAGCAGGCCGGCCACGATCGCCCGCCCGATGTCGTCCGGGAGCAGCGCGTAGTAGTCCGGCGGGGGCCAGGGGGTGTGCGTGAAGTGCGCGATCCGCAGGTCCGGCCGGCGCTCGCGGAGCAGCCGCGGGGTGAGGAACAGGTGATAGTCCTGGATCATCGCCTTCGCCGCCGGCGCGGCGGCCCGGGCGACCGCGTCCGCGAACGCCGCGTTGTAGCGCTCGTACGCGGCCCACAGCCGGCGCCAGCCGGCGTCGAACACGGGCCGGTTCGGGGTGTCGAACAGCATGTGGTTGACGAACCAGACGGTCGAGTTCGCGACCCCGTTGTAGGCCCGGTTGAACGTGGACACGTCCAGCGGCAGCATCCGCACCTCGAGGTCGGCGGTGTCCACGCCGGCCGCGGCCAGGGTCCCGTCGCCGGCCCGGCGCGCCGCCGCCCGCTCCCGGTCGTTCAGCGCGGTGCAGATCCAGAGGCCGCCGGACGAGGACAGCGCCGAGGACATCCCGCTGACCAGCCCGCCCCCGCCGCGGCGGACCTCGTCGCGGCCACTCTCCCCCGCCACCAGCGACAGCGGGCCGCGGTTGGAGGCGACAAGCAACTCATGGGTCCCGGGCACGGAGATGCAGGGTAGGCCACGGGCCGGGGGCACGGTCGCGCCCCCGTCCCGGTACGCCGGCAACCGGGCCCGGCCGGGCACCGGGGCTCACCGCGCTCTTGACTCAGAAAACCACATAGAGTTACGTGATGTTGACATTCCGTGTCCATCGGCGGCCGTTCAACCGGGCCGCTCCGGGCGCGCCAGTCCACGGGGAGGACGTCGCATGCCCTCAGGTCGCCGGCTCCGGTCGGTCGCGGTGGCCGCCGCCGCCCTCGCCGCGGCAGCCACCCTGGTGGCGGCCGGTCCCGCCCGCGCCGAGCCGGCGCGGGCGCCCGCCGGGGCGAGCCGACCCGAGGTCGGCCAGTACCTGGTGGACGGTGTCCGGACGGCGGCGGACCGGGCGGCCGTCACCGGCACCGGGGTCGCGGTGGCCGAGGTCGGCGACGGGCGCTTCGTCGTCACCGCCACCGCCGCGGAGGTCCTGGCGATCCGGCGGCTGGGCTACCGGGTGGGCGCCGACCCGGCGGCGGTGGCGACCGCCGGCTCCCGGCGCCCGACGGGGCTGCCGGTGCCGTCGGGGTTCCCGCCCGACGACTCGGGCTACCACGACTACGCCGAGATGAGCGCCGAGATCGCCAGCGTCAGGTTGGCCTACCCGGACCTGGTCACCAGGTTCAGCATCGGGCACTCGTACGAGCGCCGGGACCTGTGGGCGGTCAAGATCAGCGACCATGTCCGCACGGATGAGGCCGAGCCGGAGGTGCTGTTCACCTGCGGGCAGCACGCTCGCGAGCACCTCACCGTCGAGATGTGCCTCTACCTCCTCAATCTCTTCACCGGCAGCTACGCGACCGACCCGCAGGTGCGCGCCCTGGTGGACTCGCGGGAGATCTACATCATCTTCAACCTCAACCCGGACGGGTCGGAGTACGACATCGCGACCGGCGCCTACGCCTTCTGGCGGAAGAACCGGCAGACCCACGCCGGCTCGACTGCCGTCGGCACCGACCTGAACCGGAACTGGAACTACCGGTGGGGCTGCTGCGGCGGCTCGTCGGGCAACCCGTCCGCGGAGGTCTACCGCGGCAGTTCGCCCTTCTCGGCCCCGGAGACGCAGCGGGTACGCGACTTCGTGCGCAGCCGGCGGATCCACGGGGTGCAGCAGATCAAGGTCGGGATCGACTTCCACAGCTACAGCGAGATGGTGCTCTGGCCGTTCGGCTACACCACGGCCGGCGTGACGACCGGGATGACCGCCGACCAGAACAGCACCTTCGTCACGCTGGGTCAGTCGATGGCCGCCGCCAACGGCTACACCCCGGAGCAGGACAGCACCCTCTACCTCACCGACGGCACCATCGACGACTGGCTCTGGGGCACTCAGGGCATCTTCGACTTCACGTTCGAGATGTACCCGACCACCGCCTGGGACGGCGGCTTCTACCCACCGGACGAGGTGATCACCCCGCAGACCGGCCGCAACCGGGACGCGGTGCTCCGGCTCCTCGACGCCGCCGACTGCCCCTACGAGGTCATCGGCAAGGCCGGCATCTACTGCTGAGGCGCTCGCCGGACAGCGGTTCTCCGGCCTGGCCCCGGCGGCCCGGAGCGATTACTCTCCGCAGTCGTACTGCCACCAACAGCTACCGCGCCTGCTAGCGAGTCGCCTCCGCTCCCGGGCACCCAGCACAGCAGACACCGGCGGCAACCAACGGACGGGGCCACGCATGCGAACCCGAACAACCATCAGCCGACTAGTCCCACTCGGAGCCGTCCTGGCGGCGATCGCGGCGATGCTGGTCGTCACGGCCACTCCCGCGCTCGCGGCCGCCCTGCCCAACGGGTTCAACGGGGGTGGCGACACCGTCACCGTGACCACGACCGTCGTGAGCGGCACCACCTACTACGTCGAGTTCCAGCCGGCGGGCACGTGCGCCGCCGCTGCGGCGTTTGCCGGAACCCCGAGCACGGTGGCAACAGCGACCGGCACCACCAGCCTGGACGTCAAGGTTCCGCCCAGCGTCAAGCTGACTTCTACGAGAGCCTCCACCTACCAGATCTGCATCTACGCCATCAGCGCTCTCAGCACCCTGGTAGACGGCGCGACGACCTATACGGCCAACATCTTCGACCTCGTCCTCGACACCGGTATGACCGCCGGGCCCAACAACGGCGGCAACGTCATCACCGCGAAGACGCGCCTGCCCACCGGGGCCAGCGGCGCGGGCACCCCGGTCAGTGTTCTCCCGCCGAACGCCGGCTACCCCGCTCAGTTCCAGGTCGAGGCAGGCGGGACCGCCTGCGCGGCGACCTATGTGAGCGGCAACGGTCCCACCGTGACGGCGTCGAACCTGTCCAGCAGCGTCGGTAACACGTTGAGCCTGACCGTCCCGACGGGCGGATCGGGCACGTTCCCGACAACCGTTCCGAAGGTGACGGCCGCGGTACCGGGCGCGGACTACAACGTCTGCGTCTACAACGGCACCGCCACGGGCAGCGTCCTGATCGCGGGCACCGACAACGGGAGCGTCGCGCCGTACCGGGTGAACATCTTCAGCCTCACCCCGCTGACCCCGAGCAGCGGGCCCAGCGGCGGCGGCAACACGATCGTCGCGACCATGCCGACGATCGGCCTCCCGTCCGTCGCCACGTACTACACCCAGTTCCAGGTCGGCACCGCGTGCGCGGACACCGCGGCCGCGAGCAGCAGCAAGGACACGACCGCGACGGCCACCGGCGGCACTGCCCTGTCGGTCCCCGTCCCCGACGGGGTGGACGGGTCGCCGGGCGACGTCTACCGGGTCTGCGTCTACGCCGGAACGGCCACCGCCGCGGGCAGCCTGCTGGCACAGAGCACCGGCGCATACACCATCGCCGCGTACGGGCTGGCGCTGAGTACCTACGCCACCGGACTGAACAGCACGAACGTCACGGTTACCGGAACGCTGAATGGCGGGACGATCACGACGGCCGCATCCGTCCAGTTCTACACGTCCGCGTGCGCGGCCACCTACACCACACCGGCGACGAGCGGCGCGACCGGGCCCTTCGACGGCACCCTGACGCTCATCAACTCGACCAGGGCCGCCATCGCGGTGCCGGCGACGGTCACCGCCAACCAGATCAGCTACACCGTCTGCATCTACGCCGGCTCAACCAACGGGGCGAGCGCGCTGATCGCGACGGCGGCGACTCCCTACACAATCGTCGGGGCCTCGGTCACGATTACCGCCGTCGATGTGAATGCCGGCCCAGCCCAGGGCGGCACGGTGATCACCCTGACCGGTACCTTCCCGGCATCCCCGGCCGCGTTGACAGTCATGATCGGCGGCGTGGCGGCGACGGTCACGCTACGCACGAGCACCACCGGCGTCACCGCGACGGTCCCCGCGCACACGCCCGGGACGTTCCCCATCGTGGTGACGACCGCGGCCGGGCCGGTCATCAACGCGGCCGTCACGTACACGTACTCCTACGGCATCACCGTGACGCCGCAGTCCGCGCCCAGCCTGCCGGTGGCGACCGCGATCGACGTGCGCGGTGTCGGCTTCCTGAGCCTGACCTTCACCGACACGACGGGCACCGTCCAGACCAACAACGGCGCACACGTCTACCTCGTCGCCGGCAAGTACGACCCCTCGCTGGCCACCGGTAGCACCACGGCCAAGAAGAACGGCCAGGTCGCCGAGTGTGTCGGCGTCCGGGTGGTGAGCGACAGCGAGCTCGTCTGCACGCTCTACCTCGGCGGCAACACGACCGGCTACACGCGTACGTTCGGGGGCGCGGGCTGCAACTTCACCGGCGCGTCCACGGCGCTGACCAGCACGGCCACCTGCCCGGTCACCGCGGCCGACATCGGCTCGTACATCTCGGCCAGCGGCGGCACCGGGGGCACCAGCGTCACCATCGCGGCCGGCACCACGATCACCGCGGTGAGCGGGACCGCCGTGACATTGTCGAAGACGACCGGGGGTACCGGCACCCTGACCGGTGCCGCCACGGTCCTGACGACGGTACGGGATGTCACCAGCGGCTTCAGCGCGGCCGGCACGACGCTGACGTCCACGTCGACCACCACCCCCGTGTTCACCTCCGCCGACCAGGGCAAGGTGGTTGTCGGCACCGGGGTCCCGGACGGCACCACGATCACATCCGTCAACACAGCCGGCGTCGCGACGGTCTCCAGCGCCATCACCGGGACCGGCCTGACGTCGGTGCACCTCTACATGCCGAACTACAACACGGCCGTGGACGGCGTGTACACGATCACGGTCGTCAACACCGGGGCACTGGCTCCCACCACCTACAGTGCCTCGGTCATCTCCAGTGGCTCGACCTTCACGGTTGCCGCGTACCGGCGGCGGTAGCACCTGACGGGGAAGGCTGACACGGCGGTCCGGGCCTCGCGGCCCGGGCCGCCGTTCGTGTGGAGGTCAGCGGTCCCGCAGCCGGACCACGAACTTGAGCCCGGCCCAGGTGTCGTCGATCGCGGCCACCTTCACGTCCACCAGGCCGACGCCGAGGCCGTGATCGCGGACGGCGTTCTCGGTCAGGTCGGTGCGCACCCCGCTGGCCTTCTTCGGCCAGGCCACCCAGAGCGCGCCGGCCGTGGTCAGCCGGGCGGCGAGCGGCGCGAACCGGCGGCGCAGCGTGGCCAGGTCGGGGCAGAACGCGAGCACCACGTCGTACGGCTCGGCCCCCGGCCGCCCGTGCAGCACCGCGCCCGCGGGGATCTCGCCGAGCGTGAACCCGGGCGGCGCGCCGGCCAGCAGCACGCGCGAGTCGGGCTTGATCCCGAGCTTGCCCGGCAGCGGCGTGCCGGAGTAGCCGGCCGAGCTCACGAGCCCGCCTCCGGAGTGAGCATCGCAGCGAGCCCCAGCGAGCGAGGAGCGGAGCGGAGGAGGCCGGCGGGGTACACGCTCACGGGGTACGACCCTAGCCGTCCCCGCCCCGGGTTCCGTGTGGTTCGACTGGCCGCCGGCAGCGCGGTGCGGGACAGTCGTGCCATGGCCGGGATGATCGAGGACTACGCGCTGCTCGGTGACCTGCAGACCGCCGCTCTGGTCGGCCGGGACGGCTCGATCGACTGGCTGTGCCTGCCCCGGTTCGACTCGGCCGCGTGCTTCGCCGCGCTGCTCGGCACCGAGGACAACGGGCACTGGACGCTGGCCCCGGCCGCCGGCGGGGTGTGCACCCGGCGCCGGTACCGCGGCGACACGCTGGTCCTGGAGTCCGAGTGGGAGACCCCCGAGGGCACCGTCCGGGTGGTCGACTGCATGCCGCCCCGGGGCGAGGCGCCGGACCTGGTGCGCGTGGTCGAGGGCCTGTCCGGCCGGGTGCCGATGCGCAGCACGCTGAAGATCAGGTTCGACTACGGGCACGTGGTGCCGTGGGTGCGCCGGGTCGGCCGGGCGCTGCAGGCGATCGCCGGCCCCGACTCGCTCTGGCTGCGCACCCCGGTGCCGCTCACCGGCCGTGACCTCACCACCTACGCGGACTTCGAGGTGACCGCCGGCGAGCGGGTGCCGTTCGTGCTGAGCTGGTCGCCGTCGTACGCCGAGCGGCCGGCCCCGGTGGACGGCATGCGCGCGGTCGACGACACCGAGGAGTTCTGGGCCGAATGGATGGCCGGCTGCCAGTACGACGGCCGGTGGCAGGGGCTGGTGCGCCGGTCGCTGGTGGTGCTCAAGGCGCTGACGTACCAGCCGTCCGGCGGGATCGTCGCGGCCGCCACGACCTCGCTGCCGGAGTGGCCGGGCGGCCCGCGCAACTGGGACTACCGCTACTGCTGGCTGCGCGATGCCACGCTGAGCCTGCAGGCACTGCTCGGCGCCGGCTTCGTCGAGGAGGCCGGCGCCTGGCGGGACTGGCTGCTCCGCGCGGTGGCCGGCAGCCCGGCCGACATCCAGATCATGTACGGCCTGGACGGCAGCCGCCGGCTGCCCGAGTACAGCCTGCCCTGGCTGGGCGGCTACGAGAAGTCGGCGCCGGTGCGGGTCGGCAACGCCGCCGCCGAGCAGCTGCAGCTGGACGTCTGGGGTGAGGTGCTGGACGGCCTCTCGCTGGCCCGGGAGGCCGGCCTGCGCCGCAGCCGGGAGGCCTGGACGCTGGAACAGGCGCTGCTGGAGTACCTGGAGGGCCGCTGGCAGGACCCGGACAACGGGCTCTGGGAGATGCGCGGCCCGCGCCAGCACTTCGTCCACTCCAAGGTCATGGCCTGGGTAGCGTTCGACCGGATGGTCAGCGCGGTGGAGAAGTTCGACCAGCCCGGCCCGGTCGTCAAGTGGCGCACCACCCGCGAGGCGATCTTCCAGGACATCGTCGGCAAGGGCTACGACGCCGAACGCAACACGTTCACCCAGGCGTACGGCTCCAAGCAGCTGGACGCCTCGCTGCTGCTGCTGCCCCAGGTGCGGTTCCTGCCCTGGGACGACCCGCGGATCGTGGGCACGGTCGAGGCCATCGCCAAGGAGCTGACCCAGGACGGTTTCGTGCTGCGCTACCGGCCCGGCGAGGGCAGCTCCGACGACGGCCTCACCGGCGGCGAGGGCGCGTTCCTGGCCTGCAGCTTCTGGCTGGCCGACGCCCTGCACGGGATCGGCCGGCGGGACGAGGCGGTGGCGCTGTTCGAGCGGCTCGGCGAGCTGGCCAACGACGTGGGCATGCTGTCGGAGGAGTACGACCCGATCGGGCACCGGCAGCTCGGCAACACCCCGCAGGCGTTCAGCCATCTGGCGCTGGTCAACACCGCCCGGCACCTGTCCGACGCCCGGTCGGCCGCTCCGCACCTGCGGCCGGCCCGCGTCGCGGAGGAGGACGCCGACGCCGCCGCGGACTGAGCGCGACTACCCTCCGGCCGCGATGGGGTGGGCGCCCCGGGCCAGCTTGGCGCGGATGTCGGCGGCGTCCGGGTGGTCCAGGTCGGTGAAGATGTCCAGGGCGTCCTGCCAGGCCCGCCGCGCGGTGGCCACGTCCCCGGCGGCCAGCGCGGTGTCGCCGATGTGGCCGAGCACCACCGCCTCCCGGTGCCGGTCGCCGAGGTCGCGCAGCAGCGCCAGCGCCCGCCGGTAACCTTTCGCGGCCTGGTCGTGCTGGCCGAGCTGGTGCTGGGCGTAGCCGATGCTGTCCCAGGTCGCCGCCTCGCCCCAGCGGTCGCCGAGATCGCGCAGCAGCGCCAGCGCCTGCCAGCACGCGGCCAGCGCCGCCTGCTGGTCACCGAGTCGGGCGTGGCACCAGCCGGCGGTGCTGAACGCGTACGCCTGGCCCTGCCGGTCACCGGCCCGGCGGTACAGGTCCAGCGCCCGCAGCGCGTGCACCAGCGCCTCGGCGTTGAGGCCGCGGCCGTCGTAGGCGGCTGCCAGGTTGCGCTCGGTGTGCGCCTCGCCGGCCAGGTCGCCGAGGTCCCGGTAGAGCGTGAGCGCCTGCCGGCAATGCGCGTCCGCCTCGTGCGGCCGGCCCAGCGCGGTCTGCGCGGTGGCCAGGCTGCGGTGCGCCCGGGCCTGCCCGGGCCGGTCGGCCAGCCGGGTGGCGGCGGCCAGGCCGGCGCGTGAGGTGGTCACCGACTCGATCCACCGGCCGCGGCGCTCCAGGAAGGTCTGCAGCGTCCAGGCCAGCCGCCAGGCGCGGTCGTCGAAGCCACTGCGGCCGGCCAGGTCGGCGGCGGCCAGCAGCACCGGGTGCTCGGTGTCGAACCAGGCCGCCGCGCGGTCCGGGTCGGCGAACGTCTCCGGCGTCACCCCGGGCGCCGGGACGACCAGCCGGATCGGCTCGCGCTGGGGGTAGATCAGCCGGTCGGCGGCGTACCCGCTGTGCAGGTAGTGGTCGAGCAGCCGGCGCACGGCCGCGCGCGGCTCGGCGTCCGCGTCGGGCCCGCCGGCGAGCTCGGCGGCGTACGCCCGGAGCAGGTCGTGGAAGGCGTACCGGCCCGGGGCGTGCTCCTCGACCAGGTGCGCCCGGGTCAGCTCGGCCAGCAGCGGCCGCACCTCGGCGACCGGTGTACCGGCCAGGCTGGCGGCGGCGGCCAGCCCGATATCGGGGCCCGGGTGCACGGCGAGCAGCCGGAACAGCCGGGCCGCCGGCGGCGTCAGCGCGTGGTACGACCAGGACAGCACCGCCCGGACGTCGGTCGCCGGGTCGCCGCCGGCGAACGCGGCCAACCCGCCCTGCGCCTCGCGCAGCTCGATGGCCAGCGTGGTCAGGCCGAAGCCGGGCCGGGCGGCGGCGCGGCCGGCGACCACGGCCAGCGCCAGCGGCAGCCGGGCGCACCGGTCGACGATCTCGGCGGCCGCGGCCGGCTCGGCGGCCACCCGGGCCGCGCCGAGCCGCCGGGTGAGCAGTTGGCGGGCCTCCTCCGCGGTCATCAGGTCCAGCTCGACGGGCAGCGCGCCGGCCGCGGCGACCAGACCGGCCAACTGGTCCCGGCTGGTGGCGATCACCAGGCAGCCGGGCGCCCCGGGCAGCAGCGGCCGCACCTGCTCGGCGTCCCGCGCATTGTCCAGCAGCACCAGCACCCGCTGCCCGGCGACCACGCTGCGGTACAGCCCGACCTGCGCGTCCAGCTCGGCCGGGATTCGGTCGGCCGGCACCGCCAGCGCGTCCAGGAAGCCGCGCACCGCCTCGGCCGGCCGCACCGCGGCGCCGGACGGGCCGAACCCGCGCAGGTTCACGTACAGCTGTCCGTCCGGGAACTGGCCAGCGATCCGGTGCGCCCAGTGCACGGCCAGCGACGTCTTGCCGACGCCGGCCGGGCCGATCACCGCGCAGATCGGCATCGCGGCGGGCCGGTCGGCGGCGAGCAGCCCGTCCAGCCGGGCCAGCTCGGCTACCCGGCCGGTGAACGCGGGCACGTCGGCCGGCAGTTGGGCCGGCGACACCAGCGCCGGCGGGCGCCTGGGCCGCGGGCCGTCGGCCGCGCCGGCCGGCGGGGCCGGCCCGAGAACGTCCGCGGTCCGGTCCGGCGGTCCGGCGTCCGGGCCGGGTGCGCCCGGCGGATCGGCCGGGCCGGGCCCGGGCTGCAGACTGGTGTCGCCGCGCAGCATCTGCTCGTGCCGGCCGCGCAGCTCGGCGCTCGGGTCCAGGCCCAGCTCGTCGCGCAGCCGGTCGGCCAGCCGCCGGTACGCGGCCAGCGCCTCGGCCCGCCGGCCGCTGCGGTAGAGCGCCAGCATGGTCAGCTCGACCAGCCGCTCCCGGTACGGCTGCCGCTCGACCAGCTCGGCCAGCTCACCGGCGACGTCCGCGTGCCGGCCCAGCTCCAGCTCGCGGGCCAGGCAGTCCTCCCAGGCGGCGAGCCGGCGCTCGTCCCAGCCGGCGGCCGCGGCGGCCAGCGCGCTGCTGCCGATGCCGGCCAGCGCGGCGCCGCGCCACAGCGCCAGCGCGTCGCGCAGCACCGGCACCGCGGCGGCCGGGTCGCCGCCGCGGGCCAGTTCCCGGGCGGTGCCGACCAGCCGCTCGAACCGGCGCGCGTCGATCGCTTCGGCCGGCACGTCCAGCACGTAGCCGCCGCTCTCGGTACGCAGCACGTCCGGGGCGGCGCCGCCGGCGACCAGCGCCCGCCGCAGCCGGGTGACCAGATCCTGTACCTGATGCCGGGCGGTGGCCGGCGGCTCACCCTCCCAGCCGGCGTCGACCAGCCGGGCCAGCGGCACCACCCGGCCGGCGTCCACCAGCAGCGCGGCCAGCACCTTCTCCTGCCGGCGCCCGCGCAGCCGCAGCCGGCCGGCACCGAGCCAGACCTCAAGCGGGCCGAGAATCCGGAAGTCCGCGCTCGTCATGCGGGGGGTTGACCTTTCGCGACCGGGCTGCGGTCACAGGGTAACCAGGAGCCCGCCGGCCGGCCGCACGGCGGTGCGAACGGGACGAGATCGGAACGAGAACGGGCGCAGGCCGGCCGCTCCTAGCGTCGGCGCCGGCCCTCCGGGTTGCCGCCGTGGAGCCGGTCGACTCTGGAGGCGCCGTGACCGAGCATCCCGCCGACCTCCTCCGCTCCGCTCCTCACTCGCCGGGGCTCGCCGCGATGCTCACTCCGGAGGCCGGCTCGTGACCACGCATCCCGCCGACCTCCTGCGCTCCGCTCCTCACTCGCCGGGGCTCGCCGCGATGCTCACTCCGGAGGCCGGCTCGTGACCACCGTGCCCGCCCACCCGGCCAGCCGGCTCGCCCCGGCTGGGCCGGCGGGGACATCCCGCTTACGCATCCACGTCTCGCTGGACGATCTCGCCCGGACCAGGGTCGCGGCCGGGCCGAACGTGCTCTGGGAGATCGTGCTGAGCCTGCGCTGCCTGCAGCGCCGGGCCGCCTGGCCGGGCCAGCCGGCGTGGCGGCGGGAGGCCGCCCGCACCGCGGCCGAATGGGCCGGCGTGCTGCTGCCGCTGGTACCGCCGACCGGGCCGGTGGCCGGTTTCCTGGTCCCGCCGGACGGGACCGCCGGGCTGGCCGACGGGCTGGCCGCGGTCCAGGCCACCGCCCCGAACCGGATCGGCGCCGACCTGGCCGTGCTCGCCAGCCACCGCCTGCTGCCCGCCTGGACGCGGCGGCTGGCCGACGGCGACCGCGGCACGATGGACCGGCTGGTCGAGGCGCTGCGGTGCTATTTCGAGGGGGTGCTCGCGCCGCTCTGGCCGCAGCTCACCGCGCACGTGGACGCCGACCGGGCCGGCCGGGCCCGCGCCCTGCTGGACGGCGGCTACGAGGGGTTGCTGGCCAGCTTCCATCCGCTGCTGCGGTGGCACGCGCCGGTGCTCGAGGTGGACACCCCCGCGACCCACGACCTGCACCCGGGCGGCCGCGGGCTGCTGCTGGTGCCGTCCGCGTTCGGCGGGACCGTGCCGTTCGTGCCGCCCGGCGACGGCCCACCGGTGCTGGTCTACCCGATCCGGCCGGAGCTCGGGCTGCGGCTGACCGCCGAGCCGGGCACGCCGCGGGCGGACTCGCTGGCCGCGCTGCTCGGCCATACCCGGGCGGCCGTGCTGCTGGCCGTGCACACCGGCTGCACCACCACCGAGCTCGCCCGCCGCGCCGGCATCTCCTCGCCCTCGGCCAGCCAGCACGCGACCGTGCTGCGCGCGGCCGGCCTGATCCGCACCCAGCGGCACGGCGGCTCGGTGCGGCACAGCCTGACCCCGCTCGGCGCGTCGCTGGTCGACCCGGGTCCGGCCGAGGTGCCCGCCGCGCCCCGGCCGTCGGCGAAGGTCTCCTGACCGGGGGCCACGGCGGCGGAGCCGCGGCCGGCCACGGCGCCGGAATCGTGTGATAGGCAGATGGCATGGTCGACGTGGTGGTCGTCGGGGCGGGGCACAACGGGCTGGTCGCGGCCACGCTGCTGGCCCGGGCCGGGCTGGCGGTGACCGTGCTGGAGCGGGCCGGCGTGGTCGGCGGGGCCTGCCGCACCGAGTACCCCTTCGCCAAGGCGCCGGCGCTGGCCGCGTCCACCGGCGCGTACCTGCTCGGGCTGATGCCACCGGAGCTGCTCGAACGGCTCGACCTCGACCTGCCGCTGGTCCGCCGCGACCCGCACTACTTCCTGCCCACGGTCGACGGCCGGCACCTGCTGCTCGGCGCCGACCGGGTGCGCGCCCGCGCGCAGTTCGCGGAGTTCTTCAGCGAGCGGGACGCTGCCGCGGACGAGGCGCTGGGCGCGGAGATCGGCGCGCTGCGCGACGACCTGGCGCCGGCCTGGCTGGCCGAGCCGCTACCGGTCGCCGATACCGCTGAGCGCTATATCAGGCCGGCACTGCGCGAGACCTTCGTCGACCTCGTCAGCGGCAGCGCGATGGACTACCTCGGCCGGTTCGGCTTCGCGTCCGAGACCGTGCTGGCGATGTACGCGGTGACCGACGGGATGCCGGGGCTGACCGGGTCGCCGTGGTCACCCGGCTCCGGGCACAACTTCCTGGTGCACAACATGTGCCGGCTGCCGGGCGCCGGCGGCACCTGGATGGTGGTCCGCGGCGGGATGGGCACGGTGACGGCGCGGCTGGCCGAGCTGGCCACCCGGGCCGGCGCCCAGATCCGGCTCGGCTCCGAAGTGGACGGCATCCTGCTCGACCGCGGCGCCGCCGCCGGTGTGTCCGTCGTGGACGGTGACGAGCTGCCGGCCCGTGCGGTGCTGGTGTCGACCGACGCCTACCGGCTGCCCGGCCTGCTGGGTGCCGCCGCCCCCGCCGAGCTGGTCGCCCGGATCGGCGGCTACGCGGCCCGGTCGCCGGGCCAGACGATGAAGGTGAACCTGGCGCTGCGCGGGCTGCCCCGGTTCGCCGCGCTCGCCGGCGACCACGGCCAGTACGGCACGACCGTCCACTTGCTACCGCCACCGGCCGCGGACGGTTCGGTGCTGACCGCCCTGCGCCGGGCGTTCGACGACGCCGGTGCGGGCCGGTTGCCCGACTCGCCGCCGCTGGAGTGGTACGTCCATTCCACATTGGACCCGGTGATGCGGGACGAGGCTGGCAACCACTCGTCCGCGCTGTTCGTCCAGGGCGTCCCGCACGAGCCGGCCGGCTCGTCCTGGCCGGCGGAGAAGGCCGCCTACCTCGACCGGCTGCTCGACCTGGTGGAGGTGTACGCGCCGGGGACCCGCGGCCTCCTGCTGGATGTGCACGCGCTCACCCCGCCGGAGATCCGCGAGCACTTCGCCATCACCAGCGCGAACATCTTCCACGTGGACAACTCGATCTCGTTCACTGACCGGATGCCTTACGCGGTCGGGGTTCCCGGCGTCTACGCGGGCGCGGCCGGCTGCTTCCCGGCCGGCTCGGTGATCGGCGCAGCCGGGCACAACGCGGCCCGGCGCATCTGCGCCGATCTCGGCGTCACCGGGTAGCCGCTGGCACGGCCGGGTATCCGCCTCGCGGCGGAGGCGACCGGTCAACCACGTCTGGTTTGATGGAGCGCGAAGATCACACCGAAAAGGAGGCCCGTGGTGGACGCGCCCGGCCGGATCGTGGTGTCCGGCCTCACGAAACGCTTCGGTCAGATCCTCGCCGTGAACGATCTCAGCTTCACCGTGGAACCCGGCTCGGTGACCGGCTTCCTCGGCCCGAACGGCGCCGGGAAGACCACGACGATGCGCTCCCTGCTCGGGCTGGTGCGGCCCACCGCCGGCACCGCCACGATCGGCGGCCAGCGCTACGCGGAGATCAAGCAGCCGCTGCGGGCGGTCGGCGCGGTGCTGGAGGCATCGGCCTTCCATCCGGCCCGCAGCGCCCGCAACCATCTGCGTATCTACTGCGCCGCCAACAGCCTGCCGGACCGGCGGGCCGACGAGGTGCTGGACATCGTCGGCCTCGGTGACGCGGCCCGCCGCAAGGTCCGCGGCTTCTCGCTCGGCATGCGGCAGCGGCTCGGGCTGGCGTTCGCGCTGCTCGGCGAGCCACAGGTGCTGATCCTCGACGAGCCGGCGAACGGGCTCGACCCGGACGGCATCAGGTGGCTGCGCGGCTTCATGCGGCAGTACGCCGACAACGGCCGCACCGTGCTGGTCTCCAGCCACCTGCTCGGCGAGGTCGAGCAGGTGGCTGATCGCGTGATCATCCTGGCCCGTGGCCGGCTCGTCCGGGAGGGCACGCTGGCCGAGCTGCGGTCCGGGCAGAGCACTTCGGTGCTGGTGCGCTCGCCCCAGACCGACAAGCTCACCGACGAGATCCGGCAGCTGACCGGGAACGAGGTGACCCGGGTCGGGCCGGGCGAGCTGCGGGTGTCCGGTGTGGACGCGGCTGCGGTCGGCCATGCGGCGTTCGTCGCCGGGATCGAGCTGCACGAGCTGGCCACCCAGAGGTCGGACCTGGAAGACATCTTCCTCCAGCTCACCGGCAATGCCGACGCGACCTCACCCACAGCCACTACGAGCGGAGGGCCGGCATGATCGGGCTGGTGCGCAGCGAGCTGCGCAAGCTGTTCACCACCCAGGTCTGGCTCTGGCTGCTGCTCGGCACGTTCGCGCTCACCGCGATCCGCGTCGTCGCGTCCATCCTCAGCGACGGC
>JBBWZH010000169.1:0-20440 GCA_039648995.1 Mycobacteriales bacterium
GCGACCCGGACCGGGGTGACCGCGGTCAGCGTCGCGGTCCGGCTGCCGCCCTCCAGCACCGCCCGCTCGCCGAGCACCGCGCCGGGGCCGACCTCGGCCAGCGGCGTGCCGTCGACGGTGACCCGCAGCACGCCGTCGAGCAGCAGGTACAGCGAGTCGCCGGCGGCGCCCTGCTCGGCCAGCACCGCACCGGCGTCCAGCGTGCGGATCGTCGGGCGGGTGCCGCCGCGCATCAGCACCCCGGACAGCTCCCGCTCCAGCGCGGTCTCGGCGGCGGTCACGACGACCGGCGAGTCCTCGTCGCCCCACGGCGTGTTGCGCGCCGACGGCTGGCCCATCCAGGACGCGAAGTCGGCCACCCCGGCCTTGAGCGCCAGCTCGCCGTCCGGGCCGTACACCCAGTGCCGGGGGAACGGGCTCGCGCCGGCGAGGCCGATCTCGCTGCGGCCGCCGGCGTGCAGGGTGATCGCCAACGTGGTCCAGACCAGGGGCGCGCGCAGCCGGAGGTACGGCGGGCGGCTGGTCTTGCGCGGGGCGGGCAGCGCGGTGCGGCCGCCGCAGGTCTGGGTGAACCGGATCCAGCCGTCGCCGATCTCCGGTGCCGGCCGCAGGTCGGGCATGCCGACCGCGGCGAACGTCGCGCCCAGCGACGCGATCCGGACGGTCGTGGCGCCCATCAGCCCACTGCCGCCCTGCCCGTACCCGGTGAGCCGGCCGTCGTCGGCGAACTCCGCCCAGACCGCGAGCCGGTTGGCGAACCGGAACCGGTCCCCGGCGCGCAGCTCGTCAAGGTCGCCCAGGGTGCCGGACGGCGGCGTGTCGTAGTGCGTGAAGCCGACCGAGAACGCGGTGCGGGGCAGCCCGGTCACGGCTTCGGACGGGATCCAGGACAGCGCCGTCGCGGTGGACTCGACTCGCATCGCATCGCTCCTCGTGCCAGGGTCCCGCGGGTCGCGGAGGCTCCGCACCGACGGTAGGAACGCCGGTGGGTGCGCCCAAGGGCGCCAGCCGGCGGGCGGTGGGTGTGCCAGCATCCCCGCGAACCTGGTCCTGGCCTGCTGGTCGCGCCCGGCGGGACCGGGCCCAATGGGCGGGTGGAGCGAATCACCGTCCTGCTGGCCGACGACAACCTGATCGTCCGTGAGGGCGTACGGGCCCTGCTCAGCCGGGACCCCGACGTCGAGGTGATCGGCGTGGCCGGCGACTACGACGAGCTGGTCGCCCGCGCCGGCGAACTGCACCCGCAGGTGGTGGTCACCGACATCCGGATGCCGCCGAACTTCCAGGACGAGGGCATCGAGGGCGCCAAGGAGGTGCGCCGGCGGCACCCCGGCACCGGCGTGGTCGTGCTGAGCCAGTACGACAGCCCGGAGTACGCCGTCCAGCTGCTGGCCGACGGCGCGGCCGGCTACGCCTACCTGCTCAAGGACCGGGTGGCCGACTCCAACCGGCTGGCCCGGGCGATCCGCGAGGTCGCCACCGGAGGGTCCATGTTGGACCCGGAGATCGTGCAGGCGCTGGTCTCCCCGGCCCGCCGGCCCGGCGAACTGTCCACAGCGGACGAGTCGCTGTTGCGCCAGATCGCCGAGGGCAGGCCGGTCAAGGCGATCGCGGCCGGGCTCGGTGACCCGCCCGAGGCCGTCAACGCGGCGATCGAGCAGCTGTTCCTGAGCCTCGCCCGCGGCGCCAGTGCCGGCCAGGAGGACGCGTTGCGGCGGCTGCGGATGCTGCACGCCGCGATCCTGGCCCGGGAGGAGCAGGGCGAGACGCTGTCCCGGCTGCTGCCCGGCGGCCTGTACGAGAAGCTGCGCGGCGACCGGGACGCGGTGGGACGAACCGAGCGGCTCACCGTGACCGTGCTGATGTCCGACGTTCGCGGCTATTCGGCGATCGCCGAACGATCCGACCCCACCGCTCTGGCGAGTCAGCTGAATGCCCACCGCCAGGCGATGAACGCTGCGATCCTCGCTGAGCAGGGGACTGTCATGCAGTACGTCGGGGACGCGGTGATGGCGGTGTTCGGTGCGCCCTACCCACAGCCGGATCACGCACCACGCGCCATCCGGGCGGCGCTGGGCATGCACGCCGGCCAGCGCGAGCTCGACGCCGCCTGGGCCGCCGAGGGCAAGTCGCCCTTCGGCCTCGGCATCGGACTGTCCACAGGGGACGTTGCCGCCGCGCTGCTGGGTAGCGCGGAACGGCTGGAGTACACGCTCGTCGGTGATGTCGTGAACCTCGCCCAGCGGCTGCAGGATCTCGCCCGGCCCGCGGGGTCCACTGTGGTCAGCGGGCCGACGGCCGAGGCCGCCGGCGGGCACCCGCAGTGGTCGTACGGGGCGCTCGGGCCGTGCGAGGTCAAGGGCCGCACCGCCCCGGTGGTCGCCTACCGGATCAGCACCGCCGATGTGGAGGTCGTCCGATGACGCCGGAAACGCCCCCGACGGTCCGGGTCCGTGGCGCCCGGCGCACGTTCGCCGCGGAACTCGCCCCGGTGCGCGCGCTGCGCGGCGTCGACCTGGATGTCGCGCCGGCCGAGTTCGTCGCGGTGGTCGGCCCGTCCGGCTGCGGCAAGTCCACTCTGCTCAATGCGATCGCCGGCCTCGACCGGGTGGACGAGGGCACGATCGAGGTGGCCGGCGAGCGCGTCGACGGGCGGGACGAGGACTGGCTGGCCCGCTTCCGGCGGCACCACATCGGCATCGTGTTCCAGTTCTTCAACCTGCTCGACGGGGTCAGCGCGCTGGAGAACCTGGTGCTGCCGGCGGTGCTGGGCGGCCTGCGCCGCCGCGCGGCCGAGTCGCGTGCCCGGGACCTGCTCGACCTGCTCGGCCTCGGCGACCGCTACCAGCAGGTGCCGGCGGTGTTGTCCGGCGGGCAGCGGCAGCGGCTGGCGATCGCCCGCGCCCTGGTCAACCAGCCCACCCTGCTGCTGGCCGACGAGCCGACCGGCGCGCTGGACACCGACGGCGGCCGCGAGGTGCTGGAGCTGTTCCGGCGGCTGCACGACGACGGGCAGACGATCGTCATGGTGACCCACTCGGCGGACGTCGCCGGCGGCGCGCACCGGCAGGTACGGATGCGCGACGGCCGGGTGGTCGACGACGGCCGGTCCGGCCCGGCCGAGGCAGCCAGCGGCGACGGCGCGGCCGACACCGCCGCTGAGGGCGGGGCCGGGTCCGACGCCGCCGGCGGCGGCCGGGCGGTGTCGGTGCCGTGACCGCCGTCGCGGCCTGGCTGCGGCTGGACCTGCGGCGGCGCTGGCGGTCGCTGGCCGTGCTCGCGCTGCTGGTCGCCGTCGCGTCCGGCACCGTGCTGACCGCGCTGGCCGGCGCCCGCCGCGGCGCCACCGCGTTGCCCCGGCTGGCCGAGGGCACCCTGCCGGCCACCGCGGCCGTGCTGCCCAACCAGCCCGGCTTCGACTGGAGCCGGATCCGCGCGCTGCCGGACGTGGAGACGCTGACCACCTTCATCCTCGGCCTGGAACCGCGGATCGAGGGCGTGTCCGGCGACGAGATCAGCTTCGTGTTCGCCGACACCGAGGTGCTGAACACGATCGAGCGGCCGGTGCTGCTGGCCGGCCGTGAGCTCGACCCGGCGCGGCCGGACGAGGTCGTGGTGTCGCCGGGCTTCCTGACCAGGCACGGCAAGCGGCTCGGTGACACGCTGCCGATCCGGCTGTACTCCCCGGCGACGGTCGCCCGCTCGGCCGACGTGGACAGCGACACGGTGCCGGCCGACGGGCCGCGGATCACCGCGCGGATCGTCGGGGTGGTGCGCTCGCCCTGGTTCAGCGGGGTGACCTCCGGCGGCGACGACTCCGGGCTGATCCCGTCACCGGGGCTGTGGACCCGCTACCGGGCCAACATGTACGACCCGGACGTCGCGTTCGCCAACGCGCTGGTGCGGCTGCGCGGCGGCGAGGCGGAGATCCCCGCGTTCGAACGGCGGCTGGCCGCGGTCACCGGCCGGTCGGACATCGATGTCTGGAACTTCGCCGACATGATGCGGCGGGTGCAGCGGTCGTACGCCTTCCAGGCCCGCTGCCTGCTCGCCTTCGGGCTGGCCGCGCTCGTCGCGTCGCTGTTCCTGGTCGGCCAGGCGGTGGCCCGCTACTCCGCGGCCACGGTGGCCGACCTGCGGGTGCTCACCGCGCTCGGGATGGCGCCGCGGCAGGCGATCGCGGCCGCCGCGGCCGGCCCGCTGCCGGCGGCGGTCGGCGGGGTCACCGTCGGGGCGGTGGCCGCCGGGGTCGCGTCGCGGTGGTTCCCGATCGGCAGCGCGGCGGGCGCGGAGCCCGCGCCGGGGCTGCGGCCGGACTGGCCGGTGCTCGCGCTCGGCTGGGTCGCGGTGCCGCTGCTGGTGCTGGCCGGCGGGCTGGGCGCGGCGTGGCTGGCGTTCGGCGCGCAGCGGTCCGCGCACTCGGCGCGGCGGTCGTCGGTGGCGACCGCGGCCGCGCGGGCCGGGCTGCCGGTACCGGTGGTGGTCGGCAGCCGGTTCGCGCTGGAGGCAGGCCGCGGCCGGGCGGCGGTGCCGGTGCGGCCGGCGCTGCTCGGCGCGGTGGTCGGGACGCTCGGCATCCTCGGCGCGTTCACCTTCTCCAGCGGTGTCTCGGACGCGGCGAACAACCCGGACCGGTTCGGCCAGACCTGGCAGCTGGAGGCGTTCGTCGGCATGAACGGCCAGGACTTCGGCCCCGCCGGTACGGTGTTCGCGAAACTGGCGACCGACCCGGACGTGACCGGCCTGAACGACGCCAGGATCGGGGTCGCGCACGCCGGCCCGCGCTCGACCGCGGTCACCCTGTTCAGCGCGTCGCCTGTGGACAGTCCGATTAGGACAGTGTTGACCGCGGGCCGGATGCCGCAGCAGCCGACCGAGGTGACGCTGGCGCCCGGCACCGCCGGCGCGGCCGGGGTGCGCGTCGGCGACCGGGTCACGTTCAACGGCTCGGCCGGCGGCCGGGAGCTGACCGTGGTCGGGCTCGGCTTCCTGGCGACCAGCCCGCACAACGACTACGACTCCGGCGGCTGGGTGACCGGCGCCGGCTTCGACGGCCTGTTCGGCACGTCCTTCAAGTTCCACCTGGCCGAGATCGCGCTGCGGCCGGGCGTTGACGTGCCCACCGCCGCCCGCCGGCTGCAGGCGCTCGCCGCGACCGTCCCGGGCGGGCAGGGACTGGAGCTGGCGCCGGCGGCGCCGCCGACTCCGGTCGGTGAGCTGCGCCAGGTGCGGACGCTGCCGGTGGTGCTGGGCGTGTTCCTGGTGCTGCTCGCGGTCGGCGCGGTCGGCCACGCGCTGGCGACCGCTGTCCGCCGGCGCCGGGTGGAGGTCGCGGTGCTGCGCGCGCTCGGCATGACCCGCTGGCAGAGCCGTGCGGTGGTGATCACCCAGGCCAGCCTGCTGGCGCTGATCGGGCTCGCGTTCGGCGTACCGCTGGGGCTGGCGCTCGGCCGGCTGCTGTGGCGGGTGGTGGCCGACTACACCCCGCTGCAGTACGTGCCGCCGGCCGCGGTGTGGGCGCTGCTGCTGGTCGGCCCGCTGGCGCTGCTGGTGGCCAACCTGCTCGCCGCGTGGCCCGGCCACCAGGCCGCGCGGCTGCGCATCGGCCACGTGCTGCGGGCGGAGTGATGGCCGCCGCCTGGGCCTGGTTCCGGCTCGATGCGGCGCGCCGGTGGCGGTCGCTCGCCGCGCTCGGGCTGCTGATCGCGGTCGCCGGCGCGGTCGTGCTCACCGCGGTCGCCGGGGCCCGCCGCGGCGACAGCGCGCTCGGCCGGCTGTCGGCGCGGACGCTGCCGGCGACCGCCACCGTGATGCCGTTCCAGCCCGGGTTCGACTGGGCTCCGGTCCGGGCCATGCCCGAGGTAGAGGCGCTGGCCACCTACCTCGACACGTCGTTCGCGCTGGCCGGGATACCCGAGCAGGATCTCGCGGTCGGGCGGCTGCCGGAGGCGTCCGAGCTGATGCGGACGGTCGAACGGCCGGTGGTACTGCGGGGCCGGCTGGCCGACCCGGCCCGGGCCGACGAGGCGGTGGTGACCCCGCGGTTCGTGGCCAGTCACGGCCTGGGCGTCGGCGACACCGTCACCGCGCTGCTACTGACACCGGAGCAGGTGCAGGCGAATCCGACGATCACCGGCCCGGAACCCGCCGGGCCGCGGCCGGTCCTGCACATCGTCGGCGTCATCCGATCGCCGGTGTTCAGCGACGGTCCGCAGTCGCACGGCACCCTGGTGCCGACACCGGCGCTGCTGCGCCGGTACCGGCCGAACCTGCTCGACAGGACGTCCTGGTCCGACGGGCTCGTCCGGCTCCGTGGCGGCGAGGCGGCGCTGCCGGCGTTCACCGCGCGGCTGGCGGCGCTGACCGGCCGGTCCGACATCAACGTGCAGAACATGGCCGAGCAGCAGCGCCACCGGCAGCGCGCCGCCGCGTTCGAGGCGCGCTGGCTGCTGGCGTTCGGTGCCGCGGCGTTCGTGGCCGCGCTGGTGTTGATAGGGCAGGCGCTGGTCCGGTACGTCGGCGCCAGCCTGGCCGACCTGCAGGTGCTGCGGGCGCTCGGAATGACCCGTGCCCAGAGCGTGCTGGCCGCGGTCGCCGGCCCGCTGCTCGCCACGGCGCCCGGCGCGGGCGTCGGCATCGCCGTCGCCGCGGTGGCCTCCCGGTGGTTCCCGATCGGGTCGGCGGCGAACGCCGAACCGGCGCCAGGGCTGGACGTCGACCCGCTGGTCCTCGGGCTCGGCGGGCTGCTGACCGTGGCGCTGGTCGCCGCTGCCGCGGCGGCCGCGGCGCGGCTCGCGGTCGGTTCGGCCCGGCCGGGGCAGCGGACGTCCGCGCGCCGGCGCTCATCCATCGCCGCCGCGGCGGCGGGCGCGCACCTACCGGTGCCGGTCCTCGTCGGCGCCCGGTTCGCGCTGGAGCCCAGCCGCGGTCCGCTCGCCGTGCCGGTCCGCCCCGCCCTGTTCGGCGCGGTTGCCGGCGTGCTCGGCGTCGTCGCCGCGTTCACGTTCTCGGCCGGGGTCCGGGAGGCCGCCGGCAACCCGGAACGCTTCGGCCAGACCTGGCAGCTGGAGGCGTGGGTCGGGTTCGGCGGCACGGACTTCACCTCGGCCGGCCTGCTGGCGGCGGTGGCCCGGGATCGGGACGTCATCGCCGTCAACGACTGGCGGGCGGCCGTCGCCACCGACGTGCGCAGCCGACTGCCCCTTGAGCTCTACAGCTACCGGCCGGTGGGACGCCCGGTCGCGGTCGTCCTCACCGCCGGGCGGATGCCCGCCGCGGCGAACGAGACCGTCCTGGCCCCGGCGTCGGCCGCCGCGCTCGGCGCGCGGGTCGGCAGCACCGTCACGCTGGCCGGCACGACCGGGACGCCACGGGCGATGACGCTCACCGGGATCGGCTTCGTGCCGGCCGGTTCACACTGCGGCGCCTGCGAGGCCACCGGTGCCTGGGTCACCGACGGCGGCTTCGACGCGCTCTTCGTCACGTTCCAGTTCCACGGTGGGGCGATCGTGGTACGGCCCGGCGCGCGGGTCGACGAGGTCACGACCCGGCTCCAGCGCGCCGCCGCGGTCGGCGGCGGGGAGGCGCTGTTCGCGCCACCGTTCCCGCCGCCCGGCGCCGCCGAGATCCGCCGGGTGCAGGCGCTGCCGCTGGCGTTGGGGGCGTTCCTCGCGCTGCTGGCGATCGGCGCGGTGGGCCACGCGCTGGCGACGGCGGTCCGCCGCCGCCGGCACGACCTGGCCGTGCTGCGGGCGCTGGGGATGACCCGCCGGCAGACCCGCGGCGTGGTGGTGACGCAGGCCAGCGTGCTGGCGGTGACCGGCCTGGCGTTCGGGGTGCCGCTCGGGCTGGCGCTGGGCCGCACGGTATGGCGGGTGGTGGCCGACTACACCCCGCTGTTCTACGTGCCACCGGTGGCGCCCTGGGCGCTGCTGCTGGTCGGCCCGGTCGTCCTGCTGGTGGCCAACCTGCTCGCCGCCTGGCCCGGCCGGCGGGCCGCGCGGCTGCGCATCGGCGACGTACTGCGGGCGGAGTGAGCGATGGCGCGGTGGCAGCAGAGGGTGGTACGCGCCGGCGCGGCGGTCGCGGTGCCGGCGGCCGTCGTCGGCGCCCGGGGCGGCGGGCCGGCGGTCGTGGCCGTGGCGGTCGTGGCCGCGGTGGCCGGCCTGGCCGCCATCGCGGTCGGCGGGCGGCGCGCCGTCGGCGGGCCTGACCCGGCCGGTGGCTGGCGTGCCGCGGCCGGGGTCCCGGTGGGTGCGGACGTTGGTGTGGACGGGGTCGGCGGGCGGGGTGCCGGCGGCGGGCCTGACCCGGCCGGGGGTTCGGTGGGTGCGGGAGCTGGTGTGGACGGGGCCGCGCGGCGTGGGCTCGGGCTGGCCGGCTGGCTGGCGGTGCTGGCCGGTGCACACGCCGCCGCCGCGTGGTCGGGCGCGGCGGCGCCGCTGGCGGTGGCGGCCTGGCTGTGCCTGGGGCTGGCGCTGCCGGGTGGCAGGCTGGCCGGCGCCCGGTTGGCGCTGGCCGGCGCCGGCGTCGGGCCGGCCGCGGTGTGGGCCGGGTGGCTGGCCGCCGGCGGCGCGGCGGTCCGCCCGGTGCCGCTGGGTGCCGCCGCGGTCGCGGCCGCGCTGACCGTCGCCGCCGCCGGCGCCGCGGCCTGCGTGCGGGCCGCGCCGGCCGACCGGGCGGTGCTGCAATGGAGCGCGGCCGGCGCCGTCCTCGCGGTCGCCGCGGCCGGCGTCGTCGCCGCGGTGCACGCGCTGCTGGGCGTCCCGGCGCACCCGGGCGCGGTCGGCCTGGGCGCGCTGGCGCTGGTCCCGGCCGCGGTCGCGGTCGGGTCCGCGCCCCGCGCCGCCCGGTACGCGGCCGCCGCGCTCACCGAGGCGGTGGTCACCGCCGGCCTGGCGGTCTTCGTCGGCGCCGTGTACCTGGTCGTCGTGATCGGCCTGGGCCGTACCCCGGACGACAGCGAGCGTGGCCTGCTCGGGCTGTCGCTGGCCGCCGCGGCCGCGGTCGCCGTGCTCGCGCTGCCCGTCCGCGCCCGGCTGCTGGAGCTCACCGGCCGGCTGCTGCGCCGCGAGGGCGCGACCGCCGAGGAGATCGTCACCGGGTTCGGCGCCCGGATGACCCGCGCGGTCCCGATGGACGAGCTGCTGCTGCAGCTGGCCGAGTCGCTGCGCGGCACCCTCGGCCCGGCCGGCGCGGAGATCTGGGTCGGCACCGGCGGCGCCCTCAGCCGGACCGTCTCCGTCCCCGACCGCCCACCGGCCAGCCTCACGCTGGCCGAGCCGGAGCTGGCCGTCGCCGCCCGCACGAAGGTCGCCGGCAACGGCTGGCTCGCCGTGTGGGCGCCGCCGCTGCTCACCGGCCGGGACGGCGAGCTGCTGCGGGTGGCGCCGATCGCGCACCTGGGCGACCTGCTCGGTCTGATCGTCGTGGCCCGGCAGGCCGACCGCGGGGCGTACGCCGAGGAGGACGACCGGCTGCTGGCCGACCTGGCCCGCCAGGTCGGTCTGGCGCTGCACAACGTCCGGCTGGACTCCGCGCTGCAGGAGTCGCTGGCGGAGCTGCGCCGCCGCAACGCCGAGCTGGCCGCGTCCCGGGCCCGGGTGGTCGCCGCGGCCGACGAGTCGCGCCGGCGGATCGAGCGGGACCTGCACGACGGCGCCCAGCAGCACCTGGTCGCGCTCGCGGTCAAGATCGGGCTGGCGCAGCAGGTGGACGACCCGCAGCTGGCCGGCGAGCTGCTGCGCGAGCTGCGCTCCGACGTGCAGGCCGCGATCGACGCGCTGCGCGAGCTGGCGCACGGCATTTACCCGCCGCTGCTGCGCCAGCGCGGCCTGCGCGACGCGCTCCGCACGGCGGCCACCCGCGCCGCGCTGCCCACCGTGGTCGACGTCCAGCTGCCCGGGCGGTACCCGGCCGAGGTCGAGGCCGCGGTCTACTTCTGCTGCCTGGAGGCGATGCAGAACGCCGGCAAGCACGCCGGTGCCGGGGCGACGCTGTCTGTCGAGGTGGCCGGCGACGCGACCGGGCTGCGGTTCACCGTGCACGACGACGGTATCGGCTTCAGCGGCACCGAGGCGCAGGGCGCCGGCTTCGTCAACATGGCCGACCGGCTGGGCGCGATCGGCGGCACGGTGACGGTCGACTCCATCCCCGGCGCCGGCACCACGATCAGCGGCTCACTCCCGGCCAAGGCCCTCTCCCCGGCCTAGGCCACCCGCCCTTCTGGGGCTGCCGGGCTCGCGGTCGCGGCGAGACCGGGCGGGGCGGGGCGGCGGCAGGTCAGCCGAGCAGGGCGCGCAGGGCGGCCGGGGTGAGGTCGTCCTTGCGCAGGTAGCCGGCGGCGCCGCAGCCGTCCGGCCGCTGCGGCAGGTCGGCCGCGGCGTACGTGGACAGCAGCACCACGGTCGCGGACGGGTCCGCGGCCACGATCCGCCGCGTCGCCTCGTACCCGTCGATCCCCGGCAGGTTGATGTCCATCAGCACGATCCGCGGGTGCGTGGCCGCGGCGAGCTCGACCGCTTCCTCGCCGGTCGTGGCCTCGCCGACCACCCGCCAGCCGGCGACCAGCCGCACCAGCGTGCGCGCCGCCGACCGGAACGGGGCCTGGTCGTCGACGATCAGCACGTCGACCGGGCGGGTTCCGGCGGATACCTCCGCGTCGCTGGGCGCAGTCACGCTGTTGATCGTGCGCCGCGCCGCCCGCGCCCGCCAAGGGCGGCAGCCGCCCCGGCGCCCCGGGTGCTGGCACCCCCCGGGTCAGCCCTGCTCGGCCAGATAGAGCAACACGGCCCGGACCCGGCGGTTGACGTCCGGCTCGTCGGTCAGCCCGAGCTTCGCGAACAGCGCGTTGATGTGCTTCTCCACCGCGCGCTCGGTCAGGTGCAGGGTGGTGCCGACCGCGGCGTTGCTCCTGCCCTGCGCGATCTGCGCCAGCACGTCCCGCTCCCGCGGCGTCAGCCCGCTCAGCCGCGACGCCCGGGCCGTGCCCCGGGCGGCGACGAGCAGGTCGACCACCTTGGGATCGATCACCGACCCGCCCGCGGCCGCCGCCCGCACCGCCGCGGCGAGCTGGTCCGGATCGCTGACCCGTTCCTTGAGCAGGTAGCTGCGTCCCCGGCTGCCGGCGGCCAGCAGCGACAGCGCGTAGCCCGGGTCCGCGTACTGCGACAGCACCACCACGCCCGTCGACGGGTGCGACACGTGCAGCGCGTTCGCGGCCTGGATGCCCTCGTCGGTCGACGTCGGCGGCATCCGGACATCGGTCACCACCACGTCCGGCCGGTGCTCGGCGACCGCGCGGAGCAACTCCGGCAGGCTCGCGCACAGCGCCACGACCTCCAGGTCCGGCTGGATCTCCAGCACCCGGCGGACGCCCTCGCGCACCAGCAGCGAGTCCTCGGCGACCACGACCCGGAGCGTCATGGCCAGCAGCGTATGCGCGAATCCGCAGCTCAACGGCCGCTTCGCCGTTCACCCCGGCAAGCCCGGAAAGTCGGACAACGACCCGGCCGGCTCGCTATCGCCGCACCCCGCACCGGGCCCGCCGCCTGTGCCGGGGCCCGCGGCGGCGGCTTGTCCCCGCTGGACGCGACCGGTAGACACTACCGGGTGCCGATGGCGGACTGGTTCCTCACGCCGGACGAGCGGGGCAACCCCGCGACCCGGCTGGATCGACGGCATCCCGACGGCGCCGCGTGGTCGGCCGGGAACGAGGTGCGGCCGCTGGTGCACGGCGCGACCTACTTCGCGGCGCTCGAACGGGCCGTCGGCCAGATGGTCCGCGGCGACCTCATGCTGTTCGTCGACTGGCGCGGCGACCCGGACGAGCGGCTCACCGGCGAACCGGGCAGCGAGGTGGGCCAGGTGCTGTGCCGGGCGGCCGAGCGCGGCGTGGACGTGCGCGGGCTGGTCTGGCGCTCGCACCTGGACCGGCTGCAGTTCTCCGAGGTGGAGAACCGCCACCTGGGGGAGGAGATCACCGCCGCGGGCGGCCAGTGCCTGCTGGACATGCGGGTGCGGGCCGGCGGCTCGCACCACCAGAAGTTCGTCGTCCTGCGCCACCCCGGGCGCCCCGAGTTGGACGTCGCCTTCGTCGGCGGCATCGACCTGTGCCACAGCCGCCGGGACGACGCCGCGCACGGCGGCGACCCGCAGCCGCAGCCGATGGCCGCCGTCTACGGGCCGCGGCCGCCCTGGCACGACGTCCAGTTGGCGCTCCGGGGGCCGGCGGTCGGCGACGTCGAGACGGTGTTCCGGGAGCGCTGGGAGGACCCGCAGCCGCTGAGCCGCAACCCCGTGCACCGCGTCGCGGACCTGCTGCGCGGCGACGACCGGGGCCGCCGCCCGCTGCCGGCGCAACTGCCCGACCCGCCACCGGCCGGCGCGCAGACGGTGCAGTTGCTGCGCACCTATCCCCGCCGGCTCGGTGGCTACCCGTTCGCGCCCCGCGGTGAGCGCAGCGTCGCGCGCGGCTACCTGAAGGCGTTCGGCCGCGCGCAGCGGCTGATCTACCTCGAGGACCAGTACCTGTGGTCGTTCGAGGCGGCCCGCGCCGTGGCCGACCTGCTGCGCACCCGCCCGGGGCTGCACCTGATGGCGGTGCTGCCGCACTACCCGGACCAGGGCGGCCGGGTCTCCGGGCCGCCCAACCTGATCGGCCGGGAGAAGGCGCTCGCGCTGCTGCGGTCCGCGGGCGGCGACCGGGTCGCGGTCTACGGGCTGGAGAATCCGGCCGGCACGCCCGTCTACGTGCACGCGAAGGTCTGCGTGATCGATGACGTCTGGGCGGCGGTCGGCTCGGACAACCTCAACCGCCGGTCCTGGACGCACGACTCCGAGCTCACGGCGGCGGTCTGGGACGAGGCGGCCGCCGGCGCCGCGCCGGACGGCGGCGGGGGCGAGCGGCCGCGGCGGTACGCCCAGGAGTTGCGGCTGGCGCTCGCCCGCGAGCACCTCGGTCGGGCCGACGGTGACGACGCCGGGCTGGCCGACCCGCACAGCGCCTTCGCCGAGTTCGCCCGCAGCGCCGACGCCCTGCGCCGGTGGCATGAGGGCGGCCGCCGCGGGCCGCGGCCGCCGGGCCGGCTCCGCCCGCTGGTCGACCCGGCGCTCTCCCCGTTCACCCGGCGCTGGGCCACCGCCGTCTACCACCAGGTCTACGACCCGGACGGGCGCCCGCGCGGCCTGCGCCGGCAGCACCGGTACTGAGCCGGCAGACGCACACGGGCGAAAAGGACATCCGGCCAACCAGGCACCGCTATAGTCCGAAACCAGGCGGTCGGCGCGGTGTCCGGTATGGACTGTGCCGAGTGGACGGTCGCGGTCGGCAGCTCAACCTGGGAGGGTCGATGCGGATTCTGGTCGCCGCTGGTCTCGTGGTCACGCTGTTGGCGCCGTCGGCGGCGGCGCAGGCGACCCTCCCGGCGGCGGCGCAGGCGGCCGCGACGCCGGTGGCCCCGGACGGTGCGGGGCTGGCGGCGTACGGCCGGCAGCGGCTGGTGTGGACAAGCTGCCCCGGCATCGACAACCCGCGGCTGCGGTGCGCGTCGGTGGCGGTGCCGCTGGACTACGCGCACCCGGCGGGCCGGCGCATCAGCGTGGCGATCTCGCGGCTGCCGGCCACCGACCCGGCCAGCCGGCGCGGCGTGCTGCTGACCACCGGCGGCGGCCCGGGCGGGGCCGGCGTGCCCCTGCCGGACCAGCTCAGCCACAGCCTCGACCCGGCCGTGCTCGCCGCCTACGACCTGGTCGGGTTCGACCTGCGGTTCCTGGAGCGCAGCACCCCGATCAGCTGCGGGCAGCCGGCGGAGGAGCCGGGCGGGTTCTGGGTCCGGGTCGACGGCCTCCAGCCGTTCGCCGACACCGCCGCCCGGGCGCGGGCGCTGGCCCGGGCCTGCGCGCGGCGGGCCGGGTGGGCGCTGCCGTTCGCGACCACCGCGAACGCCGCCCGGGACATGGACATCATCCGGGCCGTGCTCGGTGAGCCGGCGATCTCGTTCCTGGGCGGCTCCTACGCGGCGATGCTCGGCGCGGCGTACAGCACGCTGTTCCCGCGCCGGATCGACCGGCTGGTCCTGGACAGCCCGCCGGACTACGACACGGTCTGGCGCCGGTACGAGCTGGACCGCACCGCCGCCATGCAGGCCAACTACGACGCCTTCGCCGGCTGGCTGGCCGACCGCGACGGCGGCTTCGGCTTCGGCGCCACGCCGGCTGCCGTCGACGCCGCGCTGACCGCGCTGGTGACCCGCGCGAACACCGCGCCGGTCCTGGCCGGCGGCCACGCGTGGACCAGCGGTGAACTCGGCTACCTGCTCGTCCTCGCCACGTTCTTCGACCAGTTGTGGCCGGTGGTCGCGGTCGACCTGGCGTCGATCCGGGCCGGCGCGGCGCCGCCGGTGCCGCTGGAGATCGAGCCGGCCGCGCTGCCCGGTACACCCGGTGTGCCGGCCGACAACCACACGGCGGTGAACACCGCGTTCCGCTGCGGCGACAACACGTGGCCGCGCCGGCCCGGCAGCTACCGGCGTGGCCTGGCCGCCCTCAGCACCCGCTTCCCGACGTACGGTCCGGCCAACGCCAACATCGGGCCGTGCGCGTTCTGGCCGACCAGCGCCGACAACACCGTCCCGCTGGCCGCCAACCGGGCCCACGGCGCGCTGGTGACCGCCGCTCTGCACGACGCCGCTGTCCCGCTGGCCAACTCGGTGGCCACGGCGCACGCCATCGCCGGCGCCCGTCTGGTCACTGTGGACAGACGCGTGCACGTACCGTTCCTGAGCGGGCAGGCGGACGGGTGCATGACCGCGGCCGTTACCCGCTACCTGCTCATCGGGCAGCTACCCGACGCCGACCTCGCCTGCTGACCCGGCGCGGGGCCGGCGGGTTGCCGGGCCGCCCGATCGTGCGGGATGTCCGCCCGAGCGGGCGGATCCGCCGCCGGACAGCCGGCGGCGTCGCATCCTGGGCGGGCCGGCCGGGTGGCCGGCATGACCTGTCCGGCGGAGGCTTGCGGTGCGTCCAGTTCGACTCGTGTTGGTCGCCGGGGTGGCGCTCGCGCTGCTCGGCGCGTGCAGCCGCACCGTCACCGGAACCGGCATCATCGCCGCCCCGGGCCCGATCGGCACGCCGCAGCGCGCCGACAACGGCGTGGCCGCGCTGCCGCCCGCGCAGATCCTCACCAAGGCGCGCGACGCGCTGGCGAATTCCCCCAGCGTCCACATCGTCGGCTCCGGCCGGACCAACGGGCAGCAGCTGTCGCTGGACCTCAGGCTCAAGGGCAAGGACGGCGCCACCGGCTCGCTCACCCTGCCCGCCGGGCAGGGCAGCACCGCCGAAGAGCTGCGGTTCCAACTGATCATCATCGGTCAGACCGCGTACCTCAAGGCCGACCGGCTGGTCTGGGTCGGCGTGCTGGCCGGCGACTCGGCGGCGGCCGACAAGTTGGCCGGCAAGTGGCTGAAGACGAGCCTCACGAACGCGAAGGTCAAGCCGCTGCTGGACATCGCCAACCCGGCCGAGATCTACACCGGCTTCATCAAGCCGGACAACACCCTCGCCAAGGGCAAACCGAAGAAGGTCCACGGCCTCCCGACGATCGGCGTGGTCGACCAGGGCTCGACCGGCAGCACGATCTACGTGGCCACCAGGGGCGAGCCGGTCCCGGTGCAGATCGTCGAAACCGGCGCCGACGCGGCCGTCATCGACTTCAGCGAGTACGGCGCCCTGGTCAACCTCATCCCACCCGCCCCCGCCGACACCGTCGACGGCAGCACGATCGGCCTCTGACCGCCGCACCGGCCCGGCTTGCCGCGGGTTCCGGCAGCGGCCAGGGTGGGCGTCGACGAGGCGGCGACCCGCGGGAGGGCTGATGAGGGCGGTGCGTGGGCTCGGGCACGCGCTGGTGATCGCCGGGGGCATGGGGTGGGAGGTCCTCTGGGCGCTGATCCTGGGGTTCTTCCTGTCGGCGGCGGTAGAGGCGGTGGTTCGCAAGCAGACCGTGGCGCGGCTGATGGGGGACGCGGGGCCGCGCAGTCTCGCGGTCGCGACGGGGCTGGGCGCGGCGTCCTCGTCGTGCTCGTACGCGGCGGTGGCGCTGGCCCGGTCGCTGTTCCGCAAGGGCGCGGACTTCACCGCGGCGATGGCGTTCGAGGTGGCCAGTACCAACCTGGTGATCGAGATGGGCATCATCCTGGCGCTGCTGATGGGCTGGCAGTTCACGCTGGCCGAGTTCGTCGGCGGCCCGCTGATGATCGTCATGTTGGCGGTGCTGTTCCGGCTGTTCCTGCGCGCCCGCGTCCTGGCGGTGGCCAGGCGGCAGGCCGAGCGTGGCGTCGCCGGGCGGATGGAGGGCCACGCCGGCATGGACATGAGCGTCGGCGGCGGCGGGTCGGTGTGGCGGCGGCTGACCAGCCCGGCCGGGTTCACCTCGACCAGCCACTACTTCGCCATGAACTGGGCCAGCGTCTGGACCGATATCGCCGGCGGCCTGCTGCTCGCCGGCGCGTTCGCCGCCTGGGTGCCGGGGTCGTTCCTGCGGACGTTCTTCCTCGACGGCCACCCGCTGGCCGCCAAGCTGTGGGGGCCGCTGATCGGGCCGCTTGTGTCCGTGGTCAGCTTCGTCTGCTCGATCGGGAACGTCCCGCTGGCCGCCGTGCTGTGGAACGGCGGGATCAGCTTCGGCGGTGTGGTCTCGTTCCTGTTCGCCGATCTGATCGTGATCCCGGTGCTGCTGATCTACCGCAAGTACTACGGCACCCGGATGGCGCTGTTCGTCTTCGGCACCTTCTACACCGCGATGGCCGCCGCGGGCTACGTCATCGAACTGGTGTTCACCCCGCTCGGCCTGATCCCCGCCACCCGCGACGCGCGGGCACTCGAGACCCACGTCAGCTGGAACTACACCACCGTTCTCAACATCGCTTTCCTCGCCCTGGCCGCCGCGCTGGTCTGGCGGTTCGTCCGCACCGGCGGGGTACCGATGCTGGCGATGATGAGCGGCGGCCCGGACGGCGGCCGGTAGCGCGCGGTCGGCCTGCGCCGCGCGGGCCGAGTCGGCCGGCGGCCGCGGGCATCAGGTGGGACGCTGCCATGTTGACCCGGCTGGGCAGCGTCCTTAGGAGGTAGTCAGGTGGCCGTGCAGGAGAGCCGGGCTACGGCGGCTGGTCTTCCCGTCGAGCGGAACGGCATCAACGTCATCGCCGAGTCCGAACGGAAGGGCCGGCCGCGGGTGCTGTTCTGGCCGTGGTGCGCCTCGAACATCGCCGTCCTGTCGATCAGCTACGGCTCGTTCTTCCTCGGCTTCGGCGTCAGCTTCTGGCAGGCCACGATCGCCGGGGTGGCCGGCATCGTGCTCAGCTTCCTGCTGGTCGGGTTCGTCTCGCTGGCCGGCAAGCGCGGCTCGGCGCCGACCATGGTGCTGTCCCGCGCGGGGTTCGGCGTCCGTGGCAACGCGCTGCCGGCCGCGGCGAGCTGGCTGCTGCTGGTCGGCTGGGAGACCGTGCTGGTAGCGCTGTCCACGCTGGCGGCCGCGACGGTCTTCGCCGAGCTCGGCTGGTCGTCCGGGACCGTCACCAAGGTCGTCGCGTTCCTCGTGGTGGCCGCGGTGATCGTGGCGGTCGGCATGCTCGGCTTCGACGTGATCATGAAGGTGCAGACCTGGCTCACGGTCCTGCTGGCGATCATGACGGTCGGCTACGTGGCGCTCACCGCCGACACGGTGTCGTGGTCGGCGGTGTCCGCGCGGCCGGGCGGCTCGGCGACCGCGGTGCTCGGGGTGCTGGTGCTCGCCGCCACGTCACTCGGCCTCGGCTGGGTCAACAGCGGCGCGGACTACTCGCGCTACCTGCCCCGCGGGTCGTCCAGCCGCGGTGTCGTGGGCTGGACCACGTTCGGCGGCAGCGTCGCCCCGGTGCTGCTGGTGGTCTACGGCGTCCTGCTCGCCGGGTCCAGCCAGGACCTGTCCGGCAAGATCGCGACCGACCCGGTCGGCGCGCTGACCACGCTGCTGCCGACCTGGTACCTGGTGCCGTTCGCGCTGGTCGCGATCGGCGGCCTGGTCTCCGGCGCGATCCTGGACATCTACTCCTCCGGCCTGGCGCTGCTCACGCTGGGCCTGCGGGTGCCGCGCTGGACGGCGGCCGGCGTCGACGGCGTGCTGATGATCCTCGGCACGATCTACCTGGTCTGGGTGGCGTCCGACTTCATCGGCCCGTTCCAGGCGTTCCTGATCACGCTCGGGGTGCCGATCGCGGCCTGGTGCGGCTACTTCCTCGGCGACCTCGCCGTGCGCCGCCACGACTACGCGGAGGCCGACCTGTACGACCCGCGCGGCCGGTACGGCGCGGTGAACCCGGTGGCGGTGGCCGCGATGGCGATCGGCACCGCGGCCGGCTGGGGGTTGGTGACCAGCACCGCGAACGGGTTCGGTTGGGAGGGGTACCTGCTGCACCCGGCCGGGCTGGGCGGCCGCGCCGGCAGCTGGGCGTTCGCCAACCTGGGCGTGCTGGTCGCGCTCGCCGTCGGCTTCCTCGCCGCGATGCTGACCGTCGACCGGGTCCGCCGGCAGGAGGCCGGCGCCGGGCGGGCGGGCCGCAACCGGCCAGCCGGCCAGCTGGCCGGCCGCGGGCGGCCCCGCGACGCTGACCGACCCGGCCGCTGACGACGCCGGCGCGTGATGCCCGTCAGGCGGCGCCGGCGAGGTCGGTGAGGATGGCGTCCAGCCTGTTGGTGAGCAGCGAGAGGTGGCCCTCGCCGGGCTCGAGGTGCACCGCCGCACCGGGGATGTGGGTGGCCAGCCAGCGGCCGTGGTCGAACGGCACCATCCGGTCCTCGCCGCCCTGCCAGATCGCCACCGGGACGCCGAAGCCGTCCAGCCCGAAGCCCCAGCCGGTCAGGAACGCAAGGTCGTCATCGCGCCAGCCGGCGATGCCGGTGGACAGCGCCGCGCGGATCGATGCGGCCAGGTAGTCGGCGAACCCGCCGGTCAACGCCCGCTTGTCCACATCGGACACGAGATCGCCGAGCGCGGCGGCGAGGTGGCCCCCGCCGACCCCGGCCAGGCCCTCCGCCGCTTCCTCCAGGTACGCCGTCAGCTCGCGCGCCCCGGCCGCGGCGGCGCCGAACTCGGCCAGGTTCTCGTCGCCCATCCCGGCGAACCAGTCCAGCCCCGCGGCGTCGTACGGGGCCACCCCGGCGATCGTCGTGGCCGCCCGGCACCGCTGCGGCAGCAGCGCCGCGCAGGCCAGCGCGTGCGGACCGCCGCCGGACCAGCCGACCGTCACGAACCGGTCCAGGCCCAGGCCGTCGAGCAGCGCGGCGACGTCGGCCGCGACGCCCGCGACCGTGCGGCCCGGCCGCGCGGTGGATCCGTCGTACCCGGCCCGCGCCGGCAGGATCGTGCGCAGCCCGCGCCGCCCGGCCGCCTCGACCAGCGCCGGGTCCAGCACCGCACCCGACGGCGTGCCGTGGTGCGCCACCAGCGGGAAACCGTCGGCCGGTCCACCGACGGCGTACTCGAGGATCCGACCATCGGGCAGCACCAGGTTCGCCACCGCCCGAACCTAACCGAACCAGACAGGAACCGGGTCATCCGTCAGGGCTCGCCGCGGACGCAGGGCCGGCGGCCAGAGAGGCAGCGGCCCGGACCTATCGGAGTTTGCTCACAGACAGTGACTACTGGACCGCACGGTCGCGCCGCACCGGTGAGCCTGCGGCATGCGCGCCGACCTGGGCAGCTGGCCAGCCTGAACTGCCACCCGGTCCCGCGTTTCGCGGGCACCGTCGACGGACACAGTGCAGCGGTGAGATTACAGAGAGTACCGACGATGGCACACCGGTGTTGCTGAGCCGGGCCGAACACTCATCGCATTCGCGCGCGAACGACGATCGGGCCGCCGTCGCGGCACCGGCACCCCAACCGCCACGCCGATGCTGACCACGGAGGCTCGTCCGATGGAACGACCGGGAACACCGGACGACCTTGCCTTCGGCCACCGTGACGGGCATGTTGACGGGCTTGACCGGGACGTCGAGATCACCCGGCGGCTGATCGCCCGGTTCGGGCAGCAACTGCCCACCGATGCGGTTCGGGCGGTCGTGCACGCCAGCCGTGCCGATCTCACCGCGGGCTGCGCCCCCGCGACCGCGCTGCCGGAACTGCTGGAACGCTGCGCCGCCCAGCGGCTGACCGCGCTCGCCGCATCGACCCCGGTGCGCGAACCACCGCCGTGATCGGCTCCGCCGCGGGCGGTCGAAGCGACGGCACGTCCCGGCGGCCCCGGCCAGCACAAGACAGGCCCCGCGCGACGTACCGCGCGGGGCCTGCGGGCGTCCGGCCCACCGGTCAGGAGCGGGCCTCCTCCTGTACGGTCTGCCCGGCCTGCCGGGCATCCTGCGCCACGTCCCGCGCGGAGGACGTCGCCTGCTCCTGGACGGTGCC
>JBBWZH010000210.1:0-9707 GCA_039648995.1 Mycobacteriales bacterium
CGCGACGATGCGCGCGGCCGCGACCGCGGCCGGCCGGGACCCGTCCACAGTGGATCTGGTGCTCGGCTCGACGCTGGGCCGGGTGGACGAGCGCCGGGTCGCCGACGCGGCCGCCCTCGGCGCGTCCTCGCTGCTGCTGTCGCCGTCCCGCGGTGCGTCCACATTGGACGATGTGGTCGAGCAGTTGGCCGGCTGCGCCCGGCGGCTGGGCCTGCCGCGGTGAGCCGGCCGCCGGCGGAGCAGCCACCACAGCCGCCCGGTGGCAGGGCAGGCGCGGCGCGCCGGCTGCCCCCGCCGCCGGACCCGCCGCCGAGCCGGCTGCCGCGGGTCCCGAGTGGACGGTTGCTGGAGGGCCGGGTCGCGGTGGTGACCGGCGCGGCGCTGGGCATCGGCGCCGGCATCGCCCGGGCGCTGGCCTACCACGGTGCCCGGGTGGTGCTCGTCGACGTCGACGAACCGGCCGCCCGTGTCACCGCCGCGGGCATCGCGGGGCTGGGCGGGCCCGACCCCCGGGTGGTCGTCGCCGACGTGACGGCCGCCGCGGCGCCGGCCGCGGTGCACGCCGCGGCCGCCGAGCTGGGCGGGGCCGACATCCTGGTCAACAATGTCGGCGACTACCGCCCGGCCGGGCCGTTCCTGGACAGCACCGAGGACAGCTGGGACCGCATGGACGCGCTGAACCTCCGGCACGTGCTGCGGATGACGCGCGCCGTGGCGCCCGGCATGGTGGCCCGGCGCCGCGGCGCGATCCTCAACGTGTCGTCGGTAGAGGGGCTTCGCGGCATCCCCGGCAACGCGGTGTACGGGGCGATGAAGGCGGCGGTCATCGCGTTCACCGCCAGCCTGGCCGCCGAGGTGGGCCAGTACGGGGTGCGGGTGAACGCGATCGCCCCCGACCTCACCGACACGCCGCAGACGCCGATGTGGGCCAGCACCGACGCGCGGTACGAGGACCACGTCGGCAAGTGGCTGCCGGCCGGCCGGTTCGGCCACCCCGCCGACCACGGCGACGCCGCGGTGTTCCTCGTCTCCGACCAGTCCGCCTTCATCACCGGCGAGACGCTGCGGGTGGACGGCGGCACGCTCGCGGCGCCCGGCTGGTACCGCCGCGACAGCTCGCGCTTCACCAACCTCCCCCGCCCGCTGCGTTAGCTCACCGCACGGCGGTCGTTCAGACCCCGCGGGTACGGGTGGCGCGCCAGCCGACCGCGAGCAGCCCGGCTGTCAGCGCGAGCAGCAGGGCCAGGAAGGTGAGCTGCAGCGGCCAGAACTGGCCGGCCGGATGGTACGGAACGTTCTGACCGCCCTCGGCCCGGATGATCCAGCCGTCGTCGGGTACGGAGGCCCGCGGGCCGGTGGCATGGCTGACGGGTGTGAGGGTCTTCACCACGTTGCCGGTCACGAACAGCAGGACGAGGAACCCGACGAGGCCGGCACCGACCGCGGGCAGCGTCCGCCTGGTCCAGGCGCCGATGGCGACCGCGAGGGCGAAGGCGAGCAGGATCTCACCGGCCGGGGCCAGACCCGCTGAGAAGAACCAGGGCCACCGTGAATGTGTGACCCCGCCGTCGGTGAGCGGCCGGGACAGCCGGTAGTTGGCGAACCCGGCGAGCAGGCCGACGACGGCGAGCCCGGCGCCGAGGCCGAGCACTTTCGCCCCGTACCACCGGCGGCGGGTGACCGACTGGGTCCAGGCCACGAGTTGGGTGCGCTGTTCGAGCTCGCGGGCGACGAGAGGCGCGCCGACGAGCGCGCCGATGACGGCGACCACGAGCGGGACGCCCAGCTCGAAGACGGGGATCGTGTAACCGTAGGTCTGGCCGACAAGCTCAAACCCCGCGCAGCTGTGGCCCGCCCTGGCGTGCACAACCGACGGGTCCGGGCCGATGCAGCCGGCCGCGCGGAACGGGCGCAGGGTGCCGGCGGCCCGCAGCCCGACCCAGAGCATGAGCGTGCAGATCGTCGCGAGCGTCGCCACGGCCGCGATTGCCTGGCCACGGTGTTGCCGCCAGATGAACCAGATCATGAGGCGGCCTTCCGAGTGAGCATCGCAGGTGCCGTCTGAGGCGCCGCGGAGCGGAGCGAGGACGGCCGCCGGGCTGGCACCGTCATGCCGGCACCTCCTGATGGCTGGGCCGCGGCTCCTCGAGGTAGTTGAGGATGAGTTCGTCGAAGGTCGGCTGCGCCTCGTCCAGCCCTGGCCCGATGCGCGGGCCGGTGCGGCTGGCCTCGGACCGCACGAGCGCGATGGTTCGGCCGCCCGCGCTACGGGCGTTGATCACCTGCCACCCGCCGGCGTCCGGCCAGCCGGCCGGCCCGGTGATGATCCGGTGGCTCTCGCGCAGGTCGTCGATGTCGCCGGCCAGCCGGATCCGCCCGTCCCGCAGCACGATGAGGTGGTCGCAGATGCGTTCCAGCTCGGCGACGACGTGCGAGGAGAACAGCACGGCGGCGCCGCTGTCGGTGCACGCCTGGAACATCGAGCTGAGGAACTCGCGCCGGGCCAGCGGGTCGAGGTTGGCCAGCGGCTCGTCCAGCAGTAGCAGTTCCGGCCGCTTGGCCAACACCAGGGTGAGCGCGACCTGGGCGCGCTGCCCGCCGGACAGGGTGCCGATCCGGGCGCGGGGCGGGATCTCCAGCCGCGCGGTCCGCTCGGTGGCCAGCGCGATATCGAAGCGGGGGTTGAGCCGCCGCCCGGCCTCCAGCACCTCGGCGACCCGCATCCGTGGCCACAGCGGTGCGTCCTGGGCGACGAAGCCGATCCGGGCCAGCTGCCGCGCCGGCGGTGCCCCCGCGATCCACACCGTGCCGGCAGTGGGTGCGAGCAGCCCGGCAGCCATCTGCAGCAGCGTGGTCTTGCCCGAGCCGTTGGGACCGACGAGCGCGACGACCCGGCCTGGCGGCACCCGCAGCGTGGCCTCGCGCAGCCCCCAGGTGCGGTTGCCGTACCGGTGACCCAGCCCTTCGCAGCGCAACACCGCGGTCACGAGCCAGCCTCCGCAGCCAACATCGCAGCGAGCCCCGGCGAGCAAGCCGCGGGATCCCCGCCGAAACGTGGACTGCGCCCCGCGCGCGGAGCGTTTCCGTGGGGTGCAGGTGCGGGGTCCCCGCGGAAACGAGGAGTGCGCCCCGCGCGCGGAGCGTCTTCGTGGGGTGCAGGTGCGGAGGGCAGGAGGCCAGGGTAGGGGGTCATGCCACACCGCCGGCGGCGCGGCCGCCGTCCGCATCGGTGACCGGTTCGTCCAGCGCGAGAGCCAGCATCGCCGTGATCTGCTCCGCCGACAGCCCTTCCGCGCGGGCGCGGCGCACCCAGCGGGTCAGCGAGCTGCGCAGCGCGGGCGGCGCGGCGAACGGCGCCGCCGGCGGGGCGGTCGCGACGAACGTCCCCACACCCTGCCGCCGCACCACGAACCCGTCGTGCTCCAACTCGCTGTACGCCTTCACGACCGTATTCGGGTTGACCGCGAGTTCGTCGACGACCTCCTTCACGGTCGGCAGCTGATCCCCCGGCCGCAGCCGGCCGAGCAGGATGTCCTGGCGCACCTGCTGCCCCAGCTGCCGGTAGATCGGGATGCCGGAGCTGGCATCGAGTCGGAACACCGTCACCTCCCACGCCATCGGTCTACTAGTAGACTAGTAGACCGACGAAACGTAGCGCAAGGTCGGCCGCGCCGCCGGGGGAAGCTAGTGCCGCGTCAAGCAACGTTGGGCACCTAATCCGGCCCGCGGCGCCGTTCGATCCCAGGGTCGACTACGACGCCAACGTTTCTGGACGCGGCACTAGGGCGTCCGGCCCAGCAGCTCGGGTAGCCGGGCCCGCAGCTCGCTCTTGGCGATCTTGCCGCCGATCGACTGCGGCAACTCGTCCAGCACCACCAGGTACTCGGGGAAGTACTCCTTGCTGACGCCGCGCCCGGCGAGGAAGCCGACCAGGTCGGCCAGGCTGAGGTCGCTGGACGAGCCGTCGCGCAGCGACACCACCGCACAGACCCGCTCACCGAACACCTCGTCCGGCACCGCGACCGCGGCCGCCATGGCCACCGCCGGGTGCGCGCCGACCTCCACCTCGACCGCGGCCGCGCTGATGTTCTTGCCGCCCCGGATGATGATGTCGGACTTGCGGCCGGCGATCCGTACGTACCCGGCAGTGTCCACAGTGACCAGGTCGGGCAGCAGCAGGTAGCCGCCGGGGCTGACCAGCTCGGCATCGGCGGCCGGGTCGTCCCAGTAGCCGAGGCCCCCGCCCGGGCCGCGGGCGGCCGGCTGGCCCGGCCCGCCGGCCTCCGTGACGTCGCGGCCGTGCTCGCCGTAGAGCCGGTGGTCCAGCCCCGGCACCACCCGGCCGACCGTGGTCAGCCGCTGCTCCTCGCTGTCGGCGAGCGTGGTGCCGGAGAACGCGCCGACCTCGTTGGAACCGTAGAACTGCAGCACGGTCGAGCCGGTGCGCCGCTCCCAGTCGCGCGCCTTCGCCGGCGGCAGCCGCTCCCCGCCGGTATAGACCACCCGCAGCGCGCAGAGGTCCACTTCGGACAGCGCCGGGTCGGCGAGCAGCATGATGAGCTGGGTGGTCACACAGGCCAGCACGCTGACCCGGTGCGCGGCGACCGCGCGCAGCGTCGCCGCCGGGTCGAAGCGCTCGGTCAGCACGCACGGCGCGCCGAGCAGCGCGGGGGCGAAATGCGCGGTCCACAGGCCGAAGCCGAACGGTCCGGGCACGACGCTCATCAGCACGTCGTCGCCGCACAGACCGGACGCGCCGGTGGCGAGCCGGACGAAGTACTGCCAGCGGTGCTGGTCCTGCCGCACACACTTGGGTAGGCCCGTGGTGCCGGAGGTGGAGTTGACCAACCACAGCTCGTCCGGGCGCATCTGCCGGCCGCCGAAGTCCACCGGATCGCCCGGGCCGCCGGCGTCCAGGTCGTCGTCCAGCGACAGCGTCTCGACCGCGGGACCACCGGCCGCCCGCACCGCCGCGGCGAGTTCGGCCGGCCCGCGGCCGCGGTGCAGCGGCGGGCAGAGCAGCAACGCCGCCCGGGTGCGGCCGAGCAGGTGCGCCAGTTCCCGGTCGCCGGCCCGCACCGGGATCCCGACGATGACCACGCCGGCCCGCTCGCAGGCGGTGTACGCGACGTGCAGCAGCGGGCCGTCCGGCAGGAAGACCGCGACCCGGGCCCCCCGCGCCAGGCCGTAGCCGGCAGGCCAACCACCGGCAGAGCCGGCAGACATCGCGGCCTGGCCAGCGGCAGCCCCGCCAGCGGCAGAGCGCGCGGCCCGGCCAGCGGCAGCCCGGCCGGCAACAGAACCGGCAGCCCGGTCGCCGACGGAGTCCGCGGCCCGATCAGCGGCCGGCTGGCTAGCGAGGCGGGCGGCGAGGGCGTCGGCGGCGCGGTCGTACTCCCGCCAGGTGAGCGGGCCGCGGTCACCGAGGTACGCGACCGCGTCCGGGCTGCGCTCCGCGCGGCGGCGGATCGTCTCGCCCAGCGGCTCGGCCAGCCACCACCCGTCGGCCCGGTACCGCCGGGCCTCCGCCGCGGTGGGGCCGGCGATCACGCGCCGTCCACCGGCAGGGCCAGGATCTGTCCGGACCGGGCAGCCAGCGCCTCGTCCGGGCGCCAGGTGTCGGACGTGCAGACGAACAGGGTCCGCCCGTCGGCGCCGCCGAGCACGCACGCGTACGGCGGCTGCGGAACGGCCAGCCGCTGCTCGATCGCGCCGTCCGGGATGACCCGGAGGATCTCGCCGGTGAACGGGGACGCCACCCAGAGGTGGTCGTCGGGGCCGGCGCAGATGCCGTCGGGCAGCTCGGCGCCGAACTCGATCAGCACCCGGCGGCCGGAAAGGCTGCCGTCGGCGGCCACGTCGAACGCGGTCAGCCGCGGCGGCAGCGCCCGGGTCTCGGCCACCACCAGCGTGCGGCCGCCGTCGAGCAGCGCCATGCCGTTGGCCAGGTGCATGCCGGCGGCGGCGAGGCCGACCCTGCCGTCCGGCTGGATCAGGGCCAGGTTCGCCGGGGTGACCGGGTCCGGCGGGGCGGACGCGTCACCGAAGTTGCCCACGTAGGCGCGGCCGGCCGGGTCGACCAGCATGTCATTGGTGTGCCAGCTGGCCAGCCCGCTCAGCTCGGCGTGCACCCGCAGCCCGTCCGGGTCGAGCCGCAGCACCCGGCGGTCGTGCATGGAGACCACCAGCAGCCGCCCGTCGGGCAGGAACCCCAACCCGGACGGACATTCCGGCACGGCCGCCACCCGGTCGGCCGCCGCGCCGGGCACCAGCCGCAGCACCTCGCCGGCGTACATGTCGGAGAACCACAGCGCCCCGTCGTGCCAGCGCGGACCCTCCGGAAACGCCAGCCCCCGCGCCAACACGGCAAAGTGGACAGTCACGAGGCGGCCCCCCGAGTGAGCATCGCAGGCGTGGGCATCGCGGGCGTGGGCATCGCGGGCGTGGGCATCGCGGGCGCCGCACAGGGCGCCAGGGAGAGCCGGTGGGCTGGCACAGTCATGCGTCCCTCCTCCGCCGGCCCTGCAGGACGGTCAGGCCGACCGCCACGATCAGCACGGCGCCCTGGAACACCTGGGGCGCCCACTGCGGCGCGCCGGCCAGCAGCAGGCCGATGCTGCCGGTGCCGAGCATGAGTACCGCCACCACTGTGCCCCACGGGTTGAACCGGCCGTGCCGGAACTGGGTCGCGCCGAGGAAGGCCGCGGAGAACGCGGGGATCAGGTAGCTCGGCCCGTTGCTCGGGTCGGCCGACTCGATCCGGGCGGTCAGCGCCACCCCGGCCAACGACGCGATCACCCCGGAGCTGAGCAGGGTGAGCGTGCGGATGCGGCCCACCCGCACCCCGACCAGCTTGGTCACGTCCGGGTTGTAGCCGGTCGCGTAGGTGTAGCGGCCGAAGACGGTCTGTTCGAGCAGGAAGCCGATCACCACCATCAGCACCAGCAGGTACAGCACGGGCAACTGGATGCCGTGGGTGTTCTCGATCGCGAACCGGGCGAACGCGCCGCTGGTCCGCTCGGTCAGGATCTGGTCGCCGGAGACGCCCAGCGTGACCGCCGCGATGATCGCCCCGGTGGCCAGCGTGCCGATGAACGAGTCGATCCGCATCGCGACCACGACCAGGCTGTTCAGCGCGCCGACCAGCAGGCCGGAGGCGAGCGCGAGGACGATGACCGCGGCCGGCGGCAGGTCGGTGTGCCCGAGCAGCCAGCCGCTGAGGATGCCGGACAGGCCGATGGTCGAGCCGACCGACAGGTCGAACACGCCCGCGGCGAGCGGCAGCACCACGCTCAGCGCGGCGATGCCGGTGATCGCGTACTCGTTCAGCACCCGCCGGGCGGTGATGCCGGTCGGGAACAGGTCCGGCTTCCACGCCGCGAAGACCGCGATCAGCACCAGCCAGACGTAGATCGCGGCGATGTTGCGTGGCGCCAGCGCGGCCCGGACCGGCCGCCAGCGACGCGGCTCGCGGCGCCCGCCGCCGGGCGCGGCGGCGGTCTGCTCCGGTCCGGCGGTGATCATGCCGCTCCCGTCGGACGGTCGGCGGCGCCGGCCGCCGTGCTGGCTGCCGCGCCGCTCGCCGCCCCGGCCGCCGCGCCGGCCGCCGTACTGGCTGCCGCGCCGCTCGCCGCCCCGGCCGCCGCGCCGGCCGCCGTACTGGCCGCCGCGCCGCTCGCCGCCCCGGCCGCCGCGCCGGCCGGTGCGCCCGCCGCTGCGCCACCGACCCGGGCGGAGATCGCGGCGAGCACAGCCGGCTCGGTGATGCCGGCCCCGGTCAGCTCGGCGGCGACCCGGCCGCCGACCAGGCAGAGCACCCGGTCGCAGATCGCGACCAGGTCCTCGGTGTCGGACGAGCAGAGCAGGATGCCGACGCCGGCGGCCGCTTGGGCCCGCAGCAGTTGGTAGACCTGCGCCCGGGCGCCGACGTCCACACCGCTGGTCGGGTCGTCGAGCACCATCACCCGCGGCCGGGTAGCCAGCCACCGCGCGACGATCACCTTCTGCTGGTTGCCGCCGGACAGCAGCCCGTACCGCTTCGCCGGGTCCCGGGGGCGGACGTCGACCTCGGCCAGCCAGTCCAGCGCGGCCTGCCGCTCCCGGCCACGGCGCACCACGCCGGCCGGCGCGAACCGGCGCAGGCTCGCCAGTGAGACGTTCTCGCGTACGTCGAACTCGCGCACCGCGCTGGCCGGGTGCCAGTTCGCCAGCACCAGCGCGATGCCGTGGGCGCGGGCCGCCCGCGGGGTGAGCCGGCCCAACGCGTGCCCGCCCGCGTCGATCACCGTGCCGCGGGCCGGCACCGCACCGCCGAGCGCGCCGGCCAGTTCGTCCCGCCCCGAGCCGTCCAGCCCCGCCACGCCGACGATCTCGCCCCGACCGACCGTCACGTCCACCCCGGCCAGGTACCGCGCGACCAGCCCGCGCACCCGCAACACCGGCCCACCCGCACCGGCCACGACGTCCTCCCCGGCCGGCCCGCCACCACCCGACCCGGCCGGGCCGCCAGCGCCGCCGGCGCCACCTGAACCGGCAGAGCTGCCTGGACCCGCGGCGCCACCTGCCCCACGGGCACCGCCCCATCCGGCCAACCCGGCCAACCCGGCCGGCCCCGCAGCGCGGGTCGCAGCGCCCGCACCATCCGACCAGCCGGCACCGCCCGACCGGGCCGGGCCGGCGACGTCGGCGGCAGTGCCGCTGTCCTGACGGGGGGTCGGCCCTATCAGCGGGGCAGTGCCGAGGATGTGCCGGACGATCTGGTCGCGGCTGAGCCCTTCGGCCGGGAACGTGCCCTGGTACCGGCCGTCGCGCAGCACCGAGACAACGTCGGCGAGGGCGAGCACCTCGTCCAGCCGGTGCGAGACGTACAGCACGCCGACCCCGCCGGCGGCGACCTCCCGCACCACCCGGAACAGCGCCTCGACCTCGGTCGGCGGCAACGCCGCGGTGGGCTCGTCCAGCACCAGCAGCCGGATCTCGCCGCGCCGGTCGTCCAGCGCCCGGGCGATCGCGACCGCGCTGCGCTCCACCGGCCGCAGGTCGGCCACCGGCGCGGTCAGGTCGAGCCGTACCCCGATGCGATCGAGCAGCTCCGCCGCGCGCTGCCGCTGCGCGCGCACCTGGATGCGGGACCGGCTGGTCGGGTAGCCGGCGACCAGGCCGATGTTGTCGGCCGCGTCGAACTGCGCGACCAGCCCGAGGTTCTGGTGCACGAACCGCAGGCCGAGCCGGTGCGACCCGGCTGGCGAACCGGCCGGCAGCTCACCGCCGGCCAGCATGATCCGGCAGCCGTGGTCGGGAAGGTAGTAGCCGGCCAGGATCCTGATGAGCGTCGACTTGCCCGAGCCGTTCTCCCCCACCAGCGCGTGCACCTCGCCGCGCCGGATCCGCAGCGACACCCGGTCCAGCGCCCGCTGCTCGCCGAACGTCTTGCTGACCTCGTGCGCGTCCAGCAGCACGTCGGCGGCGGCCGGCGTGGTCAGCTCACGCCCCACAGCTTCTTGTACTGCGCCTGGTATCCCTCCACATAGGACAGGTAGCCGCTGCCGGACGGCAGGTTCTCCTTGGTGACGACCCACAGCGGCAGCCCGTCCACCGCGGTGTTCTGCGTGGTCGGCACGCCGGTCCAGGTGCGGGCGAGGTAGTCCACCGCGCGCCACATCATCTCGTGGATGTCGAAACCGGCCGACATCACCAGCGACTGGCCG
>JBBWZH010000219.1:0-3533 GCA_039648995.1 Mycobacteriales bacterium
CCCGGCACCGCCGGCCGGTCCCCCGGCACCGCCGGCCGGTCCCCCGGCACCGCCGGCCGGTCCCCCGGCACCGCCGGCCGGTCCCCCGGCACCGCCGGCCGGTCCCCCGGGCCGGCCGCGCCGGCCGGTACCGGGGCGGGCTCCGGGCCCGGAGGCGGCGCCGGTGTCCGTGCAGAACCTGCTGCTCGGCCTCGGCGCGTTGCTGCTCGCGGTGGCCGCGGTCGCGTTCACCGTCGTCGCCTGGGGCCGGGTCGGGATCGGCGGCAAGACCGGCATCCTGGTCGCCCTCACCGCGGCCGCGCTCGCCGCGCCCGTGCCGCTGGTCCGCCGCGGGCTGCGGGCGAGCGCGGAGGCGATGTGGTCGGTCGCGCTGGTGCTCGCCGTGCTCGACGGCTACGCCGCCTGGCGCACCGGCCTCGCCGGCCTGCACGCCGTCGACGGCCGGGCGTACACGGCGGCCCTGGCAGCGGTGCTGGCCGCCGGCTGCGCCGGCTACCCGGCGCTGGTCCCGCTGCGGGGGCCCCGGCCGGCCGCGCTGCTGCTGGCGCAGCTCCCGTTGCCGCTGGCCGTCGCGGCGGCCAACGCGCCTACCGAGGACGGCGTGATGCTCGCTCTGCTCGGCACCGCCACCCTGGACGCGCTGATCGCGGCGTTCGGCCGGCGGCGGCCCGCCGGGCAGGGCCGGCTGGTCTCGCGCGTCGCGGTCGTGCTGGGTGCCGGCGCCTGGCTGATCGCGGTGCTGGACGAGGCGATCAACGGGCTCGGGTACGCGTTGATCGAGGGCGAGGCGCCGGCCCGGGAGGCGGCGTTGCTCGCGCTGGCCGCGGCGATCGCCATCGGGTTCGCCGCGACGTACCCAGCGGGCCGGGCCCGGACGGTCCCGGCCGCCGCTGGCTGCCTGACCGCGGCCACCGGCGCGATCGCCCCGATGCTGGGCCCGCTCGGGTCGTGGGCCGCCACCGCACCGGCCGCGGTCGGCGCCGTGACGATGGCGGCGGCGCTCACCCTGCCGGCCCGGTGGCGGCGCGGGCCGGCGGCGGCGGGCGGGATCGTGCTCGCCGTCGCCGCCGTGCTGCCCGCCGCCGGAGCCGTGATCGTCGCGATCGCGCCGCTGAGCTGGGCGAGTGCCGCCTGGACCGGGGGTAGCGGACGAGCCCGCAGCCTGGTCTCGGCGCAGCCCGTGAGCTGGCTGCCACCAGCTGCGGCCATGCCCGCCGCCGCGCTGGTCACCCTCGGGCTGGTGCTCGGCACGCTGGGGTGGGCCCGGAGCCGGCCCGGGAGGCGGCTCGCCGTGCCGGTCGCGGTGGCCGGCGCGGCGGTGACCACCCTGCTCACGCCGGTGGCGCTGAACCTGCCCTACCCCGCCGCGCTCGCGGTCCTGGCCGCCGCCGGCACCGCGCTGGCCGCCGCCGGTGTCGCGGTCCGCGACCGCGCGCTGGCCCTGCTGCTCGCGCTGGCCGGCTCGGCGCTCGGCACGGTCGCGCTCGCCTGGTCGCTGGCCTCCCGGCCGGCCACCCTGGCGGTGCTCGGCCTGATCACGGCCGCCGGCACCACCGCCGCGGCCAGCGCCGGCCGGGCATGGCCGGTCCCGCGGCGGTCCGGCGGCGCCCCCCACGCGACGCCCCGCCCTGCCGGCGCGGCCGCCCACCCCGGCGCCGCGGCCGCCGGGGACGCGGCGGCGCCCGCCGGCCAGACGGCACACCCCGGTGCCGCCGCCGGCAGGGGCGCGACGGCGCCCGGCGCGGCCGCCCACCCCGGCGCCGCGGCCGCGGACGCGGCGGCGCCCGCCGGAGGGACGGCACACCCCGGTGCCGCCGCCGGCAGGCGCGCGACGGCGCCCGGCGCGGCGGCCGACGCCACCCGGAGGGACAGCCGGCGGGTCGGGACGCGGGTGGCGGCGACGGCTGTCGCGGCGGCCGGGGCGGCGGGCGAGGCGGCCGCGGTCTGCCTGGCCGCGGGCGCGGCGGTGCGCTGGACGGCATTCGGCCCGCTCGGTGTCGCGGTGGCCACGATCGCGGTGGCCGCGCTGCTGGCCCGCCGCCGGGTCGCCGAGTCGCTGACCCTGGAGGTGGCCGCGGTGCCGCTGGCCGGCGCCGGGCTGGTGCTGGCGGCGACCAGCGGGGTGACCGCCAGCCTGGCGTTCGGCGTGCTGGGCGCGGCCCTGGGCGCCGCCGCCCTGCGGCCGGACCGCCGATGGCTGGCCGCCGCGGCGGCGACGTCGACGCTGCTGGCCGGCTGGATCGCGCTCGACACAGCCGGCGTACGGGTGGCTGAGGCGTACACGCTCGCGCCAGCCGCGGCGGCGCTCGCCTTCGGTCTGCTGCGCCGGTGGGCCGGCCGGGCCGAGTCTTCCTGGCTGGCCTACGGCCCGGGCCTGACCGCGGCGCTCGCACCGTCCCTGGTGGTGGCGTGGTCGGACCCCGGCTGGCGCCGGCCGCTGCTGCTCGGGCTGGCCGCGCTCGGCGTGCTGCTCGCCGGCGCCTGGCGCCGACTGCAGGCGCCGGTGGCGCTCGGCGGCACCACGGTCACGCTGCTGGCGCTGCGCGAACTCGGCCCGGAGGTGCTGCGGCTGACCACCGCCCTGCCGCGGTGGGTGCCGCTGGCGGTCGCCGGCGCGCTGCTGGTCGGGCTCGGGGTCAGCTACGAGCGGCGGTTGCGCGACCTGCACCGGGCCCGGGCCGCGTTCGGCCGGCTCGCCTAAGCCGGCGCGCTGGCCCGCGCACCCCGGCTCGCGTGGCCGGGCCGCGCCACAGGTGCTGAGATGGGACCCGTGACACGCGGTGATGCGGAGACGATCGAGCGGGTGCTGCGGCACGAGGTCTGGGCGGTTGTCGGGCTGACCGACAACCCGCGCCGCCCCGCGTACGGGGTGGCGCGGTTCCTGCAGGGGCACGGCAAGCGGGTGGTGCCGGTGAACCCGGAGGGGGTCGCGGTGCACGGCGAGCGGGGCTACCGGTCGGTCGCGGAGATCCCGTTCCCGGTCGACGTGGTCGACATGTTCCGCCGCTCCGAGTTCGTCGGCGGGCACGTGGACGAGGCGATCGCGGCCGGCGCCAAGGCCGTCTGGCTGCAGCTGGACGTGATCGACGAGGCCGCCGCCGACCGGGCCAGCGCCGCCGGCCTGGACGTGGTCATGGACCACTGCCCGGCGATCGAGTGGCCGGCCCACGGCCCAGCTGTCTGAGCCGGGCCGGTTCTGTCGGAGTTTCGGTCGTCGGAGCCACAGAAACTCCGACGGAACCGGCTAGGCGAGGCGGGCCTGCAGGGCGGCATCCTTGGCGCGGGCGAGGTCGGCCAGGGCGGCTTGGAAGGCAGTCACCCGCGCCTGCAGGGCGGGGTCCGCGGCGGCCAGGATGCGCACCGCGAGCAGGCCGGCGTTCCGGGCACCGGCCACCGATACCGTCGCCACCGGGATGCCGGCCGGCATCTGCACGATCGACAGCAACGAGTCCAGACCGTCCAAATGCGACAGCGGCACCGGCACGCCGATCACCGGCAGCGGGGTCAGGCTGGCCACCATGCCGGGCAGGTGG
>JBBWZH010000335.1:0-5976 GCA_039648995.1 Mycobacteriales bacterium
GCAGCGGGCGCTGATCCACGAGGAGCTGCGCGAGGCGGCGCAGACCGACGGCAAGACCGGGCTGGCCACCGCGGTGCACTGGCTCGGCCTGGCCCGCCGCTCGATCGGCCGGGCCGCGCACGACGAGGCCCCGTGCGCGCTGCTGCTGCTGGACGTGGACTACTTCAAGAGCGTGAACGACACCTGGGGGCACCTGATCGGTGACGAGGTGCTGGCCGAGGTGGCGGGCACGCTGCGCCGCGGGGTCCGGCCGGGCGACCTGGTCGGCCGGCTCGGCGGCGAGGAGTTCGGCGTGCTGCTGCCGGACACCGGCGTGGTCGAGGCGGCCACGGTCGCCGAACGGGTCCGGGCGCAGGTGGCCGGCCGGCAGGTGGCGATCACCGGCCCGGGCCGGCCGGCCCGGCCGGACGCCGCCCGGGTCGCCCAGGTCACGGTTTCCGTCGGGGTGGCCAGCACCGCCGACGTCGGCTACGTGGTCGACGACCTGCTCGCGTCGGCGGACGCGGCGCTGTACCGGGCGAAGGCCGGCGGCCGCGACCGGGTCGAGGTCGGCGGCCCGGTCAGCGCGTCCGAACGCCTGTGGCTCAGCCACGTACCGGCCAATGCCCTCAACGCGGGCCGCGGGCAGCGCCCGGCCTGACACGGTCGCCATCTACCGCGGCCGACGAGACCGAAGCGTTCCAGCGGATGGCGGGCGGCGGAGTGGACGCGGCGCCGGGCTACGACGTCGCGCCGGTCAGCAGGTTGCCGTCGCGGACGACGAGCCGCGGCAGCACCCGACCGGCCAGGCCGGCCTGCAGCGCGCGCTCCTCCCGGGCGGCCCGCTCGTAGACGTCGACGGTGCGCGCGGCCACCCGGTCCCAGGAGTGGTCGGCGGCCACCATGGTCCGGGCCGCCCGCGCCATCCGGCGGGCCAGCACCTGGTCGGACAGCAGCGCGGTCACCGCGTCGGCCAACCCGGCCACGTCGCCGGAGCTGAACCGCAGCCCGGTCCGGCCGTGCTCGACCAGCTCGCGCAGCCCGCCCACATCGGCCGCCACCAGCGGGGTGCCGGCGGCCGCGGCCTCCAGCGCGACCAGCCCGAACGGCTCGTAGATCGACGGCACCACCGCGCAGTCGGCGGCGCCGGCCAGCGCGGCGAGCTGCTCGTCCCCGACGAACCCGGCGAACAGCACCGACCGGCCCAGCCGCAGCTGACGCGCCTGCTGCCGCAGCGCCTCGTCATGCGGGCCGGCGCCGGCGACCACCAACCGGATGCCGGGGTGCCGGCGGCGCAGCCGGGGCATCGCCCGGAGCAGGTCGTGCAGGCCCTTCTCGTACACCAGCCGGCCGGAGAAGACGAGCAGCGGCCCGGTCCCGCCGTACCTGGCCCGGGCCGCGGCGACACGGGCCGGCGCGAGCCGCCAGCGGTCCACCCGGATGCCGTTCGGTACCACGTCCATCTTGTCCGGTGGCAGCTCGAACAGCCGGGCGACCTCCCAGCGCATGTACTCGGAGCAGGTCACCACCCGGCGCGCCTCGTAGGTAAGCCACCACTCCACCGAGTGGATCGCCTTGTTCATCGGCCCGGGCAGCCAGCCCTGGTGCCGGCCGGCCTCGGTGGCGTGCACGGTGGCCACCAGCGGGCCGCCCAGGTGGTGCTTGAGCGTGGCGGCGGCGTGCGCGACCAGCCAGTCGTGCGCGTGCACGACGTCCGGCGGGTCACCGGCGACGACGTCCAGGCCGGCCCGGGTCAGCGCGTGGTTGAACGCCATCGCCCAGGCCAGCAGCTCGGTCTCGAACGGGAACAGCGGCGGGTCGTCGGCGACCCGGACCACCCGCACCCCGCCGACCATCTCGTCCGCGGCGGCGCCGTCGGCGTGCCGGGTCAGCACCGTGACCTCGTGGCCGGCCCGGGCCATCCCCTCGGCCAGCGCGTGCACGTGCCGGCCGAGGCCGCCGACCAGCGCCGGCGGGTACTCCCAGGACAGCATCAGCACGCGCATACGCAAACCTCTGTGTTGGTACCAGGAAGATCGATGACACTACGCGCCGCCGTAGTCGCCCGGCTCAGCGACGATAAGAACGACCGCGAAGCCTAGATGACCGGGTCCGGCGCGGCCGGAAGCACCGCCGCGGCTGACCCGCGACCCCGAGGTCTTCCACGGCCAGCTCGCTCCGCCCTGCATCCGCGGCATCGGCTGGCATCCCGGCGCGACGGGCCGACTCAGCGCCGGCGGTAGACGTCACCCCGGTGATCGACATCGACAACGGTGACCGTCCTGGTTCCATCGTCGATCTCGTAGAGGATCCGGTACGTGCCGCGTAGAGCGCTGAACTTGCCCGCCAGCGGTGCGGTGAGGCGTTTTCCGATCTGGTACGGGTTATCGAGCAATGGTCCGATCATGAACTCGTAGGCTGCCGCAGCGACCGCTTCCGGCAGCCGCCCGGTCAGTGACCGGCGCACCGTCGGGGTCGTACGAAGCTGGTAGCGGTCCTCGTCTTCGCCGGAACTCACGCAGGCTTGCCACGCCGGGCAGCCATCGCCGCCGCCAACCCGTCCGCGTCGACAACCTCACCCCGCGCCAACTCCGCCTCGGCCTCGGCCAGGCGGCGCATGGTGGCCGCGTCGCTGAGCACGGCGATCGTCTCTTCCAACGCCTCAAGATCGTCGATCGAGACCAGCACCGCCGCCGGTCGACCATAGATCGTCACCGTTACGCGCTCATGCTGAGTATCGACGCGACCCACCAACTCGGACAGGTGCGCCTTCACCTCAGCCAACGGCAATATGGTAGTCATGGTCATAACTATGACTACCGCGCGAGCGGCCTGTCAACGCCGGGTGGCCGACCCGCGTGCCGGCCGCGCTGTCGGTTGACCGAGCCGAAGGCGGCGTGGAGTCATGGCAGCCGCCGCCGGCCGCTAGGCGAGTACCGACGAGCGTGGGTAGGCGTCGGCCGGGTCGGTACGCACGTTCAGCAGGTACGGCACGCCGGCGGCGAACGCGCGGTCCAGCGCCGGGCCCAGGTCGGCGGCGCGCCGGACCGTCTCGCCGGCCCCGCCCAGCGCCGCGGCGACCTCGTCGTAGCGGGTGTCGGCGCGCAGGTCGGCGGCCACGTCATAGCCGTAGATCGCGCGCATCGGGTGCTTCTCCAGCCCCCAGCCGCCGTTGTTGCCGACCACGATCACCACCGGGAGCTGGTGCCGCACCAGCGTGTCCACGTCCATCAGCGACATGCCCGCGGCGCCGTCGCCGAGCATCAGCACCACCTGGCTGGACGGCCGGGCCACCCGGGCCGCGATCGCGTAGCCCAGCCCGGTGCCGAGGCAGCCGTACGGGCCGGGGTCCAGCCAGCAGCCCGGCTGGTAGGAGTCGAGGTACTTGCCGGCGTAGGAGACGAAGTCGCCGCCGTCGCCGATCACCACCGCGTCCCGGGCCAGCCGGCGGCGCAGCTCGCCGTAGACCCGGGCCGGCCTGATCGGGTCGGTGTCCGCGTCCAGCTGCGCCTGCTCGGCCTCGCGGGCAGCGCCCTCGGCGGCGCGCAGCCGGGCCAGCCAGGGCTCATGATCCTTCCCGTCTCCGGAGTGGTTGGCGAGCCCGGTCAGGATCGCGCCCAGGTCGCCGGCCGGCGCCGCCGCGACCTGCGCGTGGGTGGCCCGCCGGCTCGGGTGGTCGACCGCGTGCAGCACCGTCGCCGCGCCGAAGTCGCCGAAGCCGAGCCGGAAGTCCAGCGGCGTGCCGACCACCAGCACCACGTCGGCCTCCCGGCGCAGCAGCCCGCGGGTGCGGGCGAACGCCAGCTCGTGGTCGGCAGGCAGGCAGCCGCGGCCCAGCCCGTTGGCGAACACCGGCACCCGCAGCGCCTCGGCCGCCTGCCGCAGCGCGTCCCAGGCGTGCTCCCAGTAGACGTCGGTGCCGGCGATGATCGCCGGCCGCTCCGCCGCCGCGAGCAGCCGGGCCGCGGCGAGCACCTCGTCCGGGTCCGGCTCGGGGCCGCGCGGCCGCTCGGCCGGCGGCAGCTCGGCGCTGGCCGGCGAGAAGATCACGTCCATCGGGATGTCCACGAACGCGGGGCCGCGGTGCGGGGTGAGCGCCGCCAGCACGGCCGCCCGGACCTCCGCGCCGATCACCCCGGTGCTGCCCGCGGTCGCCGCGTACTTGGTGACCGGGGCGAGGATCGGCACGTGGTCGAGCTCCTGCAGCCCACCGCGGCCCCAGTTCACCGTCGGCGCCCGGCCGCCGAGCAGCACGACCGGCGAGCCGGTGAAGTACGCGGTGGTGACCCCGCTGACCGCGTTCGTCACGCCCGGCCCGGCGGTGACCACGGCCAGCCCCGGCCGCCGCGTCAGCTTCGCCATCCCCTCGGCCGCGAACACCGCGGTCGGCTCGTGCCGGACGTCCACGATCCGCACGCCGGCCCGCACCGCCGCGTCATACAGCGGGAACACGTGCCCACCCGACAGCGTGAACATCTCCGCCACGCCGAACCCGAGCAGGGCGCCGAGCGCGACGTCGCCTCCGTGCCCGTCCACCGTCGTCCAGGTGGCCTGCGCCGTTGCCATGCCGCACCCTAACCCCGCCGCGAGAGCGGTCGCCCCGCCGAGCAGTCGCGCGGCCGCTCACCCACGCCCGGGGTGCTCACCCGCGGGCGGAACTCCTGACTCTGCGGGCTGGGACGCCGCCGCTTCGCGGGTCTTGCGGGCGATATCGGCGAGCGCGGCGCGGCGGGCGGCGTCGGCGTGGTAGTCGGCGACCCGGTCGCGGACCACCCGGGCCGGGACGCCCACCGCCACGCTGTACGGGGGGATGTCGGCGTTGACCACTGCATGCGCGGCCAGCACGCTGCCGCGGCCGACGGTGACCCCGCGCAGCACGGTGACCTTGGTGCCGACCCAGACGTCGGGGCCGATCCGGACCGGCGTCTTCACGATGCCCTGGTCTTTGATCGGCACGGTGATATCGCTGAACACGTGGTCGAAGTCGCAGACGTAGACCCAGTCGGCCACGATCGTGGTCGCGCCGAATTCCACGTCCAGGTAGCAGTTGACGGTGTTGTCCTTGCCGAACACGCACTTGTCGCCGATCCGCAGGGTGCCCTCGTGGCAGCGGATCGCGTTGCCCTGCCCGACGTGGACCCAGCGGCCGAGCACCAGCCGGCCGTAACCGCGCCGCGCATACAGCTCGACGTTCTTGCCGAGGAACACGAAACCCTCGGTGATCACATGCGGGTTCCGCAGCTTGAACCGGAAGAACCGCCAATACCGGACCAGGTACCAGGGCGTCCAGGCCCGGTGCCGAATCATCCAACGCAGGCTGGCAACGGTCAGGAACCGGGCCTGCCGCGGCCCGTCCTGCCGGGACGCCTGACGGAGGCGGTCCTGCTGGGACGTCTGGCCGGGGCCGGAAGCGGGGTCGGGCACGGCGTACGACGGTACCGGCCCGGCGGCGGGGCGGCCGGACCGCCCGGGACCGCGGCACAGACACCAGCAGGCGCACCCGGACGGCCGGCTAGGCCCGCGCCGGCCGGGAACGTGAGGTCACCAGATATGCCAACGGCCGGTGGTTCTCATCCCCCTGGATGAGGTCCACCGGCCGTTGGCGTGGCTCTACCGCCGTGATCAGACCGGGCGCACGTTCTCCGCCTGCGGGCCCTTCTGGCCCTGGGTGATCTCGAACTCGACCCGCTGGCCCTCGTCCAGGCTGCGGTAGCCGCTGGTCTGGATCGCGGAGTAGTGAACAAAGACGTCAGCGCCGCCACCGTCGATGGCGATGAAGCCGAAACCCTTGTCCGCGTTGAACCACTTCACGCTGCCCTGTGCCACTGCTGTGTCTCTTTCCCTCGGGGAACTGGGCCGATGACCCGCACCGTACGGGCCGCCGGGTCGTTTGCGGACCTACCCACGCCGGGCGGGCGGCCCGCGTTCAGTCCCGCGGGCGTCTGCACACTTCGTCGGAACGTCGAACGACGGTGGCGACGGTAGCACGAGCAAGGC
>JBBWZH010000340.1:0-8371 GCA_039648995.1 Mycobacteriales bacterium
TGCCGAACCGGTCCTGGCGGCTGGCGTTCTTCGCGACCCGGCTGGCCCGTGGCTCCGGCCGCGACGACCTACGCTCCCGGCTCCGCCAGGTTGACATCGACCGCGTCCTGCCCCGCGCACAGATGGAGCGGGCGCTGCGCCTGCTCGGCAAGTCCACCGAGCACTGAGGCCGCGACCCCTGCCCGGGACCAGCCGCCAGCCGGCCCCGTGGTCGGGTGGGGATACGCCGGCCTGGCCCTGGCGGCGCGGACGTGCGGCGCCTGGCCGAGGACGCGTTGGCAGGCTGGGTGCCGTCGCCGGCTGGTGTGCGGCGGCCGGGGGGTGAGCCGTGCCGGGGGTGCGGTCGGGTGGGGATACGCCGTTGTGGCGGGCGGTCGTGGTGTTTCGGTTGGCCGCGTTGGCATACGCGGGCGCGCTGATCCTGGGGACCTACCACACCTACGCGCATCCGTCCGGCGGGCTGGTCGTGCTGGCCCTGATGGCCGGCTGGACCGGGCTGATGACGCTGGCCAGCCGGTTCGCCTGGGGCCGCTGCTGGCCGCTGCTGGCCGGTGACCTGGCCGTGGCGGCGGCGCTGACGCTGTCGTCGCTCTGGGTCCAGACGTACCAGCAGTCGCACGGCGGGTCGGTCACGCTGACGACCTCCTGGGGCGCCGCGCCGGTGCTCGGTGCCGCGGTGCGCGGCGGGCCATGGGCCGGGGCGGCGGCGGCCGGGCTGCTCGGCAGCAGCACGATCGCCACCCGGCAGGGGATCACCGTCAGCACCGCCGGCAGCGTGGTGCTGCTGTTCCTGGCCGGCACGGTGAGCGGGTACGTGGTGCGGCTGGTGGTGCGGGCGGAGCGGCAGCTGTCCGCGGCGGCCCGGTTGGAGGCGGCGACCCGGGAGCGGGAGCGGCTGGCTCGCGGCATCCACGATGGCGTGCTGCAGGTGCTCACGCTGGTGCAGCGGCGTGGCGCGGAGCTGGGCGGCGAGGTGGCCGAGCTGGCCCGGCTGGCCGGCGAGCAGGAGGTCGCGCTCCGCGGGCTGGTCGCGGCGCCCACCCCCGCGGAGGCCGGCGCCGACCCGGCCGGGGATGGGCCGGCGGGCGACGGGCCGGTGGATCTGTGCGGCTTGCTCGCCGCTGAGCGGTCGTCCCATGTCACGCTGTCCACACCGGCGAGCCCGGTGCCGCTGGCCCCGCACGCCGCCCGCGAGCTGGCCGCCGCGGTCCGCGCCGCGCTGGACAATGTGGTGCGGCACGCCGGCGCGAGCGCCCGCGCCTGGGTGCTGGTCGAGGATCTCGGCGACGAGGTGGTGGTCAGCGTGCGCGACGACGGCCCCGGCATCCCGCCCGGCCGGCTGGACCGCGCCGCCGCCGAGGGCCGGCTCGGCGTGGCGCTGTCGATGCGCGGCCGGGTGCGCGATCTGGGCGGCACGGTCGGTGTGCATTCGGCGCCGGGTGAGGGCACCGAGGTGGAGCTGCGGATCCCGCGGGCGGCCACCCGGTGACCGGGGCCGGGGCGTCGACGATCCGGGTGATGGTGGTGGACGACCATCCGATCTGGCGCGAGGGTGTGGCCCGGGATCTGACCGAGGCCGGCTTCGCCGTGGTGGCCACCGCCGGGGACGGCGCGGCCGCGGTCCGGATCGCCGCGGCGGCCCGGCCCGAGGTGGTGCTGATGGATCTGCAGCTGCCGGGCCGGTCGGGCGTGGACGCGACGCGGGCGATCCTGGCCGCCGACCCGGCCGCCCGGGTGCTGGTGCTGTCGGCCAGCGGCGAGGACGCCGATGTGCTGCAGGCGGTGAAGGCCGGGGCCACCGGCTACCTGGTCAAGTCCGCGAGCCGGGACGAGCTGGTGGCCGCGGTCCGCCGGGCCGCCCGCGGCGACGCGGTGTTCTCGCCCGGCCTGGCCGGGCTGGTGCTCGGTGAGTTCCGGCGGATCGCGGCCGGTCCGGACGGCACCGGCCCGCGGCTGACCGAGCGGGAGATCGAAATTCTCCGCCTGGTCGCCAAGGGCCTGTCCGCCCGGCAGATCGCGGACCGGCTCGTGCTCTCCCACCGCACCGTCCAGAACCACGTCCAGAACACGCTGAGCAAGCTGCAGCTGCACAACCGTGTCGAACTGACCCGCTACGCGATCGAACAGGGCCTGGACGCTGACCCTTAGCGCGGGCCGAGCACTCGCCGGGGTGGCGCCGCTGGACCGGCGACGAGCTGCCCGGGTGGCTGGGGTGTCCCTGTGGGCACGCCCTAGGTGGCGCCGGGAGCGCCCGGCGTGCCGGGGGTGCCGAGGGCGTCCCGGATCAGCCGGACGGCCAGGTCGGGGGAGACGCCGAGGCGGCGGATGCGGCGGACGTAGGCGACCGCGGCCTCCTCGGCGGCCCGGGTGGCCGGGTCGGTGGCGGTGGTCACGAAGGTGCCGTTGCGGCCGCGGGTGAGCACGACGCCGTCCCGCTCCAGCTCCCGGTAGGCACGGGCGACCGTGTTCACCGCCAACCCCAGGTCGGTGGCCAGCCGGCGCACCGTAGGCAGCCGGGTGCCGGGCGGCAGCCGTCCGTCCCGCGCCTGCTCGGCCACCTGGGCCCGGATCTGCTCGTACGGCGGGACCGGCGACGCCGGGTCGACCGTGATCACGGCTTGCCCTCCGGGCCGGTGGGCCCACCGCCGCCGACCGGCCCCGCTCGCCCGCCTGGACCGGTGCCTGCCGCGCCAGGGTCGCCCGCGCCGGTGCCGCCCGCGCCGGTGCCGCCCACCGGGACGGTCGCCGGGGCCGGGTACAGCCGGCGCCGCCAGGCCGGCGCCCGGACCGCTTCGATCACGATGGCCGCCAGCACCAGGCCGAGCGCGGCCACGGTCGGCTGCGGGCCGCCGAGCCAGCCGGGCCAGCCGGCCGGCAGCACGTGCTCGATCTCGGTGCCTACGGCGAGCGAACCGTAGACGCCCAGGCCCATCGGCAGCACGGCGAGGTCGTGCAGGGTGCTGGCCCGGAACGCGTCGTCGAGGGCGAGCTCGGCCGGGCTGCCGGCGACCCGGCGCTGCCGCAGCACCAGCCAGGCGGTGACCTCGGCCATCAGCCAGGCGGCCAGCACCACCGCGGCGGTGACGACCACGAGCCGGTCGCGGATCGGGAACCAGCGGGCACCGGCGAGCGCGTGCGTGTGCCGGGCCAGCGGCCAGAGCCCGGTCAGGACGAGCGGAATCAGCACGGCGGCCCGGACGCAGGCGAGCGCGGCCGGCCGGACGTAGTCGGTCAACCGCGGCTGGATCAGGTGGGCGACCCGGGTGCGGTCGCGGGACGCCCGGCGCGCCTCGGTGAGGTGCGCCATCGCGCGCCCACCGCCCAGCCAGACGAACAGGCCGAACAGGACACCGGTCGGGCCCGCGCCGCCGGCGAGCACGATCGCCAGCACCCCCACGACGCGCCCGGCGACGTCGAACCGGTCCCGCCGGACCAGCCGGCGGGTGACGTCGGCGGCCAGTTCCGGGGTCAGCTCGACGCCGACGCGGGCGGCGAACCGGCCTGCCGCGGCCGGTCGGCGGCGCGGGTTGACCGTCGTCAACCGCGCCCCCAGCGCGATGATCAACGCCGGGACGAGCAGGAACAGCAGCAGCGCGACGATCAACGGTGGCCCACCTTCATTGCACCAAGTTTCGTACCAATGTATTGCTACAAACTCATCCGGGCAAGAATCCGAGGGGGGCTCGGCGGGGGTTCAGGTGGGGGCAGGCAACGGCCCCGGGCGGGGGCTGCCCGGCGGGTTGCCCGGACGGGCAGGATATGGACATGCCCGAGTTCGCCGACCTAGCCGCGCGGGGTCGGGCCGCGGCGCGTGCTGTCGGCGGCGCGCTGGTCTCCGGGGTGCGGCTGGCTCGCGTGTCGCGCTCGGTGCGCCCGCCCGGGTCGGCCGAGCTGGGCCGCGGGGTCGCGCTGCGCGGCCAGGTCTGGGTCGGCGGTGCGGCGGCGGCGTTCGACGGGGTGGTGCTGGTCGCGGCCGACGGACGGATCGCCGCGCTCGGGCCGGTCGGCGCGATCCGGGTGCCGGCCGGGGTACGCGTGCTCGGCGGGCCGGACTGCTGGGTCGGCCCCGGGGTCGTCGACGCGCACGTGCACCTGTCCTTCGGCACAGCGGCCGAGGCGCTGCGTGGCGGCGTGGTGGGGTTGCGCGATCTCGGCGCGCCGCGGCGGGACGCGCTGAGCTGGCGCACCGGCTACCGCCGCCCACCGCCCGGGCAGCCGTTCGTCAGTGTGGCGGGGCCGATCCTCACCGCGCCGGGCGGCTACCCGTCCCGGTCCTGGGGCGCGGACGGGTTCGCGGCGTTCGTGACCAGCCCGGCCACCGCGCGGCAGGCGGTCCGCCAGCTGGCCGGCGACGGGGTGGACCTGGTCAAGATCGCGCTGGAGCCGGGCGCCGAGCAGCGCTGGCCGGTGCCGCCACCGGCCGTGGTCCGGGCGGTGGTGGAGACCGCGCACGACGCGGGGCTCCGCGTCACCGCGCACGCGCTGACCGCCGAGATGGTCAGCCGCGCGGTCGACGCCGGGGTGGACGAGCTTGCCCACACGCCGATGCAGCGGCTGCCCGAGCCGCTGGTGGACCGCGTCGCCGCGGCCGGCATCTGGGTGGTCTCGACCCTGCAGACGTTCTTCACCGGCGGCGAGGGCCGGGCCGCGGCGGCCAACGCGGCCGCCCTGCACCGGGCCGGGGTGCCGCTGGTCTACGGCACCGACCTGGGCAACGCCGGCACCCGCCCCGGCGTCGACCCGCGCGAGCTGGACCGGCTGGCCGACGCCGGGCTGGGCCGGCTCGGCGCGCTGCGGGCGGCCACCGAGCGGTCCGCGCGCGTGGTCGGTGTCCGCGGCCGGACCGGCACGCTCACCCGCGGGCAGGACGCCGCGCTGGTGCTGCTCTGCGGCGACCCGCTGGTCGAGCCGGGGGTGTGGCGGGCACCCCGGGCGGTGCTCTGCGACGGCCGGCTGCTCGCCGCCGGCTTGGACGGCCGGCTGTCGGCGCCGCCCGGCGATCACCCGGGCGAGCGTCCCGCGGACCGCCCGCGCATCGCACATGGGCGGGCCTGAGACACTGGCGACAACGGATACCGACCGGTACCGACACACCACGTCTCAGGACGGTGACATGCCGCAATCGCGCTGGGATGAGCCCACCCAGCAGGTAGGGCCGATCCCCGGCCCCACCGGCGTGGACCCGTCGCGAGCGGACCCGGCCCAGCCCTCGCCGGGCAACGGCCAGCCGGGCAGTGGTCAGCCGGGCAATGGCCAGCAGCGCCCCGGCCAGCCGGACTTCGCGCAGCCTTCGCCGGGCGAGGCTGCGGGCAATGGCCGGTCGGGCCTTGGCCGGCCGGGCCCCGGTGAGCCGGGTCGTAGTCAGCCGGACTTCGCCCGGCCCGTGCCGGACGACGCTGTGGACGGTGACCAGCGGGGCCCCGATGAGCGGGATCTCGGCCAGCCGGGCCTTGGTGAGCCGGGCGGTAGCCAGCCGGACTTCGCGCGGCCGGTGCCGGACGACGCTGAGGACAATGACGAGCAGGGCCCCGGTGAGGCGGGCCGCGATGAGCGGGGCCTCGGCGAGCGGGGTCCTGATCAGCCGGATTTCAGCCGGCCGGAGTTCGGCCAGCCGGATCTCGGTCAGCCCGTGCCCGGGCAGCCGGGGATGGCGGAGGTGCAGTTCGGCGGCGCCCCGCTGCAGGCGCCGGGGCAGCCGCTGCCACCAGCCGGCTGGCGGCCGTTGCCGGCGGCGCCGCGCCGGTCCGTCTGGCGGCCGACCCGGGCCGAGGTGCGCGCCGGCCTGCTGGTGATCGTGCTGCTGGCCGTGGTCGGCGCCGGCGTCGCGCTGCTCTGGTGGCAGGTCGCGCCGCGGTTGGGCTTCAAGATCGTCGCGCCGGGGGACCCCGAGGCGGTGGCGGTCGAGCGGGAGCAGTTCTTCGCCACCGACGGCTGGTACGTGGTGTTCACGCTGATCGTCGGTCTGCTCGCGACCCTGCTGGCCTGGCGGGTGAAGGTGCTGCGCGGGCCGGTCGGGCTGGTCGCGCTCGGCGTCGGCAGCCTGCTCGGCGCGGTGATCACGTGGCGCGGCGGCCTGCTGCTCGGCCCGGCGCCGACCGCGGCGCAACTGCAGGAGGTCGGCAGGGTGGTGTACCCGGCGCTGCGGCTGCGCGCCACCGCCGCGCTGATGGTGGAGCCGCTCGCCGCCGTCGCCGCGTACCTGCTGCTGGTCGGCTTCGCCGCCCGCCCGGACCTCGGCCGCCCGGACGAAGACCAGCCCGCGCCGTTCCCACCGCCATACCGGGAGCCGTACTGAGACCCGGCCCCAACCCACCCCGAGCCGGCCGGCCCACCCCGAGCAGCACTGACCCCGTCGCGGGCCGGCACCGTCCCGGCCGGCACCGCCGGGCCCGGTCTCAGCTCAGGCTCTGCGTCACCTGGAGCGTGGCCAGTGAGGTCGGTAGGGCGTGCAGGTGGCGGAGCATCGTGGTCTCCCGCTTGAGCAGCCGCAACTCCATCCGCAGCCGCTCGGCCGTGCCGCCGGCGGCCAGCAGCGCCTGCCGGTCCTCCAGCGTGAGCACCGCGCCCGCGGCCACCCGGTAGGACAGCTTGACCGGGTCGGCGGGCAGGTCGTGCGGCTGCGCGACGGCGGCCCGCTGCACGGCGGCGACGTCGGCCAGGTAGTGCTCGAACAGACCGTTGACCGCGCCGGCCAGCACCGCGACCTCCGGCTCGGCCGGCGGGTCGGCGGCCAGCCACTCGACGGTGCCGACCAGGTAGGGCTCGTCGCCGGAGCGGACGTCCAGCAGCCGGAACCGGTCCGAGCCCTCGGTCACGACGTCGTACCGGCCGTCCGGGTAGCGGGACACCCGGCGCAGCTCGGCCGCGCAGCCGACCTCGTGCAGCGCGCGTACGGCGTCCGCGCCGACCTCCCAGCCCTGCCGGATCGCGACCACGCCGAACCGGCGCCGCTGCCCGCCGGCCCGGGCCACCAGCGTGCGCACCAGCTCCCGGTACCGGTCCTCGAAGATGTGCAGCGGCAGCAGCATGCCGGGGAACAGCACGGTGTGACCGAGCGGGAACAGCGGCACCGTCTCCGTCACCCCACCAGCCTAGGCCGACGCCAGGCGGGATAATGAGGGCGTGCTGACTCGTCTCGACCTGCGCGCCGTCCCGCCCGGTCCGCTGCGTGGGGTGCTGCCCCGCGCCGCGGTCGACGTGGAATCCGTGCTGCATGCGGTGCGCCCACTGGTCGACGGCGTACGCGAGCGGGGCGCGGCCGCGGTGCGCGAGGCGACGCTCCGGTTCGACGGGGTGGAGCTCGGCCCGCTGCGGGTGCCGGCGGCCGCGATGACGGCGGCGCTGCGAGAACTCGACCCGGCGGTCCGGGCGGCGCTGACCGAGTCGGTCCGCCGGGCCAGACTGGTGCACGGGGCGCAGCGCCGGGACGAGGTGACGATCCGCGTGGTGCCCGGCGGCACGGTTACCGAGCGCTGGCTGCCGGTGGCCCGGGTCGGCCTGTACGTCCCCGGCGGCCTTGCCGTGTACCCGTCCAGCGTCGTGATGAACGTGGTGCCGGCGCAGGTGGCCGGCGTCGGCTCGCTGGCCGTCGCGTCGCCGCCGCAGCGGGAGCACGGCGGCCTGCCGCACCCGGCGATCCTGGCCGCGTGCGCGCTGCTCGGAGTCGACGAGGTGTACGCGGTCGGCGGCGCCCAGGCGATCGCGATGCTCGCCTACGGCCTGCCCGAACCCGACCCGGTCGGCGCTGTCGATCTCGTCACCGGCCCCGGCAACGTGTACGTCGCGGCGGCGAAGCGGCTGCTGCGCGGGGTGGTCGGCATCGACGCCGAGGCCGGGCCGACCGAGATCGCGGTGCTGGCCGACGAGACCGCCGACCCGGCGCACGTGGCGGCCGACCTGATGAGCCAGGCCGAGCACGACACGCTGGCCGCCTCGGTGCTCATCACCGACAGCGAGCCGCTGCTGGCCGCGGTGCAGGCCGAGCTGGCCGCCCAGGTGGCGGCGACCAAGCACGTGGAGCGGGTGACCGCGGCGCTGACCGGCCCGCAGTCCGGTGCGGTGCTGGTCCGCGACCTCGACCAGGGGCTCGCGGTGGCGGACGCGTACGCCGCCGAGCACCTGGAGGTGGTCACCGCGGACGCCCGCGCGGTGGCCGACCGGGTGCGCAACGCCGGCTGCGTCTTCGTCGGCCCCGACTCGCCGGTGTCGCTCGGTGACTACTGCGCCGGCTCGAACCACGTGCTGCCCACCGGCTGCACCGCCCGGCACGCCAGCGGCCTGAACGTGACGACCTTCCTCAAGGCCACCAACGTGGTCGAGTACGACCACCGCGCGCTGGCCGAGGTCGCCGGCCACGTGATCGCCCTGGCCA
>JBBWZH010000389.1:0-20165 GCA_039648995.1 Mycobacteriales bacterium
TCACCGACAGCCTGGACCGGCTCGGCGTCTGCAACCGGCTGAACCTGCTGCTCATCCACGACGGCGCCCGCGACGCGCTGCTGCCGGCCGCGCTCACCCTGCTGGACAAGCTCGGCATCGCCGCCGCGCTGCCGCCACACGCCCACCCGCGCGGGCACGAGTGGGCGATGGACACCGGCCACGAGGCCACCGTCACGATCGACTTCGTCGCCGGCCCGGCCGAGGCGGCCCGGGTGGCCGACCAGGAGACGTCCGGGCTGGCCGCCAGCATTTTGACCGAAGACCCGGCGGCGGCCGCCGAGTTCCTGGACGCGTACACCGGCACCGGCGCGTTCTGGAACGCGCCCACCCGGCTGCTGGACGGCTTCAAGCTGCTCGGCCTGCCCGAGACCGGCATCAACGTGGACCGGGTGCCCGGCCCGCGCGGCCCGGTCACCTTCGGCGACCTGGTGCTCCGCCAGTTCGTCATCACCCCGGCACCCGCCAGCGGCTAGGGCGTGTGGCCAGCCCCGGCTAGGTGCGGAACCGGGCGACGATGCCGCGCAGTTCGGCCGCGGTCTGGGCCAGGTTCCCGGCGGCCCGCAGGGTGTCGCCGGCCACGGTGGTGGTCCGCCGGGTCGAGTCGGCCACGCCGGCCACGCCGCCGGTGATCTCCCGGGCCGCGCCGGCCAGCTGCGCGAAGTTGCGGGTCATCTCGTCCACGGTCGCGCTCTGCGTGTCCACCGAGCCGGTGATCGTGGACTGGATCTCGCTGATCCGGACGATCACCGCCTCGATGCCCTCGATCGCGGTCACCGCGGCGGCGGTGTCCCCGGCGATCGCGGCGATCCGGCGCCCGATGTCCTCGGTGGCCCGGGCGGTCTCCTGAGCCAGGTCCTTCACCTCGCTCGCGACGACCGCGAAGCCCTTGCCGCTGGTGCCGGCCCGGGCCGCCTCGATCGTCGCGTTCAGCGCCAGCAGGTTGGTCTGCTGGGCGATCGCCGTGATCGCCTTCAGCACTTCGCCGATCACGGCGGTGCTGCGGCCGAGCCGGCCGACCGTGCTGTTGGCCTCCTCGGCCGCGGTCACCGCCTCGACCGCGACCGCCGTCGCGTCGCTGGCCCCGTGCGCGATCTGCCGGATCGAGCTGGACATCTCCTCGGTGCCGGCGGTCAGCGCCGTCACCTCCCGGGTGACGGCCGCGGCGGCGGTGCTGACGGTGCCGGCCTGCTGGGAGCTGCTCTCGGCGCTGCCGTGCAGCCCGGAGCTGACCTCGGTCAGCGTGGCGGCCGAGGCGGCGGTGCTGCCGGCGCTGGCCTCGATCGCCTCGACCGCGGTGCGCATGTTCAGCATCGCCGTGTTCAGCGCGGTCCCCATCCGGCCGACCTCGTCCCGGGTGTCCACCTCGACGCTCCGGGTCAGGTCGCCCTCGGCCAGGCCGGCCAGCACGGCGAGGATCCGGCGCAGCGGCGGGATCGCCGACCCGTAGAAGCCGGCCACCAGGTAGGCGACCAGCGCCAGGGCGAGCCCGGTGATCAGCTCGACCCGGTGCGCCTTGGCCTGGAAACCGCCGATCCGGGTGGCCAGCAGCGCGTCCAGCTCGGGGGTCAGCGTGGCGGCGAGTTCGGCCACCGCGGCCCGGGTCCGTTCCCCCTGCGCGGCGCTGACCTGGCCCAGGTTGCCGGTCCGCGCCGCGCCGGTGACCTGCGCCAGCAGCGCGCTGACCGTGTCGTGGGCGGCGGTGAGCTTGGGCTGGCCGCTGGCCGGCAGCGTCGCGCTGACCGTGCTCTGGAACGAGGTGGCCAGCCCGTCGTCGACCGCGGCCAGCGTCGTGGTCAGCGTGCCGCTGGCGATGGCCAGGTCGATCCGGGCGGTGTCGATCTGCCGTGCGGTGCCGTGCCGGGTGAGCAGGGCCAGGTCGGCGGCCTGGCCGGAGGTGTCCAGCAGGATCGGCAGCCGGAACATGACCGCGTCCATGACGTAGTACGAGTCGAGGTCGGGGTCCAGGGTGAGGTTGGACGTGTCCGAGGTCTGCACGATCAGCGCCAGCAGCGCGCCGGTGGCCGCCGTGTACGCCTGGTACGCCGCGGCCGGCGCGGTGGTGGCCGCGGCCGCGGCCAGCCGTTGCTTCGCGGCGCTCCACGGGTCGGAGGTCGCCAGCTCGGCGCCGTACCGGTCGTCGGCCGCGTCCACCGCGGGGATCGCCGCGGCCACCGCGGCCGTGGCCGGGTCGCCCCCGGAGACCACCAGGTGCCGGGCGATGACCGCGCGCCGGGTCAGCTCGGCCAGCGGCAGCGTGTACGCCACGCCGTCCCGCTCCTTGGCGCTGAAGGCCACCTGCCCGCGCTGGATCTCGACATACGCGAAGACCACGAAGCCCAGCGGCAGCAGCAGCACCAGGGCGACCAACAGGATCTTCTGCCCGTACCGCAGCCGGCCGATCAGTGCCCTGGCCGGGAACAAGATCGTCCGCACCCGTTCCCTCCCGCCCGGCCGACGGACCGCTGACCTGTCCCGTCGGCCGGCCCGCGCGGAAGCTGAGCGTTCCGGGCCGGCCGGGTCACCCGGTCGGCGGCAGCACTCAACTCGGCCGGCCGGCTACCGATAACCAGGTATGCGCTCCAGACTGGCGGACTCGGCGGCCGTGTCCCGGCTGCAGGGACTGGCCGCCCTCGCCGAACTGGTCGGCGCGGCGGTCAGCCCGGAGCAGCTGGCCGAGCAGGTGGTGGAGCTGGCCGCCCGGCTGGCCGGCGACGCGGCGCTGCTGTGGCTGCCGTCGACCGGCAACGAGCAGGTGCTCTGCGCCGCCACGCACCACCCGGAGCCGGCCGGCCGGGCCCTGCTGGCGGAGGTCCGGGCCGAGATCGGCCACCTGACCAGCGGGCCGATCTTCGGCGTGGCGACCACCGGCGAGGCGCTGCTGGCCGACGGTCCCGAGATCCCGGTCCTGCTGATGGACGCGCACCCGGGCTTCCGCCGCTGGGTGCTGCGGTTCGGCGTCGAGGCGATCGCGGTACTGCCGCTGCGGGCGCGCGGCCGGGTGGTCGGCGCGCTGGCGATGAGCCGGGACGGGGGCAACGACGGCTACCGGGACGAGGACATCGTCTTCCTGCAGGCGCTCGCCGACCTGGCCGCCGCCGGGGTGGGCCTGGACCGGCTGCTGGCCGACTCCGCGGCGGTGGTGGAGGAGCTGCGCCGGCAGGGCGAGCTGGTCAACCAGATCTCCGACGCGGTGATCGTGCTGGACGCCGAGCAGCGGGTGGTCAGCTGGAACGCGGCCGCCGAGCGGATCTACGGCTACGCCCCCGGCGACGTGCTCGGCGGCGACCTGTTCGCGCTGCTGGCCACCGAATACCGGCAGGTGGACGGCAGCGAGTGCGACCGGGAGCAGGTGGTCACGCAGACCCTCTACGACGGCGGCTGGACCGGGGAGCTGCGCGAGCGCCGGGCCGACGGCACCACCGTGGAGACGCTCGCCTCGTTCTCCGGGCTGCCGGACAGCAGTGCCGGTCCGGGCGGCATCGTGGTGGTGAACCGGGACGTCACCGAGCAGCGGCACAAGGAGCACCAGGCCACCCACGACGCGCTGACCAGCCTGCCGAACCGCCGGCTGCTGTCCGACCGGCTGCGCCGGGCGCTGGACCAGACCGCCCGCACCGAGCACACCATGGCCCTGGTCTTCATGGACCTCAACGGGTTCAAGGCGGTCAACGACCGGCTCGGCCACGACGCCGGCGACGAGGTGCTCCGGATCACCGCCAGCCGGCTGGTCGACCTGGTCCGTGGCGGCGACGTGGTGGCCCGCCTCGGCGGGGACGAGTTCGTGGTGATCGCCACCGACATCGGCCCGGACGGCGCCGGCGTGCTCGGCGACCGGCTGCTGGCCGGGCTCAGCGCGCCGATGCAGGTGGACGGCGAGCGGCTGGTCGTCCCGCCCAGCATCGGGATCGCCCTGTCGCTCGGCGCGGACGACCCGGACGAGCTGCTGCGGCTCGCCGACGCCGCGATGTACCGGGCCAAGCAGGACCGCTCCGGGGTGGCGTACGCGGCGCCGGCCCGACCGGCCGCCGAACCGACCGGCGAACCAGCCGCCGAGCGCGCCGGATAGCCACCGGCGAGCCGACGGGCGGGGTCAGCCGAGCAGGTCGAGGAGCTGGTCCGGCGGGCAGGGCCGGCCGAGGTGGTAGCCCTGCGCGGCGTCGCAGCCGAGCGCGCGCAGCCGCCGGGCCTGGATCTCGGTCTCCACGCCCTCGGCGGTCACGGTCAGCCCGAGCGTGTGCGCCAGCGTGACCAGGCCGGTGATCACCTGCTGGTCCACCGGGTTCGGGTCGCCCGGTGACCGCAGCCCGTCCAGGAACGCGGCGGCCAGCTTGATGTCGCAGACCGGCAGCGTGCGCAGGTGGGCGTAGTTCGCGAAGCCGGTGCCGAAGTCGTCGATCGCGATCCGGACGCCCATCTCGCGCAGCGCCCGCAGCACGGTCAGCGGGCCGGAATCCGGCCCGACCAGGGCGCTCTCGGTGACCTCCAGCTGCAGCCGGCCCGGCGGCAGGCCGGTCTCGACCAGCACCCGCCGGACGTCGTCCAGCAGCGCCGGGTCGCGGGTCTGGTGCACGGCCAGGTTGACCGAGACGAACGGCGCCTGCCAGGCGTCGGACGGCCCGCCGATGGCGCTGCCGGGTGAGGTGCCGGTCGGGCCGTACCCGGGGGCCCGCGTCTCCCACCTGCGGGCCTGCTCGCAGGCCTGCTCCAGCACCCACCGGCCGAGCGGAACGATCAGCCCGGTCTCCTCGGCCAGCGCGACGAAGTGGTCGGGCCCGAGCACGCCGCGGGTCGGGTGCCGCCAGCGGACCAGCGCCTCGACGCCGCGCACGGTGCCGTCGCACAGCCGCGTCATCGGCTGGTAGTGCACCAGGAACTCGCCGCGCTCCAGCGCGGCCGGCAGTGCCGCGGACAGCGCCCAGCGGGCCACGTCACCGGCGAGCCGGTCGGCGTCGAAGCGCAGCCAGTGGCCGCCGCCGTCGGCCTTCGCCCAGCGCAGCGTCACCTGGGCCGAGCGCAGCGTCTCGGTCGCGTCGGTCTCGCCGACCAGCCGCTCCACCACGCCGGCGCTGACCGGCACGCGCAGCCGCTGCGGGCCGACCACGAACGGCCGGCCCAGCGCCTGGAACGCGGCATCGGCCATCGCGTCCGAGTCGTGCTCCTGCGGGAGGCCGAGCGCGAGCACCACGAACTCGTCCCCGCCCAGCCGGGCGACCAGGTGCCCGGCCGGCCGGAACTGCTCCTCCAGCCGGCGGGCCACCGCGCGCAGCAGTTCCTCGCCGGCGTCGTGGCCGAGGCTGTCGTTGAGCGGGCCGAACCGGTCCAGCCCGAGCAGGCAGACGCCGAGCCGGGTGCCCGGGCCCCGGTCGGTGAACGCGGCGGCCAGCCGCTCGGCGAACATCTCCCGGTTGGGCAGCCCGGTCACCGGGTCGTGCCGGGCCTCCCACCAGCGCCGCTCCTCGCTGGCCCGGATGGCCTCGGCGGCCAGGTGCTGGGCCACCACCATCGCCCGGCGGGTCTCCTCCTGATCCTCCCGGACCCGGTCCCGCAGCGCCCGGGCGTACCCGGTGGAGACCCCGCCCACCAGCGCGGCCAACCGCTCGCGCAGTTCCGGGACGTCCGCGCCGATCTCCACCAGCAGCCGGCCGGCCAGCACCTTCACCGTCCGGCCGACCATCTCCGGGCCGGTGAAGTCGGCGTCGACCAGGGCGGCGCCGAAGTCGTACCCGGGTCCGGTGCGGAACGGCTCCGCGAACAGCGCGTCGACCAGCCGGTTGAGCAGGCCACCGAGCAGCTCCTCGGCCTCCACCGGGCCCATCGGCACGTAGCCGGTGCCCACCGCCGCCCTGACCATGTCCCGGACGCACCCGCGCAGGCCCGCCGCGATCGCGGCGCGGGAGGCCGGGCCGGGCGCCAGGTCAGTCATGGCTTGCGCCCTACCCCGGCAACCATGCCGGTGCGTTCCGGATGGTCTTCGACCTCACCCAACCAGTCTGGCCGCCATTGCTGCACATACACCAGCCCGGGTTCGACGAATTCGAAACCCTCGAACATCTTCTCGATCTCGACCCGGCGGCGGACCACCACCGGGGTCGCGGTCTGCCGGTAGAACTGGTGGACCTTCTCCACGTCGTCCGGGCGGGACTCGGCGCAGCCGTGCGAGATGGCCAGGTAGCTGCCGGGGGCCAGCGCGTCCCGGTACCGCGCCACCAGCCGGGCCGGGTCGTCCACGTCGGCGATGAACGGCAGCACCGAGACCATCAGCAGACCGACCGGCCGGCTGAGGTCCAGCAGGTCGAGCAGGCGCGGGTCGGTGAGGATCCGGTCCGGCTCGCGGATGTCGGCCGGCAGCACGGTCACCCGGTCGTTGCCGGCGAGAATCACCCGGGAATGCGCGACCGCCACCGGCTCGAAGTCGACGTACACGACGCGGCACTCCGGGGCGCCGCGCTGCGCCACCTCGTGCACGTTGCCGACGGTGGGAATGCCGGAGCCGAGGTCGAGGAACTGCCGGATACCGGCGCCCACGCAGAACTTCACCGCGCGCCGCAGGAAAGCCCGGTTGGCGTGCGCGATCAGCGGAATGTCGGGGACCTCGTCGGTGATCTGCCGGGCGATCTCCCGATCGGCGGCCAGATTGTGCGAGCCGCCGAGGAAGTAGTCGTACATGCGCGCGGCATTCGGCCGGTCGACGTCGAGGTCGGCCGGCATCCAGTTCGGCCGCTCCACGGCAGCCCCCTTACCGCGCGCCCTACCCGCGCGCGACGGCAGCATATGACCGGCAACCAGCCACCGGAACCCGAAACATACCCACTGTGGGCTGAACCTGCGGAGATCTTGGCGAACGGGAACAAGCAAGCCGGCCCGAATGGCTGAACTACTGATCGCTAGCGGATACCGAGCGAAGTCGACTGCTACGTCTCCGTTACATCCTTGAGCGGCAGCGACTGCAGGATGTTCGGCGGCGCGTTCCACTTCTGCAGGGTCGAGCCGGTGCACGCGGCGACCACGATCTTGCTGATCAGCTGGCCCTTCGGGTACAGGTCCGGGGTCGTGGCCAGCTGGTCGGTGGCGCCCAGGCAGTTGCCCCACTTGTCCTGGATCTGGTAGCTGGTGGCGTAGCTGCCGGTGTCCGTGGAGACGGTCCAGGTCTGCTTGTCCACCGGCTTGCCGGACAGGTCCAGCGCGCACGGCACCGACTGGACGTACTGCCCGGCCGCGGTCGACCCGGGGCTCTGCATGCAGTACAGGCCGGCCGGGGCGTTGGTGGTGATCCGGCCGGTGGCGGTGGTGGCAGTACCGGTCACCGCCGGCAGCGCCCATTTCTGGTTCCACGTCACGTTCGCCGGGTCCGGCGCCTGCTTGCACGGCCAGGCGATGAGGTACGCGAAGTTCACGTTCTGCTCGGTGACATCCAGGCAGCGGCCGAACTCGCTGAAGTTCACCAACTGGTTGTCCGTCGGCCCGGCCGCGCCGGCGCCGACCGAGGCCTCCGGCTGGAAGGTCTCGATATTGTCGTACCCCTTGTGGCACGTGGTGTTGTAACCGAGAACCAGGAAGCTGCCCCGGGTATCGGGGGTCTGCACGTTCAGGCAGTAGCCGTCCAGCGTCTTGCCGTCCGAGGTGCCCTCGAAGTTGGCGCTGTCGTTGACGCTCCACTGCTGCTGCGGCTTGGTGATCGACGCGCACGGTTGGAACTGGACGAGCAGGCCGGTCGCGTGCGGGGTGCCGGCGTCCAGGCACATGCCCAGTGGCTGGGTCACGCTCTTGGACGAGACCAACACGAGCGTCAGGTTGGCGTTGTAGGCGAACTTCTGCTGGGCGTTGCCGGCGCTGCACGACTGCATCTGCAGGTTGGCCCCGGCCGCCGGCGAACTGGAGCCGGCGTCCATGCACAGATCCTGGCTGGTCGCGGTCTTGTAGACGTGGATCAGCCCGCCGGCGATGTTCTGGTTGGTGGTCTGGAAGGTGTACGTGCCGCGCAGCGAGCGGGTCGACACGCCGCTGAATGCACCGGTGGTCGCGGCGGTCCCCTGCGAGCGCAGCAGCGCGTAGGCCGGGGTGCGGTACGGCCCGCCGCCGCTCACGCAGGTGATCTTGTTGGTGGTCAGCCAGTCGTCCGGCCTGGCCTGCGGGTCGACCGGGAAATAGTCGACGGTCACCTGGTATCGGCCGCCCGCGGGCCCGACCCGGCCGGCCAGCATGCCGCAGGGCAGGCTGGCGAGCACGCCGGTGCCGGCGCCGTCGCTCGCGGCCCGGATGTGCCCGACGGCCACGTCCAGCCCGGCCTGCGCGGCGCTCAGCGCCAGGCCGCGCCGCACCTCGTCCCGGGTGGAGCTGAACTGCCGGACCACCGCCGGCACCAGCAGCGCGGCCAGCGAGGCACCGATCATCGCCAGCAGCATCGCCAGCGTCAGCGATCCCCGTTCCCCGGTGCAGCGCCGGGCCGGCCGCGGGGCGGTCACGCGACCGCCCTGCCTTCCGTGCAGACGCTCGGGTTGGCCGCGGAGAGGGTCGTGTTCATCGCGGTGAAGGTGATGTCGGTGTGCTTCGTCGCGGAGCGGTCGCCGGTGCCGACGGTGGCGTCCAGTCGCAGTTGCAGCCGCTGGAAGTTGTACCTGGTGTCCGGCCCCCAGTAGGTGAACGGCTTGTCGGAGGCGACCGACGTGGCCAGCGGCACCCACGGGCTGGGCGCCAGCGGGATGACGCCCTGCCGCCAGCCGCGCTGCTGGAGCTGGCCGGTGGCCGCGTTCAGGCGCATCTCGGAGCAGATCCCGACGCCGGTGTTGGTGGTGAGGTACTCCACGTACCAGTCCGAACCGACCGCCTTGGGTGCGCTGATCCCGGCGGCGTACCGGAGCTCCTTGTCCAGCCGCAGGAACGCCGTCGTGATCTGGGCCTGGGCGTCGGCGGTCGCCTGGATCCGGGCCGCCGACCGGTACATCCGCACCGTGCCGCCGGTGAAGATGGCCATGAAGATCGCCATCAGGGTCATCGAGACGACGACGTCCATCATCGTCATCCCGGCGTCCGTCACCCCGGCGTCCGTCACCGCGGCGGCCGCCGGCCGCCGCGGGCGGACCCGCCCGGTCATGTGACCGTCCAGGTGAACGCGCAGACCGCGGTGCGGGTGGCGTTCTTGCTGTCGACCGCGGAGAGCACGACCAGGTAGCTGCCGGCCTGCGCCGGGGCGCCGCTGATCACGCCGGTGGCACCGAGGGTCACGCCGGCGGGCAGCCCGGTCACCGACCACACCGCGGTCGCGTTGCCGGTGAGGTTGGTCACGGCGGCGGTGAACGAGACCGGCTGCCCGTGCTGATCGCCGGGCCGGTCGGTGCTGGGCGCCGTGATCGCCAGGCTGTTCGTGGTGATCGCCCACGCGAACGTGACGGTCGCGGTGGTACCGGCCTTGTCGGTGACGGTCGCGACCACCACGAACCGGCTGCCCTTCGTCGGCTTGCCGGAGATCACTCCGGCGGCGGTCATCGTCAGGCTGGTCGGCAGCCCGGTCGCCGACCACGTGTACGGCGTGACGCCGCCGGTCGCGGCCAGCGCCAGCGCGGTGATCGCGCTGTTGGCCACGCCGGTCTGCCCGGCCACCGGCTTGGTGGCCAGCACGGGAACCGTCCAGTTGAACGTGACCGACGAGGTCTTGCCGTACGAGTCGACCACGGTCACGGTGACCGCCTTGGCGGTGCTGGCGGCGGTCGGCGTGCCGCTGAGCACCCCGGTGCCGGCGTTGATCGACAGGCCCGGTGGCAGCCCGGTCGCCCCCCACGGCCCCGGCGCGGTGACCGACCAGGTCAGCGGCGCGGTGCCGCCGGCGAGCGGCACGGGCAGCGACAGCGCCGTGCCGCCGGCGCTGGTCTGGTCGCCGGGGGTGGTGAGCACCGGCAGCGCGTTCACCACCCAGTTGAACGCGGCGGTGCCGGTCAGGGTGAAGCCGTCGGTGGCGCTGACCACCACCGGATACGTGCCGGCGGTCGTCGGCGTGCCGCTGATCAGGCCGGCCGAGCTCATCGACAGGCCGGGCGGCAGGCCGGCAGCGCTCCAGGTCACCGGCGGGGCCCCGCCGGTGACGGCCAACTGCCGGGTGGCCGGCACCGACACCTCGCCGGTCTGCGGGCCGGGGTTGGTCACGGTCGGCGGCTGCGCGGTCTGGTTGGAGTTGAACACCGGGTCCTTGGAGCTGGTGGTGACCAGCGTCGCGACCGCGTACGAGCAGGTGCCGCCGGAGCAGCGGCGGTCGTCCCAGGAGACCGCGACGACAGCCCGGTAGTAACCGATCGAGCCGGCGTCATGGACCGCCACGCAGTCGCCCCCGGCCGCCGGCTGCCAGCACTTGCCGAGGTAGACGCTCTGGCTGTACGTGACGTTGTTGAGGACGATCGCGCGCGGGCTGGTGGGCAGCGGCGCGCTCGCGCCGTCCGGGTAGACCGCGGCGCTGTCCCAGGTCTCCGCCATGCCCGCCAGGTACGGGATGACGGCCGCCACCGCGCTGGCCCACTGCGCGTCGCTGCTGATCTGGTCCCGGCCGCCGGCCAGCGCCGACCCCTTGACCGAGCGGACCCTCTCGACCCCGTCGGTGACGAGCTGGACGGCCACCTGCGCGGTGGCCTGCCGGCCGCCGGCCGACACCGTCGACACGAAGAACACGGTCAGCGCGGTGGTGATCACACCGATCATCGCGATCGACACCAGCACCTCGACCAGGGTGAACCCGGCGTCACCGGCCCCGGCCCCCGTCCTGGCCCGGACCCCGACCCCGGCCGGGGCCCCGACCCCGACCCGGGCCCCCGGCCCGACCCGGGCCCCGACCCCGGGCCGGGCGGACCCGGCGTCCGCGACCCGCCCGCCAGCGGGCCGCGGACGCCGGGCGACTGGGCGCCGGCCGCTCGGCATCAGTTCGGCGCCGTGCCGGAACTGCCCGGGGTGCGGCCGGACGAGCGGTCGGCGGCGGCGATGAACACCTGGACGCCGACGGTCAGCGTGACCCCGCCGGCGAGGTTCACGTCCGGCTCGGCCGGCGCGGCGATCACGTGGTCGACCAGCACCGCCCGCGGCTGCACCCGCTGCAGCTGGTTGAGGAAGCTGGCCAGCGCCGTGGTGCTGCCGGCCGCGGTCAGCGTCACCGGCAGCGCGTAGATCTGGGTGGCGGCCGCGGTGACCTCCAGCGGCGCGCCGACCACCACCCCGCTGATCACGACGCGGGCCACCTCGCCGCCGGCCTGCAGTTCGCGCAGGAAGTCCGACAGCCCGGACGTGGTCGGCAGCGCCTGCCGGTCCTTGCTCAGCTGCGCGGAGAACTCGGGCAGCCGGCGGTTCTGCTCGCGCAGCTCGAGCAGCTTCTGGTGCAGCGAGGTCAGCCGCAGATCGGCGGTCGCGGCCTGGCTGTTCAGCGTGTCTGTCTGCGTCCGCTGCGGGCCGACGGCGAGGAACCAGCCGGCCGCGAGGAGTATCGCCGCCGCGACCGTGCCGCCGATGATCCACAGCCGGTCGGTGCGCACCCCTCGCATCAGTTGCCCCCGGAGCCGCTGGTGGCCGGGTAGCGGCCGCCCAGCGCGCCGCTGGTGATGTCCAGCTGGACCGTGAAGTGCAGCGTCCCGTTCTGCGCGGTCACCCCGCCGAGCAGCGGGTTGCCCAGGCCCTTGATCTTGCCCAGCGCATCCACGTAGGTGGCCACGGCAACCCCCTCCAGCGTGGTGCCGCTGATCGTCAGCGTGCCGATCTGCCGCTGGCCGCTGGTGTTCGGCAGCACGATCGCGGTCGACCCGGCGTCCTTCACCGCCGGCGTCAGCGCGCCGGTCACCGCGGTCAGCGCCACTCCGTCCGGCGCGCTGCCGACCACCGCGTCGAGCAGCCGGGACCACTGCAGGTCGTTGGCCAGCAACGAGGCGAGCTGGGTGGTGATCACCGTCGACTCGGCCTGCACGTTCACCACGTCCGAGTAGTTCCGCTGCTGCCGGAGCACCGCGTCGCCGCTCTGTTGGGCGGTGGCCAGCGCCGTCCGGGCCTGCTTGGTCTGGTAGGCGCTGAGCGCGTACCAGGCCACCAGCACCGCGACGAACGAGACGAGCGCGGCGAGCACCACGCCGCGGACCCGGCGGTCCCGGCGCGACTCGACGATCTCCAGCGGCAGCAGGTTGGCGGCGATCATCGGGATCCGCAGCGCCCGTTCGGCCGCGGCCACCCCCTCCGGCGACGCCAGCATCAGGCCGGCCGGGCGCTCCGGTGACGTGCTCATCAGGCCGCTCCCAGGGTGAGACCGATCGAGACCGCGGCCGACGAGCGCAGCAGTTCCAGGCTGTCGTGCTTGCCCCGGCGCTGGTCGCGCAGCCGGACCACCGGGTCCGCGATGATCGCGTCGACCTCCAGCTGCGCGCTCAGCGCGTCCGGCAGCCCGGGCAGCAGCGCGCCGCCGCCGGCCAGCGCCAGCCGGCGCACCTTGGTATGCCGGGCCCCGCTGGTCAGGTACGCGAACGAGCTGCGGATCTCGCTGACCAGCGGCCGGATGGCTTCCCGGACCACGTCCGCGGTCTCCGGGCCGTCGTCGGCGCGGAGCCCCACCCGGCACTTCAGCGACTCCGCCTCGGCCACCGTGGCGCCGAGGCGGGCGGCGATCATCTCGGTGACCTCCGCGCCGCCGCGCGGGATGGTGCGCACGATCAGCGGCACCCCGTCGACGTGCACCAGCACCGTGGTCAGCCGGGCGCCGATATCGACCAGCGCCTCCACCTGGGTGTCCAACCTGGACGCCGCCCGGAGCAGCGCGAACGAGGCCAGGTCGACCCTGGCCACGTGCAGGCCGGCCCGCTCGATCGCGCGCACCGCGGTCAGCACGACCTCCTTGGGCGCGGCGATCAGCAGCCCGCGGACGGTGTCCTTGTTGGACGGTGGCTCCAGCGGTTGGAAGTCCAGCAGCGCCTTCTCCACCGGGATCGGCAGCACGTCGCGGACCTGGAACGGCAGCGACCGGCGCAGCTCCCGCTCGGGCAGGTTCGACACGGTCAGCTCGCGGACCACGACCTGCGGGTGGGTCACCCCGAAGACGACCTGCTTGCTGCCGAACTTCGCGGTCGCCCAGAGGGCCCGCAGCGCGGCGGTGACCGCCCGGTCGTCGTGGATGACGCCGGCGGCCACCACGCCCGGCGGCAGCGGGGCCTGAGCGAAGTTGGTGATCGACGGCCCGTCCTTGCCACGGCTGGTCTGCACCGCGCGGATCGAGGACGAGCCGATGTCCAGCCCGATCGGTTCTGCGGTCGCCATCTCCAGCTCCTTCGGCGGTTGGGGGGTCGGTGGGCCGGCCCGGCGGGTGCGGTCAGCCGGTGCGTCAGGTCGGGACGGCGAGCAGCGAGCCGTACCAGGCGGCGACCGGGCCGGCGGCGAACAGCGCCAGCAGCGCGCCGGCGAGCATGGCCGGGCCGAACGGGATCGCGGTCCTGCGGGTGGCCCGCCGGGTGGCCAGCAGCACCGCGCTGGCGAGCGCGCCGAGCAGGAAGCCGGCGAACGCGCCGACCCAGACCTGACCCCAGCCGAGCCAACCCAGGAACAGGCCGAGCAGCCCGGCCAGCTTGACGTCGCCGTAGCCCATCCCGGCCGGGCGGATCAGCCGCAGGGCCAGGAACCCCAGCCAGAGCACGGCCATCGCCAGCAGCCCGCGGCCGGCCGCCGCCCAGTCCCCGGACACGGCCGCCGCCGTCCCCAGCAGCGCCGCGCCGACGAGGTAGGACGGCAGCACGATCGCGTTCGGCAGCCGGCCCTGGTCCAGGTCGATCAGCGCCAGCGCCACCGCGACCGCGGCCAGGTACAGGTAGGCCGGTAGCTCGGCGCCGGCACCCAGCCGGGCGGTGACCGCGACGAACAGCGCCGCGGTGCCGGCCTCGACCAGCGGGTACCGCATGCTGATCGACCGCCGGCAGGCCGCGCACCGGCCGCGCAGCAGCAGCCAGCCGAGCACCGGCACGTTGTGCCGGTGCCGGATCGGCACCAGGCAGCGCGGGCAGTGTGAGCCGGGCCGCAGCAGCGACTCGGCCCGCGGCACCCGGTACACGACGACGTTCAGGAAGGAACCGGCGGCCAGTCCCAACACGCCGCTCAGCGCGAGCAGCACAGCTCCTCCTCTATCCACAACGGACGCAGTCGCGTGTGGACGGGCGGTCGCCGGCCGGGACCCCCGGCCGGCGGCCAGCCGTCAGCCCTTGGCGAGCTTGCCGTCGGAGCTGGTGTAGGTGTAGGTCACGCTGGTGTCGTCGTTCTTCACCCCGACCGTGTACGTACCGTCCCCGCCGTTCGTGTACGTGAGCACGTTGCCGGTCGACGTGTTCAGGCGCTGCGGGTTTCCGGTGCCGCAGTCCAAGTCGATCGAACCGCCGGAGGTGCTCGCGGGCTTGGTCGCCGGGTACTTGTTGTTGTTGTCGTTGTAGCACTGCTCGATGGCCGGCACCGCGTTGCGCGCGTCCGACTCGGCCGACTTGTTCTCCGCGCCCTTGCGGTAGTTCAGGTAGACCGGGATCGCGATCGCGACCAGCACGCCGATGATCACGACGACCACGAGGAGCTCAATGAGGGTGAATCCGCGATCGTCGCGCTCCTCCCGCATCGCCCGGAGCTTTGCGTGCATGCGTTGCCTCCCGTTATTTGTCTTGTCCGGATGGAGTTTGGGGCTCACTGTGTGCCCTGGATGTTCTGGTAGATCGTGAACATCGGCAGGTAGAGGCAGATGACCATCGAGCCGACGATCGCGCCCATGATCAGCACCATGATCGGTTCGATCGAGGCGGTCAGGGACTCCGCGGCCGAGTCCACCTCGCGGTCGTAGAAGTCGGCGATCTTGTCGAGCATCTGGCTGATCTGACCGCTCTCCTCGCCGACCTCGATCATCTGGGTGACCATCTGCGGGAAGACGCCGTGGTTGGACAGCCGGGACGACATCGGCTGGCCCTCCCGCACCGACTCCTGCAGGTCTGCCATGGCCTCGGTGATGACCGCGTTGCCGGTGGTCTCGCCGACCACGTCCAGCGCCTGCAGCACCGGGACACCGACGCCGAGCAGGGTGCCCAGGTTGCGGGAGAACCGGCTGATCGCGATCTTCGTGGCCAACGGACCGAACACCGGCAGCCGCAGCTTCACCCGGTCGACCTGCAGCCGCAGCCCCGGGCTGCGACGCAGCTGCGCCTTGAAGGCCGCCGTGCCACCCACCACGACGGCCACGAACAGCGGGCCGGACCAGGCCAGCGTGTGGCTGGCGGTCACGATGATCCGGGTCGGCAACGGCAGGGCGCCGCCGAGCTGGCTGAACATCTTCTCGAAGATCGGCACGATGAAGATCAGGACACCGCTGATCAGCACGCCGCTGAACAGCAGCACGATCGCCGGGTAGGTGAGCGCGCTCTTGATCTTCCCGCGCAGCGCCGCGTCCTTCTCGAAATTGGTGGCGATCCGCTCAAGCGCGCCGTCCAGGAAGCCGCCCGTCTCGCCGGCCCGGATCATCGCGATCATCAGCAGCGGGAAGATCCGGTCGTGCTTGGCCAGCGACGACGACAGGGAGTTGCCGCCCTCCACGTCGGTGCGCACCTCGCCGATCGCCCGCTTCAGCGCGGGCCGCGCGGTCTGCTCCTCCAGCACCGCCAGCGAGCGCAGCAACGACATCCCGGCCGAGGTCATGGTGGCGAACTGGCGGGAGAAGACCGACAGGTCCCGCAGCGTGACCCGGTTGCCGGCCCCCGGGAGGGTCAGCTCCCGGCGCAGCCCGGTGCCGGACTCCTCAATGGACAGTGGCACCGAGCCCTGCTGCCGCAGCAGGTGCGCGGCGGCGAGCTCGTTGCTGGCCTCCAGCCGACCCTTCGTCCGCTTGCCCGCGGTGTCGACGATCTCGTATTCGAACGTCCTGGTGATCGGCATCGGCGATCAACCCCGCCGGCTGAGGCGCTGGAACTCCTCGGCCGAGTGGCACAGCTCCAGCCCCTGCTCGAACGTGATGACCTGCTGCCGGACCCGTTCGGCCAGGTGCTGGTCGAAGGCGAGCATCCCGTCGGCCGCGCCGGATTGCATGAACGACGGGATCTGGTGGTTCTTGCCCTCCCGGATCAGGTTCCGGATCGCCGGCGTGGCCGTCATGATCTCGGTGACGATGGTCCGCCCGCTGCCGTCCGCCCTGGCGCACAGCGCCTGCGTCACCACGCCCTGCAGCGCTGTTGACAGCTGCGAGCGGATCTGGTGCTGCTGGTGCGGCGGGAAGATGTCGATGATCCGGTCGATGGTCTGCGCGGCGCTCTGCGTGTGCAGCGTGGCCAGCACCAGGTGGCCGGTCTCGGCGGCGGTCAACGCGGTCGAGGTGGTCTCCAGGTCGCGCAGCTCGCCGACCAGGATGATGTCCGGGTCCTGGCGCAGCGCGTGCTTGAGCGCGGTCGCGAACGACGCGGTGTCGGTGCCGACCTCACGCTGGTTGACCAGGCAGCGCTGGTGCGGGTGGAGGAACTCGATCGGGTCCTCGATGGTGACGATGTGCGCGGACCGGGTGCGGTTGGCCAGGTCCAGCAACGCGGCCAGCGTGGTCGTCTTGCCCGACCCGGTCGGCCCGGTGACCAGTACCAGCCCGCGCGGCAGCTGCGCGAACCGCGCCACCGACTCCGGCACCCCCAGCTCGTGCAGCGGCTTGATCGTGTGCGGGATCATCCGGAACGCCGCGCCGTAGGAGCCGCGCTGCACGTACAGGTTCACCCGGAACCGGGAGACATCCGCGATGCTGTAGGCGAAGTCGAGCTCGTGCTCGCGCTCGAACGTGGCCCACTGGTCATCGTCCACACTGGACCGCAGCAGCGCCGCGGTGTCCTCGCCGCCGAGCGCCGGGTAGTCGTTCAGGTAGCGCAGGCCGCCGTGCAACCGGATGGTCGGCGGCGCGCCGGCGGTCAGGTGCAGGTCGGAACCCTGCGCGTCCGCCAGGGCGACGAGCATCTTGTCCAGCTCGGCCCGCGGGTCACCGAGCGGACGGTGCGCCGCGGCCGAGCCGAAGGGATCCAGTACCGGCAGGACCATGCCCGGCAGATCGACCGCAACCACCCCGGGATTAGGCGAAATCCTCGGCGGTTCAGATCGCTACCCGCAGCACTTCCGACAGCGAGGTCTGGCCGGCGGCGGCCTTGCCCAGCCCGTCCTGGCGCAGCTCGCGCATGCCCTCGGCCAGCGCCACCCGCTGCACGTCGTGCGCGGACGCCCGCTCCACCGTCAACCGCTCGATCGCCTCGGAGATCGGCATCACCTCGTGCAGCGCGATGCGGCCGCGGTAGCCGGTGTTCGAGCAGGACCGGCAGCCGATCGGCTTCCACAGCGTCTCGGGCTTGCCCAGGTCGATGTGCGACCAGCGGGCGCTGTCGAGCTCGTACGGGGTCGGCTCGTACTCCTCCTTGCACCAGTCGCACAGCCGCCGGGCCAGCCGCTGGGCGAGCACGCAGTCCACCGACGATCCCACCAGGAACGGTTCGATACCCATCTCGGTGAGCCTGATCACCGCGCTCGGCGCGTCGTTGGTGTGCAAAGTGGACAGTACGAGGTGGCCGGTGAGCGCGGCCTCCACGGCGAGCTGGGCGGTGACGCGGTCGCGGACCTCGCCGATCAGCACCACATCCGGGTCGGACCGCAGGATCGCCGGCAGCACCGCGGCGAAGGTCAGCCCCGCCTTGTGGTTCACCTGCACCTGGTTCACCCCGTGCAGCCGGTACTCCACCGGGTCCTCGACGGTGATGATGTTGATGGTCGGCTTGTTGATCTGCGCAAGCGTCGCGTACAGCGTGGTCGACTTGCCCGACCCGGTGGGCCCGGTCACCAGCACCATCCCGTGCGGCTTGCTGAACGAGGCGGAGAACCGGTCGTAATTGTGGTCGGAGAAGCCCAGCTTCCGCAGGTTCAGGTCGATGCCGCCGGTGTCCAGCACCCGCAGCACGACCTTCTCCCCCCAGACGGTCGGCAGCGTCGCGGTGCGCAGGTCGACCGACCGCGAGCCGATCTGGACGGTGATCCGGCCGTTCTGCGGCACCCGCCGCTCCGTGATGTCCACATTGGACATGATCTTCAGGCGGGAGATCAGCGCCGACTGCACCGCGTGCGGCACGGTGTCCACCTCGTGCAGCACGCCGTCGATCCGGTAGCGGACCCGCAGGTCCGTCTCGGTCGGCTCCAGGTGCAGGTCGGACGCCCGGTTCTGGATCGCCTGCTCGATCAGCGAGTTCACGTACCGGACGATCGGCGCGTCCTCGCCGGCCGAGGTCAGGTTCGACACCGCGGCCGGCTCCGGGCGCAGCGACTCGGCGATGTCGCCCAGGTCGCTCTCCTCCCGGCGCAACCGGTCGATGATCTTGCGCAGCTCGCTGCGGGCGACCACCACCGGGCGCACGGTCAGCCCGGTGGCCGCCCGGATGTCGTCGATGGCCAGCACGTCCCCGGGGTCGGTCACCCCGACGACGATCTCGGTGTCGGTCATCGACAACCCGAGCACGCGGTGCCGCAGCACCAGCGGGAGCGGGATCCTCGCGACCGCGGCCGGGTCGACCTGGTAGCCGACCAGGTCGACGCTGTTGATGCCGAACGCGTCCGCGGACGCCTCGGTCAGCTCGGTCTCGGTGACGAGCCGATCGTTGATCAGCACATCCCGGAACGACCGGCCGGTGCGGTCCGCCTCGGCCAGCGCACCCTCGACCGCGCGCGGGTCCGCACCGCGTGTCTTCAGCGCTTCGAGCAGCGGTCCGAAGGTCTGATCCATGGCTCCCCTACGGCCGTCGGCGCCGCGGTACACCCGACCGGCCAGCGCCGATCGGAGTCCACTGCTCTCCGATCGGCACCGGGGGCAGCCATCTGAGCTACTTGGGACGGGCGGCGGGCGGCCGGCGCCCCGGCTGGCCGCCGGCCGGCGGTGTCAGCCCTCGTCCGGGTCGCTGAGGTCCTGGCGCAGCACGATGCTCAGCACCAGCAACGCGGTGCCGGCCGGCAGCGCGACCCACAGCGGCCAGCCGTAGATCAGGTCGCCGGTGGTGATGCAGACGACCAGCCAGACCGCGACGTTCACGGCCACCGCGGTCAGCCAGATGATCCACAGCACCCGCAGCGCGGTCGGGACGCGGTGCCGCACGACCGCCCGCGGGACCTGGATCGGCATCGCCGGCCGGGCCAGCCGCGGCTCCGACCGGGAGGCGGGGCCGGACCGGGCCGGCAGGTCGGCGACCAGCGGGGTGAGGTCGGCGAGCGTCTTGGCCCGGTAGACCCCGTCCAGCCGCTGCTGCAGCTCCTCGGCGTCCAGCCGGCCCTCGGCGAACGCGTCGTGGACGCGCTGAACCACCTGCTCCCGCTCGGCGTTGCCGATGCGCAGCAGTTCCGGATGCGGGGCCGGCTGCGGGCCATCGGCCGGCAGCGCGGGTGACGAATCGGTCATCGAGTTGACGATAGCGCGCGGGGTGCCGTCGCCGGATGGGGTTAGCCCCCCGGATTCGGATCCGGATAGCCCCCGGCTCAGGCGGTTTCCCCGGTCAGCCGGAACGACCGCAGCCGCTCGATCGCCACCAGCGTGCCGCCGATCAGGAACACCGCGGTCATCGCCAGCGCGGTCGGCAGCGAGATCTTGTCCGGTAGCAGCGTGGTGTGTCCGGCCTTCGCCGCGATCGTCAGCATGTACTGCTGGATCGACAGCAGCCGGCTGCCGGCCAGCAGGTTGCCCAGCAGGCCCTCCCAGATCAGCACGTACAGCAGGCCGATCAGCACCGGCCGGCGGGTGAGCAGGCTGAGCGCCACGAACACCGCGCTGTACGCGACCGAGCCGAGCACGCTGGCCAGCGCCAGGCCCAGACCGAGCCGGCCGCCCGAGACGATCAGCCCGGTCACGTACATCGGCACCGCGCTGACCACCGCGGTGATCCCGGCCGCCACCACCAGCTTCGCCAGCACGATGTCGCGACGGGCGACCGGCGTGGCCAGCAGGTGCACGATCGTCCCGTCATCGATCTCGGCGCCGAGCACCGCGGTGCCCACCAGCAGCGCGATCATCGGCAGCACCACGCCGAAGCCGAGGCCGGCCAGCACCGGGCCGCCCCAGTGGGTCGGGTCCGGCTGGGCCGCGTGCGCCAGCGCGGCCAGCCCGACCAGCAGCAACGGCAGCGGCAGCA
>JBBWZH010000395.1:0-7509 GCA_039648995.1 Mycobacteriales bacterium
GCGGCGAATCCGGCCGGGTCGGCGTCGTATGCCAGCCGCCGCCGCACCACGTCCGCGCGCTGCACCGGGTCCCGGGTGGCCCGCACGTCGACGGCCAGCCCGAACCGGTCCAGCAACTGCGGGCGCAACTCGCCCTCCTCCGGGTTCATCGTGCCGACCAGCAGGAACCGGGCCGCGTGCCGCACCGACACGCCTTCACGTTCCACATAGGACGTTCCCATCGCGGCCGCGTCCAGCAGCAGGTCGACGAGGTGGTCGTGCAGCAGGTTGACTTCGTCCACGTAGAGCAGGCCGCGGTGGGCGGCGGCGAGCAGTCCGGGCTCGAACGCGCTGACCCCTTCGGTGAGCGCCTTCCGCAGGTCCAGCGCGCCGACCACCCGATCCTCGCTGGCGCCGACCGGCAGCTCCACCAGCCGCGCCGGCCGGGCCCTGGCCGGCGCGGCCGCGGTGTGTGGGCCGTCCGGGCAGCCGGCGTCGGGCGCGGCCGGGTCGCAGGAGAACCGGCAGCCGGCCACGACGGTCACCGGCGGCAGCAGCCCGGCCAGCGCGCGGACCACGGTGGACTTCGCGGTGCCCTTCTCGCCGCGCACCAGCACACCACCGACGGCGGGCGAGACCGCGTTCAGCAGCAGCCCGAGCTTCAGGTCGTCCAGGCCGACGATCGCGCTGAACGGGTACGGCGCGGTCACCGGCCACCCTCCGCGCTCTCGAGGTCGCCTTCCAGCTCCAGGTAGGTCGCCCGCAGGTTGTCCAATGTGGACTGTCGCGGCTCGGCCCAGAGGCCGCGGTCGGCCGCTTCCAGCAGCCGGGCCGCGATGCCGCGCAGCGCCCACGGGTTCGACCGGCGCATGAACTCGGCCACCTCCGGATCGAAGACATACGACGCGGCCAGCGACTCGTACATCCAGTCGTCGACCACGCCGGCGGTCGCGTCGTAGCCGAACAGGTAGTCCACCGTGGCCGCCAGCTCGAACGCCCCCTTGTAGCCGTGCCGGCGCATCGCGGCGATCCAGCGCGGGTTGACCACCCGGGACCGGAACACCCGGTGCGTCTCCTCGCCCAGCGTCCGCGTCCGCACCGCGTCCGGGACGTGCGAGTCGCCGACGTACGCGGCCGGGGCCGTGCCGCGCAGGTGCCGCACCATCGCCACCATCCCGCCGTGGTACTGGAAGTAGTCGTCGGAGTCGACGATGTCGTGCTCGCGGTTGTCCTGGTTCTTGGCGGCCACGTCGATCCGGCCGAACACGGTGGCCAGGTCGTCCCGGGCGGCGCGACCGTCCAGCCCGCGGCCGTACGCGTAGCCGCCCCAGACCGCGTACACCTCGGCCAGGTCGGCGTCGCTGCGCCAGTTGCCGGCGTCGATCAGCGGCAGCAGCCCCGCCCCGTACGCCCCCGGCTTGGAGCCGAAGATGCGCGTGGTGGCCCGCCGCCGGTCACCGTGGGCGGCCAGATCGGCGGCGACGTGCGCGCGCACCGGGTTGTCCGCCTCCGGCTCGTCCAGTGTGGACACCGCCTGCACCGCATCGTCGAGCAGCGCGACCACGTGCGGGAACGCGTCCCGGAAGAAGCCGCTGATCCGGACCGTGACATCCACCCTGGGCCGGCCCAGTTCCGGCACCGGCACGATCTCGAAGCCGGTGACCCGCCGGGACGCCTCGTCCCAGGCCGGCCGTACGCCGAGCAGCGCGAGTACCTCGGCGATGTCGTCGCCCTGGGTACGCATCGCGCTGGTCCCCCAGACGGTCAGCCCGACACTGCGCGGCCACTCGCCGGTGTCCGCGTGGTACCGCTCGACGAGCGAGGCGGCCAGCGCCTGCCCGGTCTCCCACGCCAGCCGGGACGGGATCGCCTTCGGGTCGACCGAATAGAAGTTCCGGCCGGTCGGCAGCACGTTGACCAGACCGCGGGTGGGCGAGCCGGACGGCCCGGCCGGCACGTAGCCGCCGGCCAGCGCGCGCAGCACGTTGTCGATCTCGTCGGTGGTCCGGGCCAGCCGCGGCACCACCTCGGTCGCGGCGAAGCGCAGCACCCGGGCCACCTCTGGCGAGCCCGCGATCTCGTCCGCCGCGCCGGCCGCCCACCCGCGGGCCTCCATCGCCTCGACCAGGTCCCGCGCGACCGTCTCGAACTCGTCCACTTCGGACCGTCCGGCCTTGCCCTCGGCCAGCCCGAGCGCCTCGCGCAGCCCGGGCAGCGCGCCGGCCGCGCCACCCCACACCTGCCGGGCCCGCAGCACCGCCAGCATGAGGTCCACTCTGGACGGCCCGGTCGGCGGCTGGCCGAGGATGTGCAACCCGTCCCGGATCTGCGCGTCCTTGATCTCGCACAGGTAACCGTCCACATGCAACAGGAACGTGTCGAACTCGTCGTCGGCGGGGCGCTGCTCCAGGTGCAGGTCCTGGTGCAGCTGCGCGGCCTGGATCAGCGTCCAGATCCGCGCCCGGATCGCCGGCAGCTTCGTCGGGTCGAGCGCGGCCACCGTGGCGTGCTCGTCCATCAGCTGCTCCAGCTTGGCCAGGTCGCCGTAGGTCTCGGCGCGGGCCATCGGCGGCACCAGGTGGTCCACGATCGTGGCGTGTGCCCGGCGCTTGGCCTGGGTGCCCTCACCCGGATCGTTCACGATGAACGGGTAGACCAGCGGCAGCTGCGGCAGCGCGGCGTCCGGCCCGCACGACCCGGAGAGCCCGAGCCCCTTACCCGGCAGCCATTCCAACGTCCCGTGCTTTCCCAAGTGGACGATGGCGTCGGCACCGAACTCCCGGGCGATCCACCAGTAGCCGGCGAGGTAGTGGTGGGACGGCGGCAGGTCCGGGTCGTGGTAGATCGCGACCGGGTTCTCGCCGAACCCGCGCGGCGGCTGGATCGCCAGCAGCACGTTGCCGAACCGCAGCGCGGCCAGCACGATGTCGGTGCCGTCCACGTACAGCTCGCCGGGTGGTTCACCCCAGTGCCGCCTGACCGCGTCCTGGAGTTCGCCCGGCAGCGCCCCGAACCACTCCCGGTAGCCGGCCAGCGGAACCCGGGCCGGCGCGGCCGCCAACTGCTCCTCGGTCAGCCACTCGACGTCGTGGCCGCCGGCCGCGATCAGCGCGTGGATCAGCGCGTCGCCGTCCTCGGGGAAGTCGCCCACGTCGTAGCCCGCCGCCCGCAGCGCGCGCAACAGGACGACCGCCGAGGCCGGCGTGTCGAGCCCGACAGCGTTGCCGACCCGGGCGTGCTTCGTCGGGTACGACGACAGCATCACGGCGACCTTCTTCGCCGCGGCCGGCGCGTGCCGGAGCCGGGCGTGCGCGGCGGCCAGCCCGGCCACCCGGGCGCACCGCTCCGGGTCGGCCACGTAGACCGGCACCCCGTCCGGACCGTCCTCTTTGAACGAGAACGGCACCGTGATCAGCCGGCCGTCAAACTCGGGCACCGCGACCTGCATGGCGGCGTCCACAGGCGACAGCCCCGCGGTCGAGCCGACCCAGGCCGACCGGGCGGTGGTGAGGCAGAGTGCCTGCAGCACCGGAACGTCCAGTGTGGACAGTACGCTGACATCCCACTCCTCGTCGTCGCCGCCCGCGCCGGCGGTGGCAGCCGTCGCGCCGCCGGCCGCGAGCACAGTCACCAGCAGGCTGTCCACACCGGACAGAAGCTCGTAGAGCCCGGGATCGGCGCCGCGCAACGATCCACAGTAGACAGGCACCGGGTCGGCGCCGACAGCGTCGACGGCGCCGGCCAGCGCGTCGATGAACCCGGTGTTCCCGGACAGCTCGTGCGCCCGGTAGTACACGATCCCGACCGCCGGCCGGCCAGTGGTCCGGGGCCAGCCGGGCCGCGATCCATACGCGGGCATCGGCGCCGGCGCGGCGAAGCCCTCGCCGGTCAGCAGCAACGTGTCGGACAGGAACCGGTGCAGCTCGCGCAGATTCTCCGGTCCACCCTCGGTCAGGTAGGCCAGCGCCTGGGTGACCACTCCGGACGGGACCGTGGACGCCGCCATCAGCGCCGCGTCCGGCACCGCCTCGCCGCCGAGCAGCACCGCCGGCAGCCCGGCCGCCAGCACCGCGGCGAGCCCGTCCGGCCACGTCTGCCGCCCACCGAGCAGCCGGACCAGAACGGCGTCCACAGTGGACAGCAGCGCCGGGACGTCGGCCGCGTCCGTCCGGGCGGGGTTGGCCACCAGCCAGCCGGCGCCGCTGGCCCGGGCGGCGAGCAGTTCGGTGTCCGCTGTGGACAGCAGCAGCATCGTCACGGCAGCGCGACCTCCGAAGTGGACAGTGTCAGGGTGGGCAGCCCGGTGGGCAACCCGTCGCTGATCAGCCGCCAGAGCGCGGCGGTGTCGGCGTACTCGGCGATCAGGTCACCGAGCGCGTCCAGCCGGGCCGACCGGACGTCGGCGAACCGCACCTGCCCCGGCAGCCAGGCCCGGCCCGCGGCCGCCGCGACGGTGCCCAGGAACGCGCGCCGGAACCCGTCGTTCTCGAACAGCCCATGCCAGCTGGTGCCCCAGACCTGCCCGACCCGGCAGCCGTCCAGGAACGGCTCGCCGCCGGTCACCTCGGTCCGGCCGTGGTGGATCTGGTAGCCGGCGACCGGGTGCCCGGCCCACTCCCCGGCCGGCAGCGCGAGCACCTTCTCCGGCCCGAACGCGGTCCGCACCGGCAGCAGGCCGAGCCCGGCGACCGCGCCGGCGCCGCTCTCCACCGGGTCGTCGATCACCTCGCCGAGCAGTTGCAGCCCGCCGCAGATGCCGAGGATCGGCCTGTTCGCGGCGGCCCGTTCGCGGAGCGCGTCGACGAGCCCGCGCTCGGCGAGCCAGCGCAGGTCGCCGACGGTGGCGCGGCTGCCCGGGACGACGACCAGGTCGGCGTCGGCGAGTTCGGCCGGCCAGCCGGCCAGCCGCACCAGCACGCCCGGCTCGGCCGCCACCGGGTCCAGGTCGGTGATGTTGGACATCCTTGGCAGCCGCAGCACCGCGACCCGCAGCACGTCCCGGCCGACCGGCGCGCCGGCCGCGGCCGGGCGGCTCTCCAGGTCCAGCGAGTCCTCCGCGTCCAGCCAGAGCGCGGCGCGCCAGGGCAGCACGCCGAGGCACGGGCGGCCGGTGGTGGCGCGCAGCCAGTCGAGGCCGGGGTCGAGCAGCGCCGGGTCGCCGCGGAACTTGTTGATCAGGAAGCCGGCGACGTGCCGCTGGTCGGCCGGCTCCAGCACCGCGACCGTGCCGGCCAGGTGCGCCAGCACGCCACCGCGGTCGATATCGCCCACCACGATCACGGGCAGCCCGGCGGCGCGGGCCAGCCCCATGTTGGCGATGTCCCGGTCGCGCAGGTTCACCTCGGCCGGGCTCCCGGCGCCCTCGCAGATCACCACGTCGTACCGGCCGCGCAGGTCGTTCAGCGACTCCAGCACCACGTCGAGCAGCGCCCTCTTGTGGTCCCGGTAGGACATCGCGTCGACGTCCGCCCACGGCCGGCCGAGCACGACCACGTGCGAGTGCCGCTCGCCGCCCGGCTTGAGCAGCACCGGGTTCATCGCCGCCTCCGGCGCCACCCCCGCGGCCGCCGCCTGCATCGCCTGCGCCCGCCCGATCTCGCCGCCGTCCGCGGTCACCATCGAGTTCAACGCCATGTTCTGGGCCTTGAACGGCGCTACCTTCACGCCGTGGCGCGCGAGCCACCGACACAGCCCCGCCGTCACCACGCTCTTGCCGGCATCGCTCGTGGTGCCCGCGACCAGCAGCCCGCCGCCGGACGACCGCGGCCCCGGCGCCTCGCCGGGCCCGCGCCGCTCCCCCGGCCCACGCCGCTCTCCCGGCCCACGCCGCTCTCCCGGACGGTCGGCCGTCACCGCGCGACCCGCCGGTTCCGGCGCGCCGGCCGCCCCGGCTCGACGCCGCCGCCCGGCCGCCGGCTGATCGACCACCGGGCGCCCCACGTCCGGACGGCGTCAGGCCGACCGCCACGCGGAACGCACTGCCCGGCCGGCCGCCGTGGCCCGCCACCGGGCCGCGGGTGGTCGGGACCGACGAGCCGTAGCCGACCGCCCCCGCGCGACCCGCTGGCTGGGCGGGCGAGCCGACCGACCACCCGCCACGACACGGCCCACCGCCGGGCGAAACCGACGAACCGCGCCCGGCCGCCCCCGCGGACGGCATGGACGGGCGGGCCGGCCGGCCGTGGCAGCCCGGCGCGGCCGCGCGGCCGGCGGGCGAGGTGGCCGGCGATGAGGGCATAGCCGGCGCAGAGGGCGGCCGCGGACCAGGTGACCTGGCCCGAGAGGGTCACCGCGCGGTCGATGTCGGCCGCGGACGGCTCCCGGCCGGTGCCGAGCCAGGGCCGGTCCGATTGGCCGTAGGAGTAGGTCGTCGGGCCACCGAGGCGGACGCCGAGCGCGCCCGCGAACGCGGCCTCGCATGGGCCGGCATTCGGGCTGGGGTGCGCCGGCGCGTCCCGCCGCCAGGCTCGCCAGGCCGCCGCGGGCCGACCACCGACGGCGGGCGCGAGCGCCGCGGCCAGGGCCGCCGTGAGCCGGGCCGGCGCCAGGTTGGCGAGGTCGTCCAGGCGCGCGGCGGCCCAACCGAACTCGCGGTGCCGCGCACTGAGGTGCCCGACCATCGCATCCAGCGTGTTCACCGCGCGGTAGCCGACGAGTCCGGCCGGGCCGACCAGCGCGCCCCAGAACAGCGGCGCGACGGCCGCATCCGACGTGTTCTCGGCCACCGACTCGATCGTCGCCCGGACCAGCCCCGCGCGGTCCAATACCGCCGGGTCGCGGCCACACAGGTGCGGCAACCGTGCCCGCGCGGCGGTCAGGTCCGCCGCCGGGCCGCTGGCCGCGGGCTGACCGGGCGCCGGCCGGCCCTCCACGGACAGGTCCGGCTCCGGTCGATCTGTCCCGGACGGGTCTGTCGCGGCGCGGCCCGGCGGGCGCCGGTGCGGCGGGTGGGTGCCGCCGGGCAGCGCCCGGCGGAGTGCCGCGGCCTCGCGGCCCAGGCTGGCGGCGCCGAGGACGGCCCAGCAGGTCGCCGCGACCAGGCCGGCCCGCTGGCCGGGCCGGTGCCGCAGCCGCCGGTCGACCAGGTGGGCGACAGCCACCGGCGGCACCACCAGCGCCGCCACGTACAGCGCACCCGCGGCCCGGGACGGCCGCCACAGGAGCCGCTCCAGCCGACCGGCGACCTGGCCGAACCCGGCCACCGGATGTCCGCGCCGCGGATCGCCGAGCAGCGTGTCGGCGAGCAGGCCAGCCGCCAGCCCGGCCGCGAGGGCAACCCCGTCAGTACGGCGTCGGGCGGGCGACCCGGGCACGGGGATGGCGCCGTCCCGGCGGCGCGGCGCGCTCAGCGTTGGCGGCGCGGGCCCGATGACGACACGCCGACAGCACGGTCACGGGACCGGGCCATGGCGACGTCCTCACTCGGGGTCCGCGCCCCGGGTCGGCGGGTCGACAGCCGGAGTCTCCTGGCTCCCGGATCTACGCTCTCCTCGGCCTTCCAGTCAGTGCTGACCGTGACCGTGTTGAGGA
>JBBWZH010000417.1:0-11736 GCA_039648995.1 Mycobacteriales bacterium
CGGGGCGCCGCTCGCGTGCTACGGGATCAGGGGTAGCTGACCACGTTGCTCGGCACCGTCGCGGTGCCCTGCGCCGGTCCGCCCGTCGTATTGATCACGTTGGCGATCACCCCGACGCCACCGAGGGAGACCGTGAGCAGGTCGTGGAACCGCACCCCGGCCCGGTTCGGCGCCTCGAAGCCACGGTCGGCCACGATGCTCGGGTTCGCGTTGAAGAAGCAGTAGCTGCCCAGGCCCCAGGCCTCGTGGCTGGTCACCGCGTCCGCCACCTTGTACGCGGCGTACCCACGGGCGCCGGTCCGCCAGGTGTTCTGGTCCGGTGGGTCGTACGGCATCTCGTTCTGGAAGAAGTACGTCCGGCCGCCGTTGCCGTTCCACACCACCTGGTACTTCTGGTAGTGCTCGACGAACAGGCCGTACGCGGTGACGTCGGCGCCGTTCACGATCAGGCCGGTGTCGGCGGGGTTGCTGGTCCAGCCGACGCCGCTGCCGTGGTCGGCGCGCCACGCCCAGATGTGGTCGATGATCGTGTTGGCGCTGTTGACCACGAGGCTGGTGGTGGCCCGGCCCGGGCCCGCCCCGCCGATCCGGAAGAACACGTCGTGAATCGAGATCGGGTCGGCGGCGTGGCTGGCGGTGGAACCGTTCGCGCCGACCTGCAGCAGCACAGGCGAGTTGGTGGTGCCGGCGTCGAACAGCAGGCCGGCGACCTTCACGCCGTTGACATCGGCGACCGACATCGGCGTGACGCCGCCGTCGGGGATGATCGTGGCGTAGCCGAGGCCGAGCACCACGGTGTCCGCCCGGTTGACGTTGATCGTCTGGTTCACGTGGTAGACGCCCGGCGTGAACAGCAGGTTGAGCCCGCCGGCCAGCGCCGCGTTGATGGTCGCGGCCGAGTCACCGGGATGTGCCACGAAGAACTGGGTCAGCGGGATGGACGAGCCCGGACCGGAGCCGTTGGCCCAGGTGATGCCGGCCGTGTTGGTCCGCAGCGACGGCACGAACACCTGGTAGTTGCCGCCGGAGTCCATGTACAGGAAGGGCTTTTCGCGGATCACCGGAGCCTGACCGACCACTGTGTACGGTGGGTTCGGGAAGCTCTGCGCAGGCGCGCCGGTCACCCCGACGAAGACGTTGTTCCAGACGCCGTTGAGGTTGCCGGCGATCTGGCTGTTGCGGGTGAACCACTGCTGCTGCGAGTACGGCTGCTCCACGCCGGAGACCCGGCTGTCGGCGATGTAGCCACCGCTGGCCCAGCCGAAGCCGTCCGGCGCCAGGTTCAGGTCGCCGTGCACGTCGATCCGGCGGAACGGCGCCGCCTGCGCAACCGCCCACCGGTTGAACCCGGCCGGCGTGTTGATGGTCAGGTTCTCCGCCGACCGCCAGAAGTTCTGCGTGGCGTTCCCGCCGAACCACTGCGCGTCGACCGTCACGCCGTTCAGCGAGACCTGCCCGGGGGTGAGGCCGAGGCCGGCGATCGAGGTGTAGAAGCCGATGTTCGCGTTCACCGGGTAGCTACCGGGCTTGAACAGCAGTTCGTAGCGCTGGCTGCCGAACTGGTTGCTCTGCTGCTGGGCGAACACCGCGTCCAGCTGGCTCTGGATGCTGCCGGCCGACATGGACGGATCGAACACCAGCACGTTGGGGCCGAGCGGTCCGCCGCCCGGTGGCGGCGGGGGCGGGTTGCCGTCGCCGGTGGTGCCGAAGACCTGGAACTCGAACAGCGAGTAGCCCCACTGGGTGGCCCGCGCGGTGCCGAGCATCCGGACGTACCGGCCGCTGCCGGTGACGGCCAGCGTCTGGGTGCCGCCGGTGCCGGCGCTGGTCGAGTAGATCGTCGTCCAGGTGGACGCGTTCGCCGACACCTGGATCTGGAACGCGGACGCGGACGCGGCCTCCCACTGCAGCACGACCTGGCTCACCGTCGCGGTCGTGCCCAGGTCGACCTGCAGCCACTGCGGGTCGCTGAACGCCGACGACCAGCGGGTGCCGGGATTGCCGTCCACAGCGGACGCCGCCGGGAACGCCCCGGCGTTCTCCGTCGACGACGCGGTGGCCGGCTTCCCTTGTGAGATAAGCGGGTCCGCCGCGGCGGCGGTGCCGATGAAGCCGGCCGGGGCGCCGCCGAACACGCTGGCCGCCGCGACGGCGGCGACCAGCAAGCGTCGACGGGTCTTCCTGCGTTGCGCGGTGACCGCCGTGGCGCCACCGGGCGCGCGTGCGGTACGGCTCCGAAGCATTACGACCAGCCTCCCGATCGGGGGTATGCCAGCGGCGCTGCCCGTGATGGCGGGCAACGCAGAGGTGCCGCAGGAGTGGCAGGCCGCCGGGGCCAGCGCCGGCGGGGGCGGGGCAGGTTACATCAGAGTTCGACAGTTAATTTGACTCTTGAACTATGGCTAGCATCTAACCAGGGACGGTGTGCCGTCAAGACACCCGGACTGACTGTTTCCGCGAGGTTTCAGTCCCCGGCCCGCCCGGCACCGGCCGGCGAGCCGGGTGGCTGGTGGGTGAGCGCGGCATGGTCGGAGATGATCTTCGCGTAGCGATAGCCGCTGGCCTTGATCGTCCGGGCCTGGGTGGTGTAGTCGACGCGGACCAGGCCGAACCGCTTGGCGTAGCCGTACGACCATTCGAAGTTGTCCATCAGCGACCAGACGAAGTAGCCGGCCAGCGGCACGCCCCGGCCCACCGCCCGGCCGGCGGCGGCCACGTGCTGCTCCAGGTACTCGGCCCGCTGGTCGTCGCGGACCGCGCCGTCCTGGCCGACCTCGTCCGGCCAGGCGGAGCCGCTCTCGGTCACGAACACCCGCGGCACCTGGTACTCCTTGTGCAGCCGGGTGAGCAGTTCCTCCAGCCCGTCCGGGTGCACCTCCCAGTCCATCGCGGTGTGCAGCGCGTCCGGCACGGTGACCATCCGGGCCCGCGGTGGCGCGCCGTCCGGGTCGTCGGTGACGACCTGGCGGAAGTAGTAGTTCAGGCCGAGGTGCTCCATCGGCGCGGCGATCAGCTCCATGTCGCCGGCCTGGACCGGTGGTTCGACGCCGTATACCTCGATCATGTCGGCCGGGTAGCCCTTGCCGTAGAGGGGGTCCAGCCACCAGCGGTTGGTGTGCCCGTCGGCGCGGCGGGCCGCGGCCACGTCCGCCTCGGCGTCGCTGGCCGGCTGGCACGGGCTGAGGTTCACCACCGCGCCCACCCGTACCGGCGCCGGCGCCGAGTTGCGCAGCGCGGCCGCGGCCAGCCCGTGCCCGAGCAGCAGGTGGTGCGCGGCCGGCACGGCCCGGGAGATGTCCCGCTCGCCCGGCGCCATCTTCCCTTCCAGGTGGCCGATCCAGGCCGAGCAGAGCGGCTCGTTCACGGTGAACCAGTCGGCCACCCGGTCACCCAGCTTCGCCCCCACCACCGCGGCCAGCTCGGCGAACGCGAACGCCGTCTCCCGGGCCGGCCAGCCACCGCGGTCCTGCTGAACCTGCGGCAGGTCCCAGTGGTACAGCGTCACGTACGGCCGGATGTCCGCGGCCAGCAGCTCGTCCACGAGCTGGTCGTAGAAGCTCAGCCCGGCCGGGTTCACCCGACCCCGGCCGTCCGGCAGCACCCGGGGCCAGGCGATCGAGAACCGGTACGCGCCGACGCCCAGCCGGCGCATCAGCGCGACGTCCTCGCGCCACCGGTGGTAGTGGTCGCAGGCCTGGTCGCCGTTGTCGCCGTTGTCGACCGCGCCCGGCACCCGGCTGAATGTGTCCCAAATGGACGGTGTCCGGCCGTCCTCGGCGACAGCACCCTCGACCTGGTACGCGGCGGTGGCCACGCCCCAGACGAAATCCGGCCGGAGGTCCCGCAGGTAGTCCATGACGCTCCTCAGCGCTGTTCCCCCGACCGCCGGTGTGCGGCCGGCTACTTCACCGCGCCGGCGGTCAGGCCGGCCACGAACTGGCGTTGCAGCAACAGGAAACCGGCCACGACCGGGACGCTGACCACCAGCGACGCGGCCATGACCTGGTTCCAGTACACGTCGTTCTGCGTCGAGTAGCCCTGCAGCCCGACCGCGAGGGTGCGCGAGCTCTCGCTGGTCAGCACCGACGCGAACAGCACCTCGCCCCACGCGGTCATGAACGCGTACACGGCGACCGCGACCACGCCGGGGACCGCCGCGGGCAGCACCACCTGCAGCAGCGTGCGCACCGGGCCGGCACCGTCCACCTGGGCCGCTTCGTCCAGGCCGCTGGGGATGGAGTCGAAGTAGCCGGTGAGCATCCAGATCGAGAACGGCAGCGAGAACGTCAGGTACGTGATGATCAGGCCGAGCCGGGTGCCGTACAGCTGCACCCCGGTCAGGTTGCCGAGGTTCACGTAGATCAGGAACAGCGGCAGCAGGAACAGGATCCCCGGGAACATCTGGGTGGACAGCACGGTGATGGAGAACGCGCCGCGGCCGCGGAACCGGTACCGGCTCAACGCGTACGCGGCCAGGATCGCCACGGCCACCGAGAAGACCGTCGCCACCCCGGAGACGATCATGCTGTTCAGGAAGTAGTGCGCGAGCGGAATGGTCTTCCACATGTCGAAGAACGGCTGCGTGGTCAGGTGTTTCGGGACCCACTGGAACGGGCCCTGCACGTCCACCAGCCGCTTGAGCCCGGAGATGATCATCGCGTAGATCGGGATGACGGTGAACAGGGTCAGCCCGGTGAGCACCACCGCCCGGGTGATCGGCAGCCAGCGTGGCTCACGCATCGTTCCTCCGCCGGTTCGTGGCGACCAGGTAGACCGCGGTGACCGCGAGCAGGAACAGCAGCAGCAGCACGCTCATCGCCGCGCCCAGCCCGAAGTTCCAGGTGACGAACGAGGACTGGTAGATGTGGATGGCGATCAGGTCGGCCGCGTGCGGCGCCGCCTTGCCGAACAGCACGTACGGCGTGTTGAAGTCGTTGAACGTCCACAGGAACAGCACCAGGATCAGCACTTTGTTGATCGGCCGCAGCATCGGCAGCGTGATGTGCCGCAGCTGCCGGCCGAACGAGGCGCCGTCGATGGCGGCCGCCTCGTACAGCTCGGGCGGCACCGTCTGCAGCCCGGCGGTCAGGCAGAGCAGCGCGAACGGCCACGTCCGCCACACCGAGACCACCACCAGCGTGACGAAGCTGTTCCCGCCGATCAGCCAGAACGGGCGGTGATCGAGCAGGTGCAGCTGATCGACCAGCACGTGGTTGACCAGGCCGGTGTCCCGCTGGAACAGGAAGGTCCAGGTGATCACCGCGGCGTACGCGGGCAGCGCGTACGGGACGAGGAACAGCGTGCGGAGCAGACCGCGGCCGCGGAACGGCTTCTGCAGCAGCACCGCCGCGGTGATCCCGAGCAGCCAGGCGAAGCCGACCGAGAGCACCGTGAACGCGACCGTCACCCACAGCGAGTGCAGCAGTTCGCGGCCGGCGGCGCTGTGCTGGTTGAGCGCGGTGCGGTAGTTGTGCAGCCCGATGTACGGGGCGGCCGACCAGTTCCGGATGAAGAACAGCGTCAGCCCGCGCAGGCTCATCCAGATGCCGGTCGCGATCGGAACCAGGTGCACCAGCAGTTCGAGCAGCAGCGCCGGCAGCAGGAACAGGTACGGGGTGATCCGCGGCTGGGTGCCGCGGCGACGCCGGCGGCCGCGGCGACCACCGGCCAGCGCGGGGGCCGGCCGCGAGGCGGCGGCCGGGGCCGGCGGGGTCGCCGTCGTCGCCATGCGCTCTCCTTGTGTCACCAGCTCGGTGTCACCGACTCGGCCGCGCAGGCTCCGCGGCCGGGGCTCCGTCGCGCTGCGTGGCGCCGGGTCGTGGCCGGTGCGACCCCGACCCGGCGCCGGTGCGGGGTCAGCCGCCGGCCTTCACCTGCTCGTTGGCCGCCGAGAGCTTGGCCTTGATGGTCTCCTCGGTGACCGTCTTACCGCCCGCGATATCGGCGAACAGCTCCTTCATCGCGGTACCGACCAGCGTCTCGAACTGGCTCTCCGTCGGCACCGCCGGCAGCGGGGCCGCGGTCTTGGCCAGGATGTCCTGGAACGTCTTGATGTCCGCGGTCTGGAACGCCGGGTCGGTGTACGCGGTCTGCACCGACGGCAGCGAGCCGTACGTCTTGTTCAGGACGGTCTGCTCGGCGTCGCTGGTCATGAACTTGACGAACTTCAGCGCCGCGTCCTTGTGCTTGGTGTTGGCGAACACGGCCAGGTTGATGCCGGCCACCATGCTGTTGACGTGCTTGCCGCCGGACGGCGCGGACGCCGGGAACGGCACCGGGGCCAGGCCGTACTGGTCCGGCGTCATCCCGTGCGACTTGAGGTTGCCGGACGCGGCCTGCCAGAGCAGCATGGCCGCCTTGCCGCTGGCGAAGTCGGTGACCGACTGGTTGGCGGCGTACTCGGCGTTGCTCGGGTTGACGATATTGTCGACCGCCATGAAGTCGAGGTAGCGCTTGATGCCGGCCACCACGCCCGGGCTGTCGAACGTCGGCTTGCCGCTGGAATCGAACAGGTCGCCGCCGTACTGCTGGCCGAAGACGAATGCGTGGTGCGCGTTCTCGGACAGGTTGCCGCCCTCGACGGCCAACCCCCAGTGCCCGTTCCCGGTCAGCTTCTTGCCGTCCGCGGCCAGTTCCTCCCAGGTGGACGGTGGCGTGGTGATGCCGGCGTCGGCGAACATCTTCTTGTTGTAGTAGAGGCCGTAGGCCAGCGAGTAGAGCGGCACCGCGGTCGGGTCCTTGCCCGGCGCGCCGGTGGCGGACATGCTGCCGGCCAGGAACCGGTCCTTGCCGCCGACCGCGTTCAGCGTGCCGCTGTCGAACGGCAGCAGCGCTCCGGTCGCCTGCAGCGAGGCCGACCAGGTGTTGCCGATGTTCAGGACGTCCGGGCCCTGGCCGGACGTGGCCGCGCCGAGGATGCGGTCGAGCAGGTTCGGCCAGCCGACCACCTCAAGGTTCACCTTGATGCCGGTGTCCTTCTGGAACTTGTCCAATTCCGGCTGGAGGATCTGCTTGTCGGCCTCCAGGCTGGCGCCCTGGTTGCTGGCCCAGTAGGTGAGAGTGGTTCCGGCGCCGTCCGAACTGGACGACGAGGGGCTGCCGCCGCCACACGCGGCGAGGGCGGGGACCAGCAGCGCGGCGGCGACGATGGCCGAGGCACGTCTGCGTAACATCACGACCAGCCTTCCGTTCGGGTGCGCGGGGGGAGCCGGCCCGCGCGAAGGAGCGACGCGGGGGATGGCGACCGAGGCGGCAGCCGCCGTTGGCGCCCGACGCCAGGGCAGGTCAGGTTAATTCGACTCTTGAACTATGGCTAGCATCTAACTGGCGAGGCATCCTGTCGTCAAGACGGTCCGCGACAATGGGGGACGGCCGACGGGCGCCGCGCGGCCGGCCGACGCGGGACGGAAGGGGGGAACCGATGCAGGTGAAGCGGACAGTGCGAGACCTCCGGCGGCACAACCGCTCGGCGCTGCTGTCGTCCCTGTTCCTCGGCGAACCGCAGAGCCGGCAAGACCTCGGCCAGGCCACCGGGCTCAGCCAGGGCACGGTCAGCAACGTCGTCGGCGAGCTGATCGAGGAGGGCCTGGTCGTCGAGGCCGGCCTTGTCGACTCCGACGGCGGCCGGCCGCGCACGCTGCTGCGGGTCAACCCGGGCTACACGCACGTGATCGGCATCGACGTGGGGGAGACCGGGGTCCGCACCGAGCTGTTCGACCTCGCGATGCGGCCGCTGGCCACGGTCGACCGACAGCTCGGCTCGCCCCGGCCGTCCCCGGAGTCGGTGGTCGAGCAGGTGCTGGCGAGCCTGCACGAGGTGATGCGGCAGGCCTCGGTCGAGCCGTCGGCCGTGCTCGGGGTCGGCATCGGCGTGTTCGGCACCGTCGAGCAGGGCTCCGAGGCGACCGTCTACGCGCAGACCATCGGCTGGGAGGCGGTGCCGCTGGAGCGGATGCTGCGCGACGGCACGGCGCTGCCCATCTACATCGACAACGGGGCGAAGACGCAGGGCCAGGCGGAGATGTGGTTCGGCGCCGGGCGGGGGGTCCGGCACGCGGTGATCGCGCTGGTCGGCTCCGGCGTCGGCGCCGCGGTCGTCACCAACGGCACCACCTACCGCGGCGCTACCAGCAGCGCCGGCGAGTGGGGCCACACGTCGCTCGTGTACGACGGCCGGCCGTGCCGGTGCGGCTCGCGCGGCTGCCTGGAGGCCTACGTCGGCGCCGAGGGCGTGCTCGACCGCTACCGCCAGGCCCGGCGCGGGCGTGCCGTCCCGGGCACGGACGAGGCGTCCGCCCTCGCGGCGCTGCTGGCTGCGGCCTCGTCCAACCCGATCGCCGCGCGGATCGTCGATGAGACGGTCGGCTACCTCGGCGCCGGCCTCGCCACCCTGGTCAACCTGTTCAACCCGGAACTGATCGTGCTCGCCGGCTGGGCCGGCCACGCCCTCGGTGCCGAGCTGCTACCCCGCATCCGCGCTGCCGCCGCCGAGCGCGCCCTGCGCCACCCGTTCGGCCAAACCACGATCACCCTCGGCCAACTCGGGCCGGACGCGGTCGCCCTCGGCGCCGCCACGCTCCCGGTGGCCGACCTCCTCGCCCGCGGCGCCGCCACCGAACCCGCCGGCCGCGCCCTCCGCCTCCCCGCCCCCGCCTGACCCTCGGCTGTTCGGCCGGCGCGATCAGGGCGGCCGTCCCGGCGCCGGGCCGCGCCGGGATGAGCTCGGGCTGTCGAGGTGGCCGGTGGGCCGCGGCTGCGGCCACGGCTCGGGGTGCCGGTGTCGTAGTCGTGGTCGTGCCGGGCCGGCCGCGGGCTCCTCGGCTCAGGATGCCGTGCCGCCCCGCCGGTAGCTCCGGCGGGGCGACACGGGCTGGATGGTGGCTCCGGTGGCGGTTCAGCAGGCGTTGAGCTCGATCTGCCAGGCGCCGTGCTGGAACTTCGCGGTGAATTGAATGCCGGCGGCCGCACCGTCGGCGCCGATGGTGCCGTCGAACCAGTGCGGCGTGCCGGCCTGCCGCTTCCAGACGATCTTCGGCAGGTAGCCGCTGGCGTATCCGCCGGTGGTGCCGCAGCCGTGGTTCCGCAACTGGACCCAGTTGATCAGCAGTGCGAGCTCAGCGGCGGCGGTTGAATTCGCCGTGACGCGCGGCACTGGCACGGCGCCGGCGGCCAGCCGCTTCAGCGCGGCCATATCGGCCGGGAACCTCGCGGCGATCGGCGAGTTCTTCTTCAGCCCGATCAGGACGATCTCCAGCGCGGGGTCGGTCCGCGGCAGGGTGCCGTCTTTCCCGGCGGCGATGTAGTAGAACGGCGCCGAGCGGGCGACGAGGTCGCTGTAGACCTGCAGTGCCGCGCTCTTCTGCCGGTCCGGCAGGCCGGCCGGCAGCGCGGCGTCGCTGTGCACCTTCGCGGCGGCGGCGGCCGTGGCGGCCGTCGTCCGGTTGAACGTCAACGTCGTCGGCGTGGCCACCTTGTTCAGCGCGGCGGCGGCGGCGCGGATCCGGGCGTCGTCGGCCGCCGCGGCCGCGATGAACGGGGCCAGCGACCCGAGCGCGTTGGGCGAGACGGCCCGTGTGGTGCCGGTCGCGGTGGTGTCGGCCGGGACGGCGACCGGCGAGGCCGGCGCGGGGGCCGCCGGCTCGTTGCCGCCGGGCGCGCTGGCCGCCGGGGAGGTGGTCGGTTCGTTGGCGGCCGGCGGGTTGGCCGGGGGGCCGGCCGGCTGGCCCTGGTCGCACGCGCCGAGCAAGCCGGCCAGCAGCGCGGCCCCGACGGCGGCCGCCGGTGCCCGCCTCCTCGATCGGATCAGGGCATGCCGAAGAAGACCGTACTGGCGCATTGAAGGCTCCCGTGGGTGGTAACGGCGCACTCTGCGCCGTGTTCAGGGAAATGGACGCCCGATCCGCGGACCGGGTTGACGTCGTGCCCGACGATGCGCGTTGGGGCATCGCCGCCGTGGCCGGGCCGACTGGCGCACCGCCCGCCGACGTCCATTTCGGATAGACCGTTGCCGGCCGAGTTATGCGTTCTGGCCGGTGCCGCCGGATGTGGCTGGTCTGGATCAACCGGACAAGTCAAACTGATCGGTCGTTCGTCCTGTCTAACGCAAGGAGAGACATTCCATGTCCAATGACGACAGACCCGCCCCGGTGGGGCACCGGCGCGGCGGCGGTGGGCGGCGGTGGGCGTTCCGGGCGGGGATCTCGGCCGCCGTCATCGGCACCCTCGCGGCTGTGCTGCTCGTCGCCACCCCGGCAGGTGCGGCACCGGCCGCGGTCCGGCTGACGTCCGCGTCCTGCCCGACCGACATCGTGCAGGGGCAGAACAGCGGCTGCGTGACCGAGCTGCAGAACCTGCTCAACGGGCACGGCGCGGGTCTGACGGTGGACGGTGACTTCGGCCCGGCCACACTGCACGCGGTGCGGACGTTCCAGTCGGGCGTCGCCATCGCGGTGGACGGGCGGGTCGGCCCGATCACCAAGTCGAAGCTGTACGCGTCCGGCGGCGCCGCGCCCGCGGCGATCAACCTGAACTCGTCGTCCTGCCCGGGCAACATCGTGCAGGGGCAGAAGAGCGGCTGCGTCACCGAGCTGCAGCGGCTGCTCGGCCGGCACGGTTTCTCGGTCGAGGTCGACGGTGACTTCGGGTCGGCGACGGCGACCGCGGTGCGCAGTTTCCAGAGCGCGCTCGGCCTCAGCGTCGACGGCCAGGTCGGCCCGCAGACCAAGGCCGCGCTCTACAACTCCGACGAGTCCGGCGGCTCCGGCGTCGACCTGCGCTCGGCGGCATGCCCGTCGAACATCGTCGAAGGCATGGGCGGCGGCTGCGTCTCGACGCTGCAGGCGATGCTGAACGGCAAGGGCCAGCAGATCGCGGTTGACGGCGACTTCGGACCGCAGACCGCGGCCGCGGTCCGGGCCTTCCAGTCGTCGGCCGGTATCGCGGTCGACGGTCAGGTCGGCCCGCAGACGAAGGCCGCGCTGTACTCGAACATCGGCGGGGGCGGCGGCAGCGGGGCACCGGCGCCGATCAACCTGAACTCGTCATCCTGCCCGGGCAACATCGTGCAGGGGCAGAAGAGCGGCTGCGTGACCGAATTGCAGAGCCTGCTCAACCACCACGGCGCGGACCTCGCGGTGGACGGCGACTTCGGCTCGCTGACCCGCAGCGCGGTGATCGACTTCCAGTCGGAGAAGGGCATCTCGGTCGACGGCGAGGTCGGGCCACAGACCAAGGCGGCCCTCTACGGGGCGGTCACCCCGCCGTCCGACCCGCCGCCCGGCGGCGGCGCGAGCGCGATGGTGCGGGTCGCCGAGGCCGAGCTCGGCACGGTGGAGGGCAGTGGCCGGGCGAACAGCTACGGCTCGTCGGTCGGCATCTCGCTGTCGACCAACAACTACGCCTGGTGCGCCGTGTTCGTCAGCTGGGTTGCCAAGCAGACCGGCGCGACCACCTACCGGAACAGCTACGTCTCCGGCTGGGTGAACAAGGCGCGGTCCGGCCTCTACCACCTGTCGGTCGTCTCCAGCCCGCGCCCCGGTGACATCGTGGCGTTCGACTGGAACGGCGGCAGCAACTTCAACGACGGTAACGAGCACATCGGCATCGTCCGTACCACCACCAGCTCGACCCACACGTTCACCACGGTCGAGGGCAACACCGGCAACCCGAACGGCGGCAAGGACGGCGTCTACAGCAAGACCCGCGGCACCGGCCGCGGTTACGACGTCGTGTTCATCC
>JBBWZH010000443.1:0-6044 GCA_039648995.1 Mycobacteriales bacterium
AGCTCGGTGCGGTCATCGAGTTGCGGGTGCATGGGGTCAGCGGCACTCCACCTGAGGCGATGCTCGCCGACCCGTGGGCGGTCCGGGTCGCCGGCGACGGCCTGTCCGGCTTCTACCGGCGTGGCCAGTCGACCAGCTCACCGGCCCGGCCCGGTGCGGTGGTGCCCGAGGCCTTCAGCTGGGGCAGCCTCACCTCGGGCGCGTCGGCGCGCGCGCTGTGGTTGCTACTGCTCCCGTTCGCCCTGGTCAACGTCGCGTACTGGATGCGGCCGTGCCGCACCGGCCGGCTCGACCGGTTGACCCGGTGGCTGCTGCGACTGCTCGCGCTGAGCATGACCACGACGATCGTGCTGGCCACGGCCGGTGTCTCGATGAACCTGATCGCCTGGCAGTGCGCCGGGCCCGGGCAGACCTGCGGCACCGACCGGTCCTGGCTGCGCTGGCTGGCGGCGGGCTACTGGAGCGAGCCGGGGCGCCGGGTGCTGGTCGGCGCGCTCGGCCCGGCCGCGGTGATCGCGCTGCTCTGGTATCTCGGCCGGCGCACCTGGAGCAGCTACGAGTCGGTGCCGGTCGCGCACCGCACCGACCGGCCCGACGTACCGGTCGCCGAGCCGAGCTTCTGGTACGGCCGGCACCTGGTGCGCCGGCTGCGGTCCATCCACATCGCCGGCGCCGTGATCGCGCTGAGCGCGGTGCTGATCTGGCCGGCGCTGCGGGCCGACCGGCTCAGCCACCGGCCGCTGCTGGCCGCCGCCGGCTGGGCGCTGCTGGCGGTGCTGGCCGGGTTCGCGATCACCCTGGCCGGGCTGCTCGGGTCGCGCCAGGTGGTCGACCGTGGGCCGGCCCCGCGGCAGTACCGGGCCGCGCTGCTGGCCCGCGCCGCGGCACCGGCCAGCCTGCTGGTCGCGCTGCTCGCGGCCGGGTACGTGCTCGTGCCGGTGCGGGTGCGCTGGCCCGGCACGCCGGCGCTTCCCGGCTACCCGAGCCTGGTCACACTGCTGTTCTGTACGCAGGCGGCGCTGCTGCTGGCGGTCACCGGGCTGGTCTGGGCGCAGCGCCGGGCGGTGCCGGCGGGAACCGCGCTGGGTGGCTTCGCCGCCCCGGTGATGGCCTCGATCGGGCTGCTGCTGGCCTGCTCGTTCTCGGCCGGCGTGGCCTTCCGGGTGGCCGACTTCCTGGACGGCAGCGGCACCCAGAACAAGCCGAGCATGAGCGCGGTCAGCCCGCTGCAGCCGCCACCCCAGTACTCGTGGGCCAGCCTCGGCTTCCTGATCACGCTGTGCGGTCTGCTCCTGCTCGTCCTCGGCGTGCTCGCGAGCCGGATGCGCGGCACGGTGCTGAGCCGGGCCGAGCGCGGGTACGTCAGCGAGCTGCGGGTCGCCGAGCCGGGGCTGAACCCGTATCAGGAGGATCGGCTGCGGCTGCGCCGGATCGCCCGCACCCGGGCGGCCGCCGCGCTCACCGACAGCACACCGGCGCTGATCGCCACGCTGGTGATCCCCGGCGCCGTGATCGCGCTGCTGATGACGCTCGCGGTGGTGCTCACCTCGGCGCCGCCGGCGGTGCTCGCCGAGCGGCACGTCGCCGCGCTGGCCTCGACGGTCAGCTTCCTCACCAACCTCGGCACCTGGCTGGTCAGCGGGTTCGCGCTGGCCCTGCTGGTCCTCGGCCGGGCCGCGTACCGGGGGTCGAAGCTGCGCCGGATCGTCGGCATCCTCTGGGACGTCGGCACGTTCTGGCCCCGCGGCGCGCACCCGCTGGCCCCGCCGTGCTACGCCGAACGTGCCGTTCCTGATCTCATCCGCCGTGCGCACTGGCTGGCCACGCCCGGCCTCGGGCGCGGCGACGTGCTGCTGTCCGCGCACAGTCAGGGCACGATCCTGAGCGCGGCGGCGCTGCTGCAGATGCCCGAACCGGCGCTGGCCCGGATCCGGCTGCTCACCTACGGCTGCCCGCTGCACCGGCTGTACGCCCGGTACTTCCCGGCCTACTTCGACACGACCACGCTGACCCGGCTGGACGACGACCTCGGCCAGCGCTGGACGAACCTGAGCCGGCTCACCGACCCCATCGGCGGCCCTGTCTTCCCCGCCGACCCGGCCCGGCACCAGCGTGTCGACCGGCTCCTAGCCGACCCGGTCAGCTTCGGCTGCCCCGCCCACGACACCGTCCCACCGCCGATCCGCATGCACTCCGACTACTGGGCGGACGACGCCTACGAGGCCGCTGTCCAGGGCCTGCTGGCCCGCCCGATGGCGGTCACCCCGCCACCACCGCCCGGCGCCCCCGCCCCGCGGGCCGCGCCGCCCCGGCCCGCGGCGCCGGCCGCCCGCAAGCGACCGGCCCGGCGGCCGGCCGGCGGTCCCGGCGATGCGGACCGGCCGGCGGCCGGAGACAGCGCGCCGACCGGCTCCGGTACGTCCACTTCGGGCAGTTTCGCGGCACCGTCCACTCGGGACACACCAGAACCGGCGGGGCGCCCGGCCGCGCCGGCCGGGCCGCCCGCTCCAGCCGCCACGGCCGCCACGGCTGAGCCGGTCGAGCCGGCCGCCCCGACTGAGCCGGCCGCCCCGGCTGATCCGGTCGAGCCGGCCGCCGCAGCTGAGCCGGCCGCCCCCGCTGAGCTGTCCGCGCTGGCTGGGCCGCCCGCGCCGGGTGGCCGGAGGCGCAAGTCGGACGGCACGGCCGGGCCGGGTCAACCGACCGGCGGAGCCGTGCCGGCCGCCCGCCGACCGGCGGACGCCGCCAGCGCGGAGCCGCCGCCGCGCGCGACCCGCGGCGGCGCCGAGAGCGGCGCCCCCACGGCGGAGCCGCCGCCGCGCGCGGCCCGCGGCGCCGCCGGCAGCGGCGCCCCCACAGCGGAGTTGCCGTTACGCCGCGCCCGTGGCGCCGCCAGCAGGGGCGGCGCCCCCACGCCCGCCGCCACGGCCAACCAGGCCGGCGGCCCGGTGACGCCCGCGCCCGCGGCCGACGCCGAGCCCGATGACTGACGCCGCTTGCGGCGACGGGTCAGCAGCCGGCGGGCCGTTTCGGCGGTGAGGCCGGCGACGGTGAGCGTGCCGATCGCGGCCAGGACGCCGAGCCAGGGGCGGTCGGCGGTGGCGCGGCCGGCGAGGTAGCCGAGGGCGACGGCGTAGCCGGCCCAGATCGGCCCGCCGGTCGCGACGGCGAGGCCGAACCGGCGTGCCGGCACCCGCAGGAAGCCGGCGACCATCGTCGTGACCGTCCGGCCGCCCGGGATGAAGCGGGCGGTGACCAACACCGGCACCGCGCGCCGGTGCAGCCGCCCGGTGGCCCAGACCAGCGCCCGCCGGCTGTGTGGCTGGCGCAGCAGCCGTCCGATGCCGAACCGCCCGGCGCCGCGGCCGAGCAGGTAGGCGAGCGTGTCGCCGAGCATCGCGCCGGCCGCGGTGGCGACGACCAGCAGCGGCAACGAGAGCCGCCCGGTGGACGCGAGCACGCCGCCGCTGACCACCGCGAACTCACCCGGGATCAGCGGGAAGATCGCGTCGCCGGCGACGAGCAGGACGATCAGCGGGTAGGCCCAGCCGGCCAGGCCGGTCAGCGTGGCGAGCATGGCGGTTCAGTCCGCCGGGCCGAGGAGGTCGACCGGGGCCGGCACGCAGCGCAGCACCGCCGCCCGCAGCCGGGCCGCGCGGGCCCGCCGGGCCCGCAGCCGGACCGCGTGGGCGTGAGCCGCCCCGCCCGGCGCGGCGAACCGTGCCGGCGCTGGCGCCGCCTCCGCGTTCCGGGCCGGCGGGACGAACTGGTGGGCTCCGGACGGCTTGGTCATACCGATCAGGCTGGTCTGCCCTGGCCGGCGGGCCAATCGGGGAAACCACCGAAATGGGGGTGAGGGAAGCCCCCGACCCCAGATGCGGGGAAGCCCCCGTTGACGGACCGGGGCGCTCGCGAACCGCCAGGTCAGCGGCTCGCCGGCGCCCCGGGAAGGACGGTCAGATGCGGTCTTCGTCGATCACGTGCACGGCGGCTTCCTCGGCCGAGGCGCCCGCGCCGGAGATGCCGGCGTCCCGGGCGACCAGATCGGACTCCTCGTCCGGGTGGGCGCCCTCGTCGTCGGCGACCAGCCGGCCGGCCCGCGGGTCGGTCTCGGCGGCCGCGTAGCTCGGGAAGTCGGTGTCGCCACCCTCCGCGCGCAGGCCGGCGGTGATCTCCGGATCGTCGCTGTCCGCCTCGGTGGCCGCGCGCGGCTCGTCCGGCTCGGTGACGCCGTCGTCGGCGCGGGACCGGTCGAGGTCGGCGAAGACGTCCGGCTCCTCCTCGGCCAGCCGCTCGTCCAGCGACTCGCCCTCGTGCTCCTCGGCCAGCGTGGTGCCGAAGTCGCCGTGGCCCGGCGGCCGGTCCGGCGGCGACCAGCTGGTGTCGTACAGGTTCTCAACGGCCGAAGCCGGGTCGCCGGGGTCGATCGTGTCCATCGCCTCTGGCGTGTAGTCGCGCTCGGCCTCGTCGTCCGGGTCCAGGACCGGGTCGTCCGGATCGGGCGTCCCGAGGCCCTCGTACTCGTCTGGCCCCAGGCTCATTGGCACCTCCAGGTAGGCCCGCCGCGGCACCGGGGGGTGCCGTCAGCGGCGGCTGATCTCCAGGACCTTGAGGGGCGTGCCCTGCTGGCAGTAGCTCAAAACGCCAGTGAGCACGACACCGCGGACCCGGATCGGCACCTCGGTCGGCACCGTACCCTTCGCGCCCACCAGCAGGTACCGCCGCCCCCCGGTGCTGAACACCGTGCAGCCGGGCTCGACGCCGGGCGCGGCCGTGCCGTCGAGTTCCAGGGTGGGCCCGCTGGGCGTGCCCGCCGGCCCGGTCGCGGTCGGGCCGCCGGACGGCGGGGTGGTCACGGTCGGGCTGGTCGTCGGGGGCGCCCCGCCGCCGGTCTGGTCACCGGTCTGGGCACCACATCCGGTCAGGACGGCGACCGCGGCCGCGGTCGCGCACATCACCGTGAGTCGACGCATGCCGGTGCGACGCGGCCGGCCGGTGGGCCGGTTCCCCACGGGCCACCGAACCACGCGACCGGCGAACCCGGCCCCGGGTGCGCGCCGCCGCGGCGGACCGGCGGCGCGCGCCCGGTAGGCATCGGTGAATCAGCAGGTCAGGCGACGTTCAGCGCGGTGTCGTCCACCACGAAACTCGTCTCCAGCGAGCTGTCCTCGGTGCCGGTGAACTTGAGCGTGACGGTCTGCCCGGCGAACGCGGCGAGCGAGAAGCTGCGCTGCGTGTAGCCGGTGGCCTTGTTCAGGTTCGAGAACGTGGCCAGGGTGGTGGTGTTGGCGGCCACGGTCAGCTTGTCGAACTGCGTCGTCGTGGTCGTCTCGGCCGAGTCGATGTGCAGGAAGAAGCTGAACGTGTACGACGCGCACCCGGTGGGCACGGTCACCGTCTGGCTGAGCGTGTCGGTGTGCGTCGTGCCGAAGCCGTCCAGCCAGGCCTTGACGGCACCGGCGTGCGCCGCCTCACCGGTGGAGCTGTCGATCACGCCGGCGGTCGCCGTCCACGGCGCCGTGCCGGACTCGAAGCCCGGGTTGCCGAGCAACTGGCGCGCGGTACATCCACCACCGCCGCCACCGGTGCCCGGGACGAACGCGCCGGTGCCGATCGGCGTGCCCAGCCCGGTCGGGCCGTCGTAGCCGACCTTCGCGGTGCACAGGTAAGAGCCGCCACAGCTGCCGTTCGAGCCGCTGGTGACGTCGTTCAGCGAGGTGGTGTGCGCGTACGGGTAGGAGACCGGGTAGGTGCCGGCGGTCGGGGTGCCGGCCAGCGCGTACACCGACGCGATGATCGGCGCGGACGCGCTGGTGCCGCCGAAGACGAGCCAGCCGGACTCGCCGAAGGTGTCGTAGACGGCGACGCCCGTGTTCGGGTCGGCCACCGCGGAGACGTCCGCGACCGTCTTGCGGGTGCAGCCGGTGTCGGTCTGCCAGGTCTGCTTGGCCTCGAACGCGGAGCAGCCGCTGCCGGCGCCGTTCCAGACCGTCTCGCCCCAGCCGCGGGCGCTGCTGTTGCGGACCAGCGAGGTGCCGCCGACC
>JBBWZH010000494.1:0-24787 GCA_039648995.1 Mycobacteriales bacterium
ACGGCACCGCGTCCGACTCGCAGACCGCCTACGTACTGCCGGTCGCGGGCTCGACCGGCACCTCGTACCTCTACCTCGGCGACCGCTGGGCCGGCGCCTGGGGCGGCCGGGTGAACGACTCGCAGTACGTCTGGCTGGCGCTGCGGTTCCCGTCCAGTACCAGCATGTCGATGGCCTGGTCGCCGCAGCTGACCATCGACACCGCGGCCGGCGCGGTGCAACCGGGCACCGGCGGCAGCACCACGCTGGTGGCCCGGCACAGCGGCAAGTGCCTGGATGTCACCAGCGCCTCGACCGGCAACGGCGCCGCGGTCAAACAGTTCACCTGCAACGGCGGGGCGAACCAGCGCTGGCAGGCGGTGGACGCCGGCGGCGGCTTCGTCCGGCTGCTGGCCGGGCACAGCGGCAAGTGCCTGGACGTCACCGACGGGTCCACTTCGGACGGTGCGGCGCTGGAGCAGTTCTCCTGCAACGCCGGCACCAACCAGCAGTTCCAGCCGCAGGACGCCGGCGGTGGCTTCGTCCGGTTGGTGGCCCGGCAGAGCGGCAAGTGCGTGGACGTGACCAGCGCGTCCACTTCGGACGGTGCGACGGTGAAGCAGTTCAGCTGCAACGCCGGCACCAACCAGCAGTTCGCCCGGCAGGGCTGACCGGCTGCGCGCCGGCTGCGCGCCGACGGCCGCCGACCCGCCGCCCGGACCCGGCGCGGGCGACCCCGGCGGGGCCGGGGTCGCGGCCGTCCGGCGCGCAGTAGGGTCATTGCATGCACAACATCAGCTTCGGCACCGCGGGCAGGTCGCTATGACGCAGACCCGGGCGCAGGCCGCCGAGCCGTCGTTCGCCGACCTGCTCGCCGCGCTGCGGAACTCCCATGACCGGCTCGTCGCCAACGTGACCCCGCTCACCGACGATCAGCTGGCCGGCCGCTCCTACGCCAGCGAATGGACGATCGCGCAGGTCGCCTCGCACCTCGGCTCCGGCGCCGAGATCTTCACCATGGTGCTCGACGCGGGCCGGCGCGGCGAGCCGGCGCCGGGGATCGAGCGGATGCGGCCCATCTGGGCGGTGTGGAACGAGAAGTCCGCCCAGCGGCAGGCCGCCGACGCGGTCGCCAGCGACGCGCGTTTCCTGGCCGAGGTGGACACGGTGACCCCCGACGAGCGGGCCAGCTGGCGCATAGACCTGTTCGGCGGCACACAGACGCTGACCAGCCTGCTGCGGATGCGCCTCAGCGAGCACGCCGTGCACACCTGGGACATCGCGGTCGCCCTGGACCCCACCGCAGCCGTGGCCGCCGACGCCGTCGACCTGATCGTCGACAACCTGCCCGCCCTGGTCGCCCGCACCGGCAAGGGCACCCCCGACCCGATCGCGATCCACGTCGCCACCACGGCACCCGGCCGCGACTTCCTGCTCGACCTCACCCCCGACGGCGCCGTCCTGACCCCGGTGGCCACCGCCCCCGACGCCCCGGCCGGCCTGCACCTGTCCGCCGAGGCCTTCACCCGCCTCGTCTACGGCCGCCTCGACGCCGACCACACCCCACCCGCCGTCACCGCCACCAACATCGACATCGCGGACCTCCGCGGCACCTTTCCCGGCTTCTAGGCACCATCCGCAGGCCGTCCCGTTGTCCGCAGATCCCGCTGTGACGGTTGCTCTCCCGGACCCCCGGTCTCGAAGGGAGTGGCGTGACCGACGAACCGCTCGCGCCCATCGCGCTCGGGCCCAACCAGCCGATCCGGCGGCCGTACCGGGGTGGGGCCGGCATCGCGCGGCTGCGGGGCGTGCCGCAGCTGCGGGATGACGTGCCGGAGGACTTCGTCGCGTCGACCACCGAGACCGCGGCCGGCGGCGGCGAGGGGCTCACCGTGCTGGCGGACGGGCGGCCGCTGCGGGCGCACATCCGGGCCGACCCGGCGGCGTACCTCGGCCCGGAGCAGGTGGACGCGTTCGGTCCGCAGCCCGCGCTGCTGGTCAAGCTGCTGGACACGGCCGAGCGGCTGTTCGTCCACTTCCACCCGGACGACGACTTCGCCAGCCGCCACCTCGGCTGCCGGTTCGGCAAGACCGAGGCCTGGTACGTGGTCGCCACCGAGCCGCCGGCCGGCGCCGACGTCTACCTCGGATTCCGCGTCGATGTGAGCGCCGAGCGGGTGCGCGCGTGGGTCGAAGCGCAGGACGTGCCGGCGATGCTGGCCGCGCTGAACCGGCTGCGGGTGCGGCCGGGCGACACGGTGCTGGTGCCGGGCGGCCTCCCGCACGCGATCGGGCCCGGCGTCACCGTGATCGAGCTGCAGGAGCCGACCGACTTCTCCCTCTTCCTGGAGTGGGCGGGCTACGGCGTCACCGCCACCGCCGGGCACCTCGGCCTCGGCTTCGACACCGCGCTCACCGCCCTGGACCGGTCCGCCTGGCCTCCGGACCGGCTGGCCGGCCTCCTGGCGGGGCGCCGGCCGGGCGGCCAGCCCGGGGTGAGCCGGCTGTTCCCGCCCGCCGCCGACCGCTACTTCCGGGCCGAGCACCTCACCCTGACCGGGCCGGTGCGTTTCGGGCCCGAGTTCGCGGTGCTGGTCGTCCTGTCCGGCAGCGGCGAGCTGGCCACCGACGGCGGGCAGCTGCCGCTGCGGCGCGGCTCGGTCGTGCTCATCCCGTACGGCGCCGGCCCGGCCCGGCTCGCCGGCACCCTGGACGCGGTCCGCTGCCTGCTGCCTGAGCCGTCCTGACGCGGGCCGGCGCTTCCCCCCGGCTACCCGGCCCGCCGCGCGGCCCAGCCAGCCTGCCACCGCGGCGGCTCGCCATAATCAGTCATGGCTGAGAACTGGCTGGACGCGACCGGCGTGGTGCGCCTGCCGGGCGGTGCCCAGGTGCGCGGGCGGCGGCTGGCCGCCCAGGCGAGCCCGGCTGATTTCGCCCTCGTCCTGGCCACCGGCCCGCTGCCGCCGTGGCCGCACCGGCGGGTGCGCTGGCCGGACTTCTGGATCCCGACCGACCGGGCTGACGCGCTGGCCGCGCTGCACGAGGCGCGCGACCGCGCGCGGACCGGCGAGCGGGTCGAGGTCGCCTGCCACGGCGGCGTCGGCCGGACCGGCACCGCGCTCGCCGCGCTCGCCGTCCTCGACGGGCTCACCCCGGCCGAGGCGCTGGAGTGGGTCCGCCGCGACTACCACTCCCGCGCTGTCGAGACCCCGTGGCAGCGGCGCTGGCTGCGCGGCGTCCGGTAGTCGCGGCACGTCGATCCGGCCGGGGCGGTTCGGATACGAGTGAGACCCCGCCCGCTGACCGGGAACGCGGCCGGGTGGAGGTTCCTCCGTGACGTCCGGCGCCGCCTCGGCTGACCGGCCGTACACTCGCGATGCTCATCAAGCTGCGGAGGTTCGCATGGGTGACGAGGACCTCCTGCGGCTGTTCACCCAGGCGAGCAAGACGATGCGCGCGGTCAAGACGGTGATCTTGCGGCAGCACGGGGTCTACCTGGGCCAGGAGGTCATGCTCACCGTGCTCTGGGCCAGCGACGGGCTGACGCCCGGCGAGCTGGCCGAACGGCTCGGGGTGACCGTGCCGACCGTGGTCCGGATGGCCAAGCGGATGGAGTCCAGCGGCCTGCTGGCGCGCCGGCGGGACAGCCGGGACGGCCGGCTGGTGCGGCTGCACCTCACCCCGCGTGCGAAGCGGCTGGAGCGGCCGCTCAAGGCCGACCTGGCGGTGCTGGCCGAGCACGCGATGGCCGGCCTGAGCCCGGCCGACCACGAGGTGCTCGACCGCGCCCTGACCAGCGTCATCGACCGGATGCAGGCGATGCTGGAGCAGCACGCCGACGAGGCGGACCTCGCCTGACAGCACCGACGCCGGCGCCGGCCCCGGGTCGGCCGGGCGGAGCGAGTCGCTTGCCAGCTAGCGACCTCGGTAACTAGAGTGTTCGTTAGCCGGCTAGCGATATTCCGCGACAGGTGCCGGACGCTGGAGGGAGCTTCTCCGACATGAGTGACGGCGCCACACTGAGCTTCGGCATCAAGACCAGCCAGGCGGGCATCAGCTATGCGGACATCGTCCGCGTCTGGCGTGAGGCCGACCAGCTGCCGGTTATCGAGCACGCCTGGCTCTGGGACCACATGGTGCCGCTGCGCGGCCCGGTGAACGGCCCGGCGCTGGAGGCCTGGACGCTGCTGGCCGCGCTCGCCGCGCAGACCGAGCGCATCCGCCTGGGCGTGATGGTCACCAGCAACCGGCTCCGCCCGCCCGCGGTACTGGCCAAGATGGCGGCCACGGTCGACATTATCTCCAACGGCCGGCTCGAGTTCGGCATCGGCGCCGGCGGCAACCAGCTCCCGGGCAACGACGAGACGCTGATGGCGATCGTCCGGCGCGAGTTCGAGGGCTACGGCATCCCGATCGTCCCGGCCGCGGACGCCGTGCGCGCGCTGGCCGAATCGGTCACGCTGATCCGCCGGATGTGGGTCGAGGACGAACTGTTCGATTTCGACGGGCGCTACTACCAGCTGAAGGGCGCGGTCTGCGAGCCCAAGCCGGTGCAGAAGCCGCACCCGCCGATCATGATCGGCGGCGCCGGGAGGAAGCTCACGCTGCGCCTGGTCGCCGAGCAGGCCGCCCTGTGGAGCTGTCCGGCGTGGTCGGCGGCCGAGTTCACGCAACACAACGACGCCCTGAACGAGCACTGCGCCGCGATCGGCCGTGACCCGCGGGAGATCAAGCGGTCGGTCCAGCTGCTGCTGCGGCCGAGCGAGGACGCCGCGGCGGCCCGTGCCGCCCTGCTCGAATACGTCAGGGCCGGCGCCGACCACCTGGTGATCGGGTCGATCCCGCCCGTCCGGCCGATGACGTGGCTGGCCGAGGAGGTCATCGAGCCGGTGATCGCCGAGGCGGCCGGCTGACCTGTGGCCGCGGCGCCTGCTGCGGCGTCCCACCCGGCCGGGTCACAGAGCGGTGATGGTGGCGGGAGCGCGCTCGGCGCGGCTGAGCGCGCGCAGCACCGCGACCTGGCCGTGCCGGCGTACCGCGAGGCCGGTGAGCAGCGTCAGCACCGGGTCGAACACCGCGTCCGGCAGCTCCGGGGTCGGCTCGGCCACGCTGGCGGCCAGGTCGTCGCAGTGCACGGCGATCTCCATCAGCCGGGTCAGCAGCAGGTCGTCCAGGGTCAGCGGCCAACCGGCCCAGGGCAGGAACACGGTGCGGTCGGCCGGCTCGGCCGGCAGCACGTCGCGCAGCCTGCGCAGCTCCGCGCTGGCGCGGGTGTGCACGTCGACCGGTCCGTTCGCGGCCGCTTTCTCGCTGCCGCGCCGGATCAGCACGTTGGTCTCCTCATTGAGGTCGGCCGCGAGCCAGCTGGCCCGGGCATAGTGCTCGCGCACCGACACGGCCGAGCAGCCCGGCGGCACCTCGGCGGCCAGCGCCAGCGTGACGTTGAAGACCTGCGCGCCGAGGTGGGCGGCGAGCCCGCCGACCGAGAACTCCGGCAGCGCGCTCGGCCGGCCCCAGCCGGCCGCCACCGCCGGAGCCCGCAGCAACGCCGTCGCCACTTCAGCCGCGGTCACGTACGCCTGCCGCACATCCGACACCTGACATTCTCCCGCTTCTCCGGACCATGGCCCGCGCCCGGTTGATCTCGATAGCTCGACGTGTCGACTTAACGCCAGACAACTAAAACAACATTCTCGTCCGGTCGGTAGGCTGCTCCAGTCCGGACGGCCCGCCGCCGCCCGGACCGGCTCGGGAGGGAGCGCGGTGCCGGACGAGCTGCGCGCCGACTGCGCCCGGTGCTTCGGGCTGTGCTGCGTGGTACCCGCGTTCGCCGCCTCGGCCGATTTCGCGATCAGCAAGCCGGCCGGGCAGCCCTGCCCCAACCTGCGGGACGACTCCCGGTGCGGGATCCACCACCGGCTGCGCGCCGACGGCTTCCCCGGCTGCACGGTCTACGACTGCTTCGGCGCCGGTCAGCGGGTCTCCCAGGGCACGTTCGGCGGGCGGGACTGGCGAGCCGGTGGGCCGGCCGCAGCGCAGATGTTCGCGGTCTTCCCGATCATGCGGCAACTCCACGAACTGCTCCGGTACCTGACCGAGGCGCTGGTACTGCCGGCCGCCGCCCCGCTGCACGCCAGCCTGCGCGCGGCGCTCGACGAGACCGGGGCGCTGACCCGGGGCGCGCCGGACGCGCTGCTGGCGCTGGACGTCGCCGCGCACTGCCGAGCGGCCGGCACGCTGCTGACCGAGGCCAGCGCCCTCGCCCGAGCCGGCGCCCACCGGCCGGGCCCGAGCCGGGGCCGGACGCCCGCGCGCCGCCAGCCGAGGGGGCGCCGGGTGGAGGCGGGCGCGGACCTGGTGGGTGCCCGGCTCCGGGGTGCGGACCTGCGCGGCGCGAGCCTGCGCGGGGCGCTGCTGATCGGGGCCGACCTCACCGGCGCCGACCTGCGCCTGGCCGACCTGCGCGGCGCCGACCTGCGCGCCGCCGCGCTGGACGGCGCCGACCTCGCCGACAGCCTGTTCCTCACCCAGCCGCAGCTGGCCGCGGCCGGCGGCGACGCGAGCACCCGGATCCCGCCGTCGCTGGACCGCCCGGCCCACTGGTCCCGGCCGGCACCCGGCACCGGGGTGCGCTAGCGCTGTTCGGCCTTGGTGACATCGCCGACCGCCCAGTGCTCCAGCGGCACCTCGCGGATGATCACCCGGATGTTGGCGGGCGGCACGTCGAGGGCGCCCTCGACGGCGGCGTGCACCCGGTGGATCAGGTCGCGGACCTGCCCGGGCGGCCGCCCGGCCAGGAGGCTGATCTCCACCAGCGGCATGCCGACCTCCGATCGCTGGACCGTACCGTCGGCCCACCATAGTCGCGGTCAGCCGCCGGGCGATCCGGACCCGGCCGTGGGCCGGGCGGGTCCGTCGGGCCGGACATCGATACGGTGAACTGTCAACACCACGGCGGCCCGTGCGTCCGGCCGCCCAGCGAGTCCACTGTGTCTATCCACTTCGGACTCACGTTGATCGGAGGTACTTGTGTCCGGCGCCGCGCCGATCGAACCCGGGCCCGACTGGGCCGCCCCGGGTCTGTCCCGCCGGGTCGGGCGGCCGGAGAGCGTGCTCGGCTCGCCGCACGAGCCGCTGAACCGGTTCGCGGCCGGGTTGCGCCGGCTGCGCATGTCGGCCGGCAGCCCCGGGTACCGGGAGCTGTCCCGCCGGGCGAACTACTCGGCGACCACGCTGTCGCAGGCCGCGTCCGGCGCACGGCTGCCGAGCCTGGCGGTCACGCTCGCGTTCGTCCGGGCCTGCGGCGGCGACGAGGCGCTGTGGGCGGCGCGCTGGCAGCAGGTCGCCCGCGAGTCCATCCGGCTCCGCCCGGTTCCGCGCCGCCCGGTTCCGTGACCGGCCCGCGCGCGAGCTCCTGTGGGAGGGTGGCCCGATGGCGTACCAGGGTGCGATGTTCGGGCCGGACGTCACTTTTCTCGGGGTGCCGCGGTGCGATCTCGCGGACACGGTCGGGCTGGCCGGCGCGGGGGCGGTGGTGCTCGGCGCGCCGTACGACGCGGGCGCCTCGTACCGGGGCGGCGCGCGGTTCGGGCCGCGGGCGATCCGGAGCACCGACTACCTGCCGCACGACGGCTCCCGACCGCACCTGGCGCTGCGCGTCGACCCGCTGACCGACCTGGCCGTGGTCGACGCCGGCGACGTGCTGATGCCCGGGGTCGAGGGCCGGCTGCCGCTGGACCGGCTGGAGACCGCGGTGCGGACGGTGGCCGAGGCCGGGGCGGTCCCGGTGATCCTCGGCGGTGACCACACGATCACCTGGCCGGACGTGACGGGGGTGGCGCACGCGATCGGCTGGGGCCGGGTGTCCGTGATCCACTTCGACGCGCACGCCGACACCGGCGAGTTCCAGTTCGGCTCGCTGATCGGGCACGGGCTGCCGATGCGCCGGCTGATCGAATCGGGCGCCTGCCGCGGCGACCGGTTCCTGCAACTCGGCCTGCGGGGCTACTGGCCCGAGCCGGCCACCCTCGGCTGGATGGCCGAGCAGCGGATGCGCTCGTACGAGATGCACGAGATCGTCACCCGTGGCCTGGATCAATGCCTGGCCGAGGCCTTCGAGACAGCCACCGACGGCTGCGACGGCGTCTTCCTTTCCGTCGACATCGACGTGACCGACCCCGGGTCGGCGCCCGGCACCGGCACCCCGGAGCCCGGCGGCTTCAGCCCGCGCGAGCTGCTGGACACGATCCGCCGCATCGCGGTCGAACTCCCGGTCGTCGGCATGGACATCGTCGAGGTCTGCCCGCCGTACGACAACGCCGACGTCACGGCCATGCTCGCCAACCGCGTCGTGCTCGAGCTCCTCGCCGGCATCGCCTACCGCCGCGCCGGCGGCACCTGGGCCAGCATCCCCGCCACGCTGCTGGGAGATCGCGGTACGCCACCGGCCGGCTGACCGGCGGGCGTCACGGCGCGAGGACGGTGGCGAGCAGGTCGGCGGCGCGCCGCAGGGCGCGGCGGTCGGCGTCCGGCAGCGGGCCGATCAGCTCGGCGATGAGCCGGACCCGGGCGGTGCGACCGCGGTCGAGCAGCGCGCGGCCCGCCGGGGTGGCCCCGACCAGCACGACGCGGCGGTCGGTGGTCGAGCGGGTGCGGCTGACCAGACCGGCGCGTTCCAGCGCGTCCACGGTCTTGGCGATGGCCGGCGGGGTGACCTGCTCGGCGGCGGCCAGCCGGGACAGCGGCAGCGGCCCGCCGAAGACGAGCACGGACAGCGCGGAGGCGCGCGGGCCGTCCAGGTCCATCGCGCCGTCGGCGGTGCGGGCGCGGCGCAGCAGCCGCACCGCGGCGGAGTGCAGCAGGTTCGCCGTCTCGGTCGGCTCGCCGGCCGGCAGGCCGGCCGGCACCGGCGGCAGGCCGGACTGTTGCTGGCGATCCTTCACCTTGGTTATCCTTTCACCCAGGTTAAGGATATCTGGAGAGGGCTGGCGATGGCGATGGGGCCGTTGGCGCAGGTGCACGTGAGCGTGTCGGACGTCGACGCGGCGGTGCGGTTCTACCGGGACGTCGTCGGCGTGCCGTTCCTGTTCCAGGTGCCGGGGCAGCCGATGGCGTTCTTCCAGTCCGGCGACGTGCGGCTCTACCTGGGGCGGCCGGAGGCGGCCGAGTTCGCCAGCCGGGCGATGCTCTACTTCCGGGTGGACGACCTGGCCGGCGAGCGGGCCAGGCTGGCGGCGGCCGGCGTGCGCTTCGAGGACGAGCCGCACCTGGTGCACCGGGACGGCGGCACCGAGCTGTGGATGACGCTGTTCCGCGACGCGGACGGCAACAACCTGGTGCTGATGGAGGAGCGGGCCGCGGTCAACTGACGGAGGCCCGCCGACGCCCCCTGCCCGCTAGGTTCTGCTGGAGATCACCGAACAGATCGGGGACGGGATGGAACTGGGCTTGCAGGGGCGGGTAGCGGTCGTCACGGGCGCGAGCCGGGGCATCGGGCTCGCGGTCGTGCGTGCGCTGGTGGCCGAGGGCGTCCATGTGGTCGCCGGTGCCCGCAAGACGTCCGCGGAGCTGGCCGAGCTGGCACAGGCCGGGCAGGTGCGCGTGGTGGAGGTCGACCTGGCCGAAGCGGGCGGGCCGGAGCGGCTGGTGGCCAGTGCGGGCGACCGCGTCGACATCCTGGTCAACAACGTGGGCTCGGCGCCGGCCCGCACCGGCGGGTTCCTCACGGTCACCGACGACGACTGGCTGGCGACGCTGAACCTGAACCTGATGCCGGCGGTCCGGGCCTGCCGCAGCGTGCTGCCGGTCATGCTCGCCGCGGGCAGTGGCGCGATCGTGAGCATCAGCTCGGTGAACGCCGCGCTGCCCGACCCGGCCGTGATCGACTACAGCGCCGCCAAGGCGGCCCTGGCCAACTTCTCCAAGGCACTGTCCAAAGAGGTCGGTGCCCGGGGCGTGCGGGTCAACACGGTCAGCCCCGGCCCGGTCGCGACCGCGCTCTGGCTGGGGGCCGGCGGCGTCGCCGACACCGTGTCCAAGGCGACCGGCCTCAAGCCGGAGGAGATCGTCGACAAGGCCGCGCACGACTCGGTCACCGGCCGGTTCACCCGTCCCGAGGAGGTCGCCGAGCTGGTGCTGCTGCTGGCCAGCGAACGGTCCGGCAACGTCACCGGCGCCGACATCACCATCGACGGCGGCATGACCCCGACCTGGTGACCGGGCCTGGCCGGCCGTCGCGGCCCGGGCAGACCGCCCGCCCGGGCCGCAGCCAGCTCACCTGGTGAAAACGTGCGCGTAGACCGCCTGCCGCGCGGCGTACTGGTCCGGTGTCTCGCAGCACTGCCGCGGTACCGGCAACTCGAACGGGCGCACCCGGCCGGGGCCGGCCGGTGTGACCACGAGCGCCAGCCCACCGTCCACAATGGTCGGGCGGACGTGCCCGTGCGTTTCCAGCACGGTGCTGTCGCCGGCGGTGGTGCCGACCGTGAGCAGCTCCCGGATCGGCGTGACCGCCCGCAGCTCGGCGACGCTCAGCTCGGCCGGCAGGTCGGCCGCGCCGGGGAACAGCACGGCCCGGCCGGCCGCGCGGGCGCGCAGGTCGGTGGCGGCCGCCCGGGCGGACCGGCGCCACCGCTCGGCGCCGAGTGCCACCTCCTCCTCCCCCGGCTCGCCGACCGCCGCGATGGACGGCGCGCCGGGGGCGGGCGCGTCCGGCACGTGCGGGTCGGTGAACGCCAGCCGGTGCAGGTCGTCGTCGTGCGGCGGCTCGGCCAGCGCGCCGGCCAGCTGCCGCAGCAGCTCCAGCGACCCCAGCGGTCCGCCGGCCCTCTCGGGCTGCCGCGGCCCGACCGGCCCGCACCGGGCGGCGAGTTCGATGCTCGCCGCCCAGTGCGGTTGACCGTCGCGGACCTGATGTGTGCAGACGTACAGCGGGGCGCCGGCCGGGCCCAGATCGGGGCCCAGCCCGCGCAGCGCGTGCAGCAGGTCGTGCTCCAGCCGCTCGACCGAGGCGTCGCCCCGGTCCACCCCGATCCGGACGGTCACCGGTGGCCCGTCAGCGGACGTCGACGAACGTGGGGTTCGTGTAGAACCAGAGGTCGTCCCACGGGTCGGCATTGCCCACGGTGTCGATCGTCGGGTTGCCGCCGGCGTCCAGGTGCTTGCCGTCGCCGCCGCGCAGCCGCAGGTAGAAAGGCTCGTCGGTATCCCGGATGACGTGGCTGAACTCGACTGTCCGGCGGGCCCGCGCGGGCACCTCGAACGTCCCGATCACCGAGGTGCCGGGCGCGGCCAGCGTGTCGCGGGCGTCGCCGCCGACCGGGCCGGTCACCGCGCCCTTGATCAGGTCGACCTTGGCCAGCCGCGGCACGGCGCCGTGGAAGTTCGGCTGGGACGCCAGCGTGACCGTGATGTCGACGGTGACCGGCCGGCCGCGGCGCACCCAGGTGCGGCCGCCGAACGTCACGCCCGGCCCGGAGCCGGGGCGGACCCGCACCTCGACCGACTCGATCAGCCCGCCGTGCACCAGGAACATCCGGCCGGCGCGGATCGCCTCCATGATCGACAGGTAGTCCCGCCGCCGCGCGCCGACGTAGGTGCGGCTGTAGAAGCCCGGCCAGAAGTCGGCGTACTCGTGGTGCGCCGGGTGCCCGTCGGTACGCAGCCCGCGGTTGCCGTTGGCCAGGTAGAAGGCCGCGTCGGCGTTGCCGACCTCGCGGGTGTCCAGGTAGGTCATGTGGTTGTCGGAGTTCGCGGTGATCCACCACGACCGGCCCTCGGCCAGCAGGCTGTCCCACAGGCCGCCGACCTTCGCGGTCGCGTAGTCGAAGCCGCCCCAGGTGCGGTAGAACTCCGGGCCGTAGCCGGCGAACGAGTTCGGGTTCGGCGCGTTCCCATACTCGCCGCGGGCGCCGCCGCCACCGGCCGGCGCCGGGGTGCCGGCGGCCTGGTGCCCGGGGGCACCCTCCCAGCCGACGGCCACCTCTGGCGCGGTGTCCCGCCACTGACGCAGCTCGTGCGGGCTCACCTGGCCCTTGCGCATCGGGTGGTTGGCCAGCACGAGAGCGGCCGGCACGGTGCCGGCGACGAGCTGGTTCTTGATCCAGTTGAGGCCGAGGATGCCGTACAGCTCGGCGGCCGGGGTGTTCTCGATGGAGTCCGTGATCAGGCCGGGGCCGGTGGGGTTCTGGTTCTTCGCGATCACGTCGCCGTCCCAGAACAGCTCGAAGCCGCGCAGCACGTCGACCGCGTGCTCGGTCGGCGGGACGAAGAACGTCGCGTGCTCGGCGCCCGGCACGTTCCACTCCAGCCCCTGGAACACCAGCGGCCGGAACTTCCGCCGCGCCTCGGCGATCTTCGGGGTGATCTGGTCGATCGACAGCTTCTGGTGCGCCACGTTGCCGTGGTCGGTGATCACCATCCAGTCCAGCCCGTACCGCTGGGCGTTGCCGACCTGGTCGTCCACCTCGTACATGGCGTCGCGGGAGAATGTGGTGTGGATGTGGTGGTCGCCGGCGAACCAACCGAACCGGCGCCCGTCGTCGGACACCGCCGGCCCGCCCGACTGCGGCGACTGCCCCGCCGCCGGCAGGGCGCCGCCGACCTGCATCCCGGCCGCGGTCGCCGCGGCGCCCAGCGCGCCCAGGCCCTGCAGGATGCGCCGGCGGGTCAGGGCACCCGGCGGCAGCTCGCGGTCCGGGATGGCCAGGTCGGCGTAGTCGGCGGCCGGCTCGCCGTCGCCGGTGTGCTCGTGCGGGTGGCCGTGCTCGTGGCTGTGACCGTGCGGATGCTCGTGGTCGCGCATCTCGTCCCTCCCGTAGCGGAGCCGACGTCGGCCCCTCTGCGGCCGGCACGTTAAGGGAGGCCGGCGACCGACCGGCCACGCCGCGGTGACCTGGTCATGAACACGCCACGTTCGTACCGCACATCGGCCGGAAGCGTGGTTGTGCGCCCGCTGAGCGAGCGGCTTGTCTTGCTTCATCACGGACTGTCTGGTTCGGTCGGATGCGGGCCGGCTTCCTGCGACGAAGGAGGATGACAGTGCGTACCACTGTTCGACGGCTGGGCCTACGGGCGTTCGCCCTGGCCGCCGCCGCCGCGGTCACCGCGGCACTGCTGGTCCGGGCGGCGTCCGGCCAGGACTCCGCGCCGGCCAGCGGGGCCGGGCCGGCTCAGCCGGAGATCCGGCCGCTCGCCGCGACCGCGCGGTTCACGACGGTCTTCCCCGCCCCGGCCGGCATCGAAGGGCTGACCGGCGACCGGCAGGGCAACCTCTACACGGCCGGCCGGGGCACCGACAGTTGCCCGGTCTGGCGGGTGCCTGCGGTCGGCGGCGCGGCCACCGTGGTCGGCACGATCGCCGCCCCGTGCGGCCCGGCCGGGCTCGCGTTCGACGCGCACGGCCGGCTGTTCATCGGCAACGGCGCCAGCGTCGTCACGCTCGTCCCGGACGCGGCCAACCCGCCGACGGCGACCGTGTTCACCGACGCCGTGGCCGGCGCGAACGGCCTGGCGTTCGACCAGCGCGGCAACCTGTGGGTGTCCGACGGTGGCACCGGCCAGGGCCGGGTCTGGCGGATCGGGCCGGACGGCCAGCCACAGCTGATGTTCCGCGTGCAGCCGATGCTGAACGAGGTCAACCTGGTCAACGGCGTCGGCGGCGTCGGCCGTGACCCGCGCTCGCTGCCCCCCGGCCAGGTCACGGTCACGCCGAACGGCCGCGCCGCCGCCGACACCGCCGGCTCGCAGCACATCGTCGCGAACGGGCTTGCCTTCACCGCCGACGGCAGCGTGCTCTACGTCGCCGACACCGCACGCGGCGCGATCTGGCAGGTCAACCTGGACCGGCGGGGCAACCTGCGCAGCCCGACCGGCTGCGACGCCACGTTCAGCCCGGACACGCTCTGCCTGGATGACGTGTTCGTGGCGCACCCACTGCTGGAGGGCGCCGACGGCATCGCGCTGGACCGGTCCGGCAACATCTGGGCCGCCGCGAACGAGCGCAACGCGGTCGTCGCGGTCACCCCGCAGCGGCGCGTCGTCGAGGTCGTCCGCAGCCCGGCCGACCCGGCCACCCGGCTGCGCAACAACGGCCCGCTGGAGTTCCCGACCAGCCCGTTCCTGACCGGCCGCACGCTCTGCGTGACCCACTCGGACGGCTCCCGCCGGGACAACGCGCCGAACACCGGCGGCGAGGCCACTCCGACCGGCACCACCCGCGCCAAGATCAACTGCCTGGACAGCCGGCTTCCCGTCGCCGGCCTCCCGCTGCCGATCGGCTGAGCCGACGCGCTGTCCACAGTGGACGCGGTTGAGCGTCCACTGTGGACAGCGCGGTCATTCCGAGCGGAGCGCGGTCGGCCGGGTGGCCTGGCGCACCGCCGGCAGGGTCAGCGCGGTGACCACGCCGACCACCGCCACCGCCGCCGTCGAGTAGATGCCGACGCCGCGCCAGTCGACCATCGCGTCGACGCCCACCGCCGGCAGCACCAGGTCGGCCAGCGCGACGCCGGTGACATCGGCCACCAGCACCGCGACGGCGACCGGGATCGCGTTCTGCCAGAGCACCGACCGGGCCAGCGTCGAGCGGGGCACCCCGCTCGCGGCCAGCGCGGCCAGCGGCCAGCGCCGCTGCCGGACCTGATCCACCGCGCCGACCAGCAGGGTCGCGCCGGCCAGCGCCAGCGTGAACAGCGCGCTGGCAAGCAGGCCGCGCCGGATGGTCCGGTACGTGTGGTCGTCGCCGACCACGTAGACGGAGCCGGCCGCCGCCACGTACGAGCGCCAGGCGAGCGGTGCGGCGGCGGTCCGGATCCGCTCCACCGCGTCCCGGTCGGCCGGGTTGTAGCGGATGTCGAACTCGCTGCGGCCCAGCGGGGCGACCGACGGCGGCAGCAGCTTCGGCGTGACCAGCACCATCGCGAGCCGGGCCAGGTCGCCGCTCGACCGCACCGTCCGGGCCGCCGCCGGAACGGTCCACGGCACGCCGGCCGCCGGGCCGTCGGTCGTCACCTGGTCCGGGTTGATCCGTACCCGCTGCCCGGCCGCCACCGGCGAGCCCGCCAGCAGAAACGCCTGACCGTCCACACAGGACGGCAGTACGGCCAGGGCGCTGAGAGCGGAGCAGTCGCCGGCGCGGAGCTCGACCATCTGATTCTGTCCGATGTCGACCGTCAGCGCCCGCGTGCGGTGGCTGCTGGTCACGCCGGGAACCGTGGGCAGCGCCGCCGCCAGCCGGTCGGTCGCCGTCGGCAGGCCCGCGTCCACCGACACCGTGGCCTGGCCGGGGGGCAACCCTCCGGCCGTGGGACCGTACCTGGCCGCGGCCGCGGCCAGCAGGCTGGACAGCCCTATCGCGCCGGCCAGCACCACGCCGATCCCGCTGACGACCCGGGCCGGCGTGCCGCTGTCCAGCAGCAGCCGGCGGGTGGCCAGTTGCAGGGCCAGCGTCTCGTTCCGGGGCCGGCGCAGCACCCGCTGCAGCAGCCACGGCAGCACGGTCGGGATGCCGAGCAGCAGCAGCACGACGCCGAGGACCAGCGCGGTGACCGGACGATCCCGCCGCGCGTCCGTGGCGGGGCGGAGCAGGTAGAGCAGCAGCGCCACGCCGGTCGCGGCGGGCAGCAGCCGCCACCACAGCCGGCGCCGCGGTGGCCCGGCCTGACGCACCACGCCGAGGGGCTCGATCACCGTGTGCCGCAACGCGAACAGCGCGGAGCCGGCGGCCAGCAGCGGAACCGCGACCACGATCAACGCCACCAGCGGCCGCGCCGGCACCACGTCATCGCTGAACACCGCCAGTTGCAGCACGGTCAGGCCCTCGATCAGCGGCCGCGTCAGCAGGAACAGCCCGCCGCCGAGCAGCAGGCCGAGACCGGCGGCCAGCAGCGACTCGCCGGCCGCGACCCGGCGCACCTGCGCCGCGCTGGCGCCGATCAGCCGCAGCGTGCCGAGCCGGCGGTCCCGCTCGGCATCGGCCAGCCGGGCGCTCGCCGCGACGAACACGAACACCGGGAACAGCAGCACGACGATGCCGACCACGAGCAGCGCCCAGAGCAGCGGCGGCACCGGATCGTGTGCCGCGGCCAGGCCCCAGGTGCCCGCCTTGTCACCGCCGGCCTCGCGCACGCCGAGGTAGATCCGCTGATCGGCCGGCCCGATCAGGCCGGCGTGACCGATCCGGCCGATCACTGTCTGCGGGTACCGCTGCCGGAGCAGTTCACCGTCCGATCCGGACATCAGCCGGCCCAGCGCGGGCGACACCACCGCCTCGCCGTTGGCCGGCAGCCGGCTCACCCCGGGCGGCAGCGCCGGTACGCCACCGGTGCCGTGGACGTAGATCACGATGATCGACTGACCGCGGAACTCGTCATTGCTGAACCGGACGTCCACCGGCGTCACCCCGGGCGGCGCCGTGCTCGAGACGGTGGTCAGCCCGTCCGCCCGGGCCTGCGAGGCACGGAACGCGTGCTGCGCCGACGCGGCGTACAACAGCACCAGGACACCCGCGCCGATTCCGACCACCGACAGCGCCAGCCGGGCCCAGCCGGCCCGGCCGGCCTGCATCGCCAGCCGGGCGCCGAGCAGGAAGTCAGCCACCGGGGGCCACCGGCCGGCCCCGCCGGGCGGCCCGCCGGGCGGGGCGGTCATCGGGCCGGTTCCAGGCTGCGGGACCGGCCGTCCCGGACGATCACCTCGCGGTCGGCGTACGCGGCTACCCGCGGCTCGTGGGTGACCAGCAGCACCGAGGCGGCGGCCTGCCGGCAGGCGTCGACCAGCAGTTGCATCACCCGCTCGCCGTTCAGCGAGTCCAGCGCGCCGGTCGGCTCGTCGGCGAACACGACGGCCGGGCCCGTCACCAGCGCCCGGGCGACCGCGACCCGCTGCGCCTGGCCGCCGGACGTCTCGCCCGGTCGCTTGCCGGCCACGTCGGCCACGTCGAGCCGGTCCAGCCACTCCTGCGCGACGGCCTCGGCCCGGCCCCGCCCGAGCTGGCCCAGCCGCAGCGGCAATGCCACGTTCTGGAGGCAGGTCAGCTCCGGCACCAGCTGGGCGAACTGGAACACGAACCCGAACGACCGGCGACGCAGCGCACTGCGCTCGCGGTCGGACAGCTCGGCCAGGTCCTGCCCGCGGTAGGTCACCTGGCCGGCGTCCGGCCGCAGGATGCCGGCCAGGCAGTGCAGCAGCGTCGACTTGCCCGACCCGGACGGCCCCATCACCGCGACGATCTCCCGGCCGCGGAGGGTCAGGTCGGCGCCGTTCAGCGCCGGGTTCACCCCGAACGACTTCCGCAGCCCGGCGCCGACCAACACCGCCTGCTCCCCCGCACCCGAGGGACCCGACCCGCCGGTCACCGCGACCCCGGTCACGGCTTGGCCGCCGGGACGGTCCTGGCCGCCGTCACGGTCGCGGCCAGCTCGTCGATCCGCGCCGCGGTCAGCTCCAGCCAGCGCAGGTCGGCCTCCAGGTGGAACAGCGCGTGGTCGCAGATCAGCTGGTCAGCCAGGTCGCCGGCGCGTTTGCGCGCGGTCAGCGCCCGCATCTCCGTCAGGTGCGCGGCCCGCTGCCGGTCGAGCACGTCGCCCGCCGGCCGGCCGGACAGCAGCGCCAGCACCACCTTGGAGTACAGCGTGTTCTGCAGGTACAGCGTCGGCGGTTCCGGCGTGCCCAGCCACTGCCGCACGTCCGTCACCCCGGCCGCCGTGATCGCGTACCGCTTCCGGCTCGGCCCGCTGCCGGCCTCGACGCCGTCCTCGGTGACCAGCCCGTCCCGCAGCAGCCGGGACAGCGTCGAGTACACCTGCCCGTAGTCCAGCGCCCGGTCGCGCCCGAAGTACGTGTCGTACGACCGCTTCAGGCCGTACCCATGCTGCGGCCCGCTCTCCAGCAGGCCGAGCAGCGTCTCGCCAATCGCCATGGCGGCAACTATAGACTTAGTCTATAGACGAAGGCTATACCCCCCTGGCCCGACGTAACCGCGGAGCAGCTCGACAAGATCCGGAACGTCCAGCTCTCCCGCGGCCACCCCGACGATCATCGCCTCGGCCGCCTCCACCGAGCAGTGCAGATCGCGCCCGTTGAGCAGGCAGAACGCCCGGGTCGCCGACCAGGCGAGCCGCTTGTTCCCGTCCGCCAGGGCGTGGTTGCGGGCCAGCGAGTGCAGTAGAGCGGCGGCCTTCGCGGTAAAGCCGGGGTACGCGTCGACCCCGAAGGCGGTGGCCCGGGGGCGGCCGGCCGCGGAGGCGAGCAGGCCAACGTCCCGGATCTGAACGCCTTTGATCACGCCGGCCGCGATCTCCAGGAGGTCGTCCACCGAGAGGTAGTCGATCTCGGGCCCGCTGGTCACCTGCTCAAGCGGTCGAGCAGGTCGGCGTCCTCCGTGGCGATCCGGGCGATGGCAGCCTGCAGGCGGGCCGGCCGGTCGCTGGTGTACTGCGCGATCGCGGCCCGCGCGACCTCCTGCATGGACCGACCTTCCTGCTGTGCCTTGCGTCGCAGCGCTTCGGTCTCCGCGTCGGTCAGTCGCAGGTTCATCGCCATGCCGGCCATGGTACCGGCCCGGTACCGCATCGGAACGCAAAGCGGACGGTCTTGACGATTGCGTGACTCGGCAGTTAAATCAATACTTGAAATAAGTTGGCAATTCGAGTGAGGGCCGGTCAATCGGGCGCCGGGCCTCGCAGCAGGGTGCATCCCGACCTCCAGGAGACCAGATGTCCGGCTCCAGCCCAGCCCGAACACGCCCGTGGCGCTCCCCCAGGTTCTGGCGGATCGCGTTTCCCGGCCTTGTCGCCGGGGTGCTCGCCTCGTTGCTGGCCACCGCCCCACAACGGCCGGCCAGCGCGGCGGACTCGCTGATCTCACAGGACCGGCCGGTCACGTCGTCGTCGACGGAGAACGGCGGCACCACCCCGCAGGCGGCGGTGGACGGCGACCCGAGCACGCGGTGGTCCAGCGTGCCCGCCGACCCGCAGTGGCTGCAGGTCGACCTCGGCGGCACGGCGGTGCTCAGCCGGGTGGTGCTGCGCTGGGAGACCGCCTACGCACAGGCGTTCCAGGTGCAGGTCTCGCCGGACGCGGCCACCTGGACGCCGGTCTTCTCGACCAGCGCCGGCGCCGGCGGCACCCAGGATCTGATCGTTAGCGGCTCCGGCCGGTACGTGCGGATGTACGGCACGGTCCGGGGCACCGGCTACGGCTACTCGCTGTTCGAGTTCCAGGTGTACGGCGCCATCAGCACGTCGACCACCGGCTACGTGCTGGCCAACCCGCAGGTGACCGGGGTGACCCCGTCGATGGGCAACCCGCCGCACGCGTACTTCCACGAGTTCCAGGCGGACTGCGCGGTCAGCCGGAGCAACCTGCCGGACGACCCGATCGTCTTCTTCGGCCAGCCCGGCGCCTCGCACAGCCACACCTTCATGGGCAACACCACCACGAACGCGGCCACCACGCTGGCGTCGCTGCAGGCGGGCGGGACGGCCTGCCTGGTGCCCGGTGACAAGTCCGCGTACTGGATGCCGACGATGTTCAACGGCGACCAGCCCGTCATGCCGGTCGGGCCGCAGGTCATCTACTACAAGACCAACCTGATCGACTACACCAGCGTCCGGCCGTTCCCGCTCGGCCTGCGGTTCGTGGTCGGCAGCCCAACCGCCACGTCGGCCGAGTTCCTGGCCCAGTCGGTGGAGGGCTGGGAGTGCGGCGAGTCGTTCCACAACGCCGACTTCCCGGTCAGCTGCCCGGCGGGCACCCAGCTCAACGTTCGGTTTCAGGCGCCCAGCTGCTGGGACGGCAAGTACCTGGACACCCCGGACCACAAGAGCCACATGTCATACCCGGTCAACGGCCGGTGCACCGCCGACCACCCGGTCGCGCTGCCGATGATCGAGTTCAAGATGGCGTTCCCGGTGAGCGGGAACCTCGCCGGCGTGCGGCTGGCCAGCGGCCGCGGCTACTCGTTCCACTACGACTTCTACAACGCCTGGGACCCGGCCACGCAGGCCGCGCTGGTCAACCACTGCGTCGTCGGTGGCCTGCAGTGTGACGCCCGCGGTTTCGACCAGGCCCACCCCGAGGCGGGCGCGGCGCTGAACGAGCAGTACCAGCTGCCGTAGCCGTACCGAGCTGCCTGGCCGGCCCGCAGCCCGAGCGGGCCGGTCAGGTGCTCTCTCCCCGATGCCGGCCAGCCCGGCGTCTCCGCTGCCTTCTACACCCCGATGGGCAGGCCGATGCGCGCACACGTCCGTCCCTCCCGAAGCCACGGTTCCCGCTCACCGCGCCGCGCGACGGTGCTCGCCGCGGTCGCGCTGATCGCCGGCGTCCTGCAGGCGGCTACCCCGGCGCAGGCCGCGCCCGCCCTGCTCTCCCAGGGCAAACCAGCCGTCGCGTCGTCGACCGAGGGCGCCGGCACCCCCGCCGCCGGCGCGGTCGACGGCGACCCCGGCACCCGCTGGTCGAGCATGTTCAGCGATCCACAGTGGATACAGGTCGACCTCGGTGGCAGCGCCGAGATCAGCCAGGTGGTGCTGCAGTGGGAGGCCGCCTACGCGACCGGCTTCCAGCTGCAGACCTCCGTGGACGGTGCGACGTGGACGCCGATCTACACGACCACGACCGGGCCGGGCGGCACGCAGACGCTGGCCGTGGCCGGCACCGGCCGGTACGTCCGGATGTACGGCACGGTACGGGCGAACGGCTACGGCTACTCGCTGTGGGAGTTCCAGGTCTACGGCACGCCCGGCTCGGCCCAGCCGCCGAGCGACTGGACCGCTGTGTGGAGCGACGACTTCAGCGGCCCGGCGAACACCTCGCCGTCCTCGGCGAACTGGCTGCTGCGCACCGGTACCGCCTACCCTGGCGGCGCGGCGAACTGGGGCACCGGCGAGGTGGAGACCGCGACCGCGTCCACCGCGAACGTCGCCCTCGACGGCGCCGGCCACCTCACGATCCGGGCGCTGCGGGACGGCGCCGGCAACTGGACCTCCGGCCGGCTGGAGACGCAGCGCGCCGACTTCGCTCCGCCGGCCGGGGGCCAGGTCAGGTTCAACGCGGTGCTGCGACAACCGGACGTGCCCAACGCGGCCGGCTACTGGCCCGGGTTCAGGGCCACCGGCGCCGCGTACCGGGGTAACTTCACCAACTTCCCGGGCGTCGGCGAGACCGACATCATGACTGACGTCAACGGCCGCAGCCAGCTCTCCAACACGCTGCACTGCGGCACCGCGCCGGGCGGGCCGTGCAACGAGTACGACGGGCGTACCAGCGGCTTGGCCAGCTGCGCCGGCTGCCAGACCGGCTTCCACGAGTACACCCAGATCATCGACCGGTCCACTTCGGACGAAGAGATCCGGTTCTACCTGGACGGCCAGCAGACCTGGCTGGTGCGGGAGAGTCAGGTCGGGGTGACCGCATGGCAGACGGCCGTGCAGCACGGCTTCTTCCTCCGCCTCGACCTGGGTATCGGCGGCTCGCTGCCGAACGGGATCGCCGGCGTCACCACGCCGACGGCGGCCACCACGCCGGGCGGCGCGCTCACCGTCGACTCGGTCTCGGTGTCCACAATGGCCGGTGCCGCGCCGCCGCCGCTGACCGACCCGGCCACCCCGGCCGGGCCGAGCGTGGTGCGGGTGACGGGCAGCCAGGGCAGCTGGCAGCTGACCGTGAACGGCGCGCCTTGGCAGGTCCGCGGGCTGACCTGGGGGCCGCCGCAGACCGCCGCTGACGGCTACCTGCGCGACCTGAAGTCCATGGGCGTGAACACTGTCCGGATCTGGGCGGTGGACGACGCGAACACGCCGACGCTGCTGGACCGGGCCGCACAGCAAGGTCTGAAGGTGATCGTTGGGCATTGGCTGAACCAGGGCGCCGACTACGTCAACGACACCGCGTACAAGACGTCGGTGAAGAACGAGATCGTGGCCCGGGTGAACGCGCTGAAGGGCCACCAGGGTGTGCTGCTCTGGGACATCGGCAACGAGGTCATCCTCACCGCGCAGGACCACACCTACCCGAACGGCGTGACCGTCGAGCAGGAGCGGGTGGCGTACGCGAAGTTCGTCAACGAGGTCGCGCAGGCGGTGCACGCGGCCGACCCGAACCACCCGGTCACGTCCACCGACGCCTGGCAGGTCAGCGGGTTCGCCAGCGCCTGGGACTACTACAAGACCTACGCCCCAGCGCTCGACCTGCTCGCCATCAACGCGTACGGCGGGGTGGCCGGCGTCTATCAGACGTGGGTGAACGGCGGCCAGACCAGGCCATACATCATCACCGAGGGCGGCCCGTTCGGGGAGTGGGAGGTGCCGGCGGACCAGAACGGCGTGCCGACCGAACCGACCGACGTGCAGAAGCGGGACGGCTACACCGCGAGCTGGGGCACCGTGCTGGCGCACCCGGGCGTCGTTCTCGGCGCCACCGAATTCCACTATGGACTGGAGAACGACTTCGCCGGCGTCTGGCTGAACACGTTCACCGGCGGCTGGCGCCGACTCGGCTACTACGCGCTGAAGCAGGCGTACGGCGGGACTCCGCTCGGGAACACGCCGCCGGTGATCTCGTCGATGACGGTGAACCCGGTGACCGCGGTACCGGCCGGCAGCCAGTTCTCCGTCGGCGTCGCGGCGTCCGATCCGGACGGTGATCCGATCCGGTACAACGTGATGCTGAACGGGAAGTACGCCACCGGCAGCGGCGCGCTGCAGCACACAGCGTTCACGCAGACCGGCAACGGCACGTTCAGCGTAGCCGCGCCGCAGTCGCTCGGCGTCTGGAAGGTCTACATCTACGCGTACGACGGGCAGGGCAATGTGGGCATCGAGACCCGGTCGTTCCGGGTGGTGCCGCCAGCGGTCGGCGGCACCAACGTCGCGATCGGCAAGCCGACCACCGCGTCCTCGTTCCAGCCGACCGGCGCCACCGGCCCGCTGCTGCCGGGCAACGCCACCGACGGCGATATCGGCACCAGGTGGGCCAGCGACTGGAGCGACCCGCAGTGGATCCAGGTGGACCTCGGCGCGGTCACCCCGATCCGGCACGTGCAGCTGGCCTGGGAGTCCGCGTATGGCAAGGCGTACCAGCTGGCCGTCTCGAACGACGGGACGGTCTGGACGACGGTCTACTCGACCAGCGACGGCGACGGCGGGTTCGACGACCTCGATCTCAGCGCGTCCGCCCGGTACGTCCGGCTGACCGGTACCCAACGGGGCACCGGGTTCGGCTACTCACTCTGGGAGCTCGGCATCTACCGCTGATCCCAGCGCTAACGCGGACGGCTCCACCGCGGACGCTTCCACTGTGGACAGCGGGGCCGGGTCGGCCGCCGGCACCGGCATCGCCGCCGGTGCCGGCGGCCCGGCCCGGCGCAGCGCCGGCCAGGCCGCGGCGGCGGCGAGCAGTGAGGTGACGGCGGCGACCCAGAGCCCGGCCCGGGCGCCGGCGAGCGCGCAGACCCAGCCCAGCAGCGGCGCGCCGATCGGGGTGCTGCCCAGGAACACCAGGCCGTGTACGGCGAGCACCCGGCCCTGCAGCACCGGCTCGGTGCCCAACTGCAACAGCGTCCGGGCCAGCGTGTTGAAGGTGATGTTGGCGATGCCCACGCCGACCATCGCCAGCAGCGCGGTGCCGAGCCCGGGCGCGACCGCGGCCAGCGCGTTCACCACCGCGAAGGCCAGCGTGGCGAGCACCAGCCCGGGCCCGGACGGGCGGTGCCGGGTGGCGCTGGCCAGCCCGCCGAGCACGGCGCCGAGGCCGAGCGCGGCGGTCAGCCAGCCGTAGGTGGCCGCGTTGCCGCCGAGCTCGTCCCGGGCCAGCACCGGCAGCACCACCCGGAAATTCTGGCCGAACAGCCCGACCACGGCGACGACCAGCAGGCAGGCCCGCAGCGTCGGGTGCCGCCAGACGTACACCAGCCCCTCCCGGGCCTGGCCGGGGGCGCGACGGAGCGCGGGCGGCTTGCGCAGCCGGGTGGGGTCCATCCGGGCCAGCCCGACCAGGACCGCGACGAACGAGACCGCGTTGATCGCGAAGGCCGGGCCGGCGCCCACCCAGGCGATCAGCCCACCGGCGATGGCCGGCCCGACCAGCCGGCCGCTGTTGTTCACCGAGGAGTTCAGCGCCTGCGCGTTCACGTAGTCGCCGGCGCCGACGAGCTCGGTGACGAACGCCTGCCGGGCCGGCACGTCGATGACCGTGACCAGGCCGAGCCCGACGGCGAGCAGGTAGACCAGCCCGAGCGTGACCGCGCCGGTCAGCGTGGCCGCGGCCAGGATCGCGGCGAGCACGGCGCTGGCGGCCTGGGTCCAGACGATCGCCCGGCGCCGGTCCACCCGGTCGACGATCACGCCGCCCCAGATGCCGAGCAGCAGCGTCGGCAGGAACTGCAGCGCGGTGGTCAGGCCGAGGGCGACCGGGCTGTCGGTGATCTGCAGGACCAGCCAGTCCTGCGCGACCCGCTGCATCCAGGTGCCGATCACGCTGACCACCTGGCCGGCGAAGAAGAGCCGGTAGTTCGGCTCGGCGAGGGACCGGAACATGTCCTGGCGGGTCGCGGCCGCCCGGCTCCGGACCCCCATGCCGCCCCCAGGCTAGGTAACGATTACGTAACGCTGTGAACTAAAGGTTAGACCAATATACCTCACGGTGTTTAGCTCCCGACGTCGAGCGGAACCGTCCGGAGCTGCGGCGATGAGATCCAGCGGGCCCCGGACGGGCCGGTACCCCCGAGGCCGGAGACTGCCATGCGACCACGATCCGTCGCCCTTGTCGGCGCCATCATCTGCACGCTGCCGCTGGCCGCCTGCGGCAGCTC
>JBBWZH010000503.1:0-14516 GCA_039648995.1 Mycobacteriales bacterium
GACCTCGTCGCCGAGGGAGCCGCGGCAGGGGTCGAGACCGACCCGGACGTGGCCCTGCTGAAGTCGTCCGCGCGCCTGGTGGAGGCGATCGAGGCGGCCGTCCGGTTCTACGAGGAGCCGCCCGCCAAGGGAATGACGGTCGAGACCCCCTGGTCCGCGCTCAGGCTGAGCGCCGCCGACTGGGCCGAGGCGTTCGAGGCGGCGGAGCCCGGCGCGCCGCACAACGACGCCCGCGACCAGGTCTGGGAGGAACTGCTCACGATCCTGACAGACAAGCACGACAGCGCCGCCTCGGCCGATCTGTTCCGCAAGTCGCTGCGGCAGAACAGGGAGCTGCTCACGACCTTCAACCGGGCGTGGCCGCTGCTCGAAGCGGCTGACCTCGTCGCGGACCTGTGGTCGGTACCGGCCTACCTGCGCAGGTGCGCTCCCTGGCTGCGCCCCGAGGATGTCCAGAAGCTGCAGCGCGCGGACGCCCAGGCCTGGACGGTATCCGACCTGCCGCTGCTGGACGCGGCGCGGCAGCGGCTCGGCGACCCGGAGGCGGCACGGCGCCAGCGCCGGCACAACGCCGCTGTCACCGCCAACCGCGAGCACATGGCCAGGGTCGTGGATGACTTCAGCGCGGCCGCCGACGACGAATACGGCGTGGGTCTGGTGACGATGCTGCGCGGCGAGGACTTCAAGGATGCCCTGGTCGACGGATCCGCACTGGCCAGCACCGACCCGGACCTGCTCGCCGGCCCCTTCGCGCACATCGTCGTGGACGAGGCGCAGGAACTGACCGACGCGCAGTGGCACATGCTGCTGCTGCGCTGCCCGTCCCGGAGCTTCACCATCGTCGGGGACCGCGCCCAGGCCAGGCACGGGTTCACGGAGTCGTGGCAGGAACGGCTCGAGCGGATCGGCCTGGTCCGGATCGCCCAGGCCCGTCTGAGCATCAACTACCGGACGCCGGAAGAGGTCATGGCCGAAGCCGAGCCGGTCATCCGGGCCGTGCTCCCGGACGCCAACGTGCCGACCTCCATCCGCGGCAGCGGCATGCCGGTCGTACACGGATCCGCGTCGGATCTGGGCCGGATCCTCGACACCTGGCTGGCCGCGCATGCCGACGGGATCGCCTGCGTCATCGGCACCGGTGACATCGACGATGCCACGTTCCGGGCGACGTCCCGGGTCCGGTCGCTGACCCCCGAACTGTCGAAGGGGCTCGAGTTCGACCTGGTCGTCCTCATCGACCCGGAGACGTTCGGCAAAGGCATCGAAGGAGCGGTCGACCGCTATGTCGCGATGACCCGGGCGACCCAGCAACTCGTCATCCTCACGAGCTCCTGACGCCGGCCAACGTTCCGCGGCCCGGTCCTACTGGTAGTGGGCTTCGGAGATGAAGCGCTGGAATTTCAGGGCGAAGGGCTTCCATTCGCTCAGCGGGAGCTTGGTCTCCTGGGCGCCGCGGAACTCGAAGATGCCGGCGTCGACGCGGGGCTTCCTCGGCTGGTGCGGGCCGACCTTCTCGGTTCTCGGGCCGAACTCGCCCAGGCTCAGGGCGTCCTTGATCCCTGTCAGGGAGTCGAAGCCGTGGGGTATGGCGTAGAGCCAGTCGCCGACGGTCAGGCTCGGCGCGTAGATGCCCTTGTCGGGGTTCTCCTCGTGCACCCTGACGCCCCGGGCGAAGAGCGGATCGTCCTCCTTGATGCCGAGGGCCGGGTCGGTCGACGCGAGCACGACCCGGATGAAGTCCCGCGGGTGTGTGGCGTAGTACACCTCCTCGGACAGGGGCAGCAGCGCGAAGAGTCCGGCGAAGTCCGTCCGTGCGAGCAGGGTGTTCGCGATCGCCTTGGGATAGACGGCGGCCAGGTTGTACCGGCCGATCGCGTCGACCTCCTCGCCGCGGTAGCGGTCGGCGCCGGCCTCGAGGTAGGTCACGAGGACCGCGATCAGGCCCTGGAGTCGCGGGCTGATCTGGACGCCCAGTGCCGCGGCGCCGGCGCTGGCCTTCCCGGCCGAGGTCGCCAGGATGCTCAGCGTGCCCTTGAGCTCATCCGGCGGGGCCGAGGCGTCGTGGTACAGGTTCGCGAGTTGACCGATCTTCGCGAGGTCGATGCCGCTGGTCACCTGCGGGCCGCCGCGCACCACGAGATCGGCGGTCGGGGTGATCACGTAGCTCTTGTCCGCCGCCGCGCCGGTCACCAGGGACAGCGGGAACGGCTGGCCCTGGGCGAACCGCCCGGCGTCCTCCAGGTTGTCGCCGAACGTCGTCATGTCGGTCATGACCGCGTCCAGGCGCTGCCAGCCGGCCAGGCCCTCCTCGACCGGCGGGTGGACGATGAACTCGATTTCGGACGCGTCGCCGGCCTCGTCGGCCTCGACCTTGAATCCGTCGAAGGTGGACGTGCCGACCGGTTCCTTCTTCTTCAGCCATCGGCGCCGGAACAGCCCCTCCTGCTGTACGTACCAGCCGGTCTCGAACTCGAACCCGACCTTGCGCTGGACGACCGGCGCGCCGCGAGTCGCGGGCCCCGCGGACACCGGCCGGGCGGCCGGCTCGCCCGGATCGCGCGCCCCGCCCGGATCGCGCGCCGGGCGCTGCCGGAGGGCGGGCGCCCGTAGCGTCCCGGCGGCGACCGCGTCGGCCTCCCGCTCGAACCGGTCCCGCGGGTCGCTGACGGCGATACCGGGGCCCGGCGCGGCGCCGGCGACCCGCCCGTCGCGCTGCTGCAGGACATGCACCAACTCGTGCGTGAGCAGGTGCCGGCCCGCCGCCGAGGACGGGTCGTAGTGTCCGTGCTGGAAGACCACGTGCGAGCCGGCGGTGTAGGCCAGCGCGTTCAGCGAGGTGGCGGACGAGTGCGCGGCGCTGTCGGTGTGGACGCGAACCGCCGACAGGTCCGCCGCCCAGCGCGACTCCAGGTCGGCCCGGATCCCCGGATCCAACGGGTGTCCCGGCCCGTTGACCACGCTGTCCACTGTGGACGGCCGGGCCGCCGGCGGCGCGACCAGGTCGGCCACGGCGCCGTTGCCGATGGTGCGCTGCAGGGCGTCGACGTCCGGCGCCAGTGCCGCCCAGGTGGCGGCACCGCCGGTAACCGCCTGCCGGAGCGCCGCCAGCCGGGGTGGCGTACCGGGCAGGTTGCCGGCCGGCTCCGCGCCGCGTGCGCCGGCGGCCTGGCCGGGTGGTTCGTGTGTGCGCATCCCGCCTCCACCTCGCCGCGTCAGCCGGGGCCCGGTGTCGCGTACCCGCCGGTCCGGGTGGATCCTTCCACTGGATCCCCGCCTGCGCTGGATCCCCGCCCGCTGGATCCCGCCTGCCGCCCGGACGCGCTGTCAGCCGTCGGGTCGAGGAGCGTGCCGGGGACCGTCCGGCCGCTGCCCGGATCGTGGCGGGATGGGTCTACGAATTGGCAGATGTGGCCCTTGGGCCCCTGTTCATAGCGGTGGCAGGTTGATGTCCGGTTCCGGCCCGATATGCAGGCCGGGGCGACAAGTGGGCGCGTGCCGGCCGGCACGGTCCCGCCCATGCCACCGCGAAGGAGCACGAATGCTCAAGAGACTGACGAGAATGGGTGTGCTGGCCGCGGCTGCCACGCTGCCGTTCTTCGGACCGACCGCGGGCGCTGCGCCCGGTGCGTCACCGGGCGCGGCGGTGGCCGTCAACCGGGCCCCGGTGGCCGCGCCGCAGGCATTTCCGCCGCGGCCGGTGACCATACGCAGCAACTACAACGGCAAGTGCCTGGATGCCGATCTCAACCGGATCAATGAGAACGGGGCCAAGGTCCAACTGTGGGACTGCAATAGCAACGCACAACAGTTCTGGATCCAGACCGCCGACTCAGCGATTCACGTTTCCTACAATTTCAAGTGCCTGGACGCCGACGTCGACCACATCTTCGAGAACGGCGATATCGTCCGGCTGTGGGACTGCAACGGCTCACCGCAACAGCAGTGGATCGTCGCCACCCCGCCCGTCAGCGGCGTCAACATCATCCACAGCGCGTACAGCGGCCTGTGCCTCGACGCCGACCTGAACACGATCGGCGCGAACGGCACGACCATTCAGCTGTGGGACTGCAACGTCCAGAACCAGCAGCGGTGGCACTTCATCTGACCAAGATCAGGCAGGAAACCGGCCAGGCGCCGGCCGCCGCCCGTCCCAACCCGCATGAGCAACGGCGGACGGGACGGTCGGCGCGGCCGGCGGGGCGGCCCGGCCCGGCGGGCCGGCGGGCGGCGCGACGAGGCGGTCGCCTCATCCGTTGGGTGGAGGCCTGCGACCGGGGTCGGAGGCCGGCCGTGGGGCAAGGCCATCCCGCGGCCCGATGGATTCCGGTGGGCCGATTTCTAGGCTTGCGGCATGACAATTCCGCAGGTGACCGGATGATCGAGGTACGCGGTCTCACCAAGTTCTACGGCGAACGGGCCGCCGTCGCCAACCTCAGTTTCACCGTCCGACCAGGGGTCGTCACCGGCTTCCTCGGCCCGAACGGCGCGGGCAAGTCGACGACGATGCGCCTCATACTCGGCCTGGACGCCCCCACCGCGGGCGACGCACGGGTCAACGGCCGGCACTATGTCGATCATCCGGCCCCGCTGCGCGAGGTCGGCGCCCTCCTCGAAGCCCGGGCAGTGCACACCGGGCGGTCGGCCCGCAACCATCTGCTGGCCCTGGCAGCCACCCACGCCATCGGTGCCCGACGGGTGGATCAGGTTCTGGACCTGGTCGGCCTGAGCGACGTCGCGGGTAAACGGGTGGGGACGTTCTCCCTGGGCATGGGGCAGCGGCTGGGCATCGCGGCGGCGTTGCTCGGTGATCCGGGCACGGTGATCCTCGACGAGCCGATCAACGGACTGGACCCCGAGGGCGTGCGCTGGGTACGCACTCTGCTCAAGGCGCTGGCCGCCGAGGGCCGTACGGTGTTCCTGTCCAGCCACCTGATGAGTGAACTGGCCCTGACTGCCGAGCATGTTATCGTCATCGGAAAAGGCCAGCTCATCGCGGATGTCGAGGTCGCCGAGCTGCTGGCCGGCGCATCGGCGAACACCGTACGGGTCCGCTCACCGCACGCGACGCGGCTGCGCGGCCTGCTGGTCGGGCCGGATATCGCGGTGGCCGAGGTCGAAGCGGGAGTGCTGGTGGTACGTGGCCTCGATCCCGCACAGATCGGCGCCGTGGCGCGGGCGCATCACCTGGAAATCCACGAGCTGGCGATGGAACAGGCTTCGCTGGAAGAGGCCTTCATGGCGTTGACCGCCGGCGCCGTCGAGTACCACGCCACCGCCATCGAGGGGAGCCCGCGGTGGTCGAGCCGGTAACGCAGGGCCGGGTGATCCGCTCCGAGTGGATCAAGTTGCGGTCCGTGCGCTCGTCATGGTTCGCACTGGCGGCCACCGTGCTGGCCGTCGCCGGCATCGGCCTGCTGGTGTCCTACGTCAACCACGCGCACTGGTCGACCATGAGCGCCGCCGATCGGGCTGACATCGACCCCGTCAACCAGAGCCTCATCGGCGTCAACCTGGCCGAGCTGACCGTCGGGGTGCTCGGGGTGCTCGTGGCCGCCGGGGAGTACGCGACGGGGATGGTCAGGGCCACCTTCGCGGCGGTCCCCCGCCGGCTGCCCGTGCTGGTGGCCAAGGCCGGCGTACTCGCCGCCGTGGCCTTCACGGTGTGCCTGGTGGCGGTACTCATCGCCTTCGTGGGCGGCCAGGCCATATTCGGCTCGGACAGCAACTCCCCCGGCAGCGTGGAAGCGGTGCGGGCGGTACTCGGCGCCACCGCGTACCTCACCGTGGTCGGGGTGACGGGCATCGGCCTGGGCTTCCTGACCCGCTCCACCGCCGGCGGCATCGCGATCCTGCTCGCCGCGCTGCTCGTCCTTCCGATCACGGTGGCGTCGCTGCCCGGCAGCTTCAGCCGCACGTTCGAGCGCTATCTGCCCAGTACGGCCGGCCGGGCGCTGTTCACCAACTACGGCGGCGACGCCATGCTGTCGCGGTGGGCCGGATTCGGGATCTTCCTGCTGTACGCCGTGCTCGTGGTGTCCGCCGCCGCGCTGGTCCTGCGCCGGCGGGACGCGTAACCGATGTGGACCGGGCGCGCGGTGACGTGGTGGCGCGAGTGGCTGTCGGCCGGCCACCACGTCACCGCCCCCGGCCGGATCGAGACCATCTACCGGAACGTGAGGGCTGGGATCGGCCGTCACGCCACGCTGGTCGATGCCGCGCTGGCCGTGGCCGCGGCGGCGGGCACGGTGCCTCAGCTCTCGTACCACGCCCGGCACTCCGACCGGCAGCTCGGCGAGTATCTGCTGTTCAGCGCGTTGCTGGTGGTCCCGCTGAGCTGGCGCCGGCGCTTCCCGCTGGCCACGTTCACCTTCATCGCCGTGGTAGCGCTGGCCCAGTGGATCGCCGGCGTGAACCTGGCGGCCGACGTGACCCTGCTGGTCTACCTCTACACGGTGGCCAGCCGATACCCGATGCGAGTGGCGGTCCTGGCCGCCGGCGTGATCGAGGTGGGCACGCTGATGGCCGCCGTACGGTGGCCGCAGACGCGCCACTGGACCGAGACGTTCATCCTGCTGTCCGGGCTGGTCCTGGCCAGCCTCATGCTGGGCGCGAACGTACGACACCGGCGGAACGTCCTCAGCGCACTCACCCAGCGGGCCGAGCAGCTGGAACGCGAACGCGACCAACAGGCCATGATCGCCGCCGCCGACGAACGCACCCGTATCGCCCGGGAGATGCATGACGTCGTCGCCCACAGCCTGTCGGTCATGGTGACCCTGTCCGAGGGGGCCGCCCTCAAGCAGGCGGCCGAACCGGACCGGGCCAGCAAGGCGATGCGCCAGGTATCGACCACCGGCCGCCAGGCCCTCGACGAGATGCGCCGCCTGCTCGGCGTGCTGCGCACCGGGGACGCGCCGCGGAGCCGCCAGCCCCAGCCCGGCATCGCCCAGATCCACGAGCTGCTCGACCAGGTCCGGGCGACCGGCCTGGCCGCCGGTGTCACCGTCACGGGCACGCCCGCCACCATGCCACCGGGAGCCGAGCTGACGGTGTACCGCATCGTGCAGGAGGCCCTCACCAACACGCTCAAGCACGCGGCCGACCCCACCCGGGTCAGCGTCGCCATCGCCCACGGGCCCGGCTCGGTGACGGTGGACGTGCACGACGACGGGGCCCGCCGGCCGGGCCGACCGGAAGCCGGGACGGCCGGGCACGGCCTGACCGGCATGCGGGAACGCGCCGCGGTGTACGGCGGCAGGGTGAGCGCCGGCCCCGACCTCGCCGGTGGATGGCGTATCCATGCCCACCTGCCCATGACGATCGGCACTCCGGCCGGACCCGGGCCGGGGCTTCCCCGGCGTACGACGACGGGAGCGGCCGTCCGGGCGGGGCGGCCGTGAGCGGGCGCGCCCGGTGAGCATCCGCCTGCTCCTGGTCGACGACCAGGCCCTCATCCGGGCCGGGTTCCGGATGATCCTGGAGGAGACCGATGACATCGACATCGTCGGCGAGGCTCAGGACGGGGCCGAGGCGGTCCGGCTGGCCGCCGAGCTGGAGCCGGACGTGATCCTGATGGACGTACGGATGCCGGGCGTCGACGGCATCGAGGCCACCCGGCGGATCGTGGCCCGCAACGCGGCGGCGCGGGTGCTCATCCTGACCACGTTCGACCTCGACGAGTACGCGTTCTCCGCGCTGCGCGCCGGTGCCAGCGGATTCGTACTGAAGGACGTACCCGTCGACGAGCTGGCCCGGGCCATCCGTTCCGTGGCGAACGGCGACGCCGTCGTGTCGCCGCGGATCACCCGCCGGCTCCTCGACGTCTACGCCACCCGGCTGCCCGACGCGTCGGGCGGCACCGCCGGCCCGGTGCGCGCCACCCTCGACCGGCTCACCCCGCGCGAACAGGAAGTGCTCCTAGCGGTGGCGACCGGCCTGTCCAACACCGAGATCGCCGAGAAGCTGGTGGTATCGGAGGCCACGGTGAAGACCCACGTCGGCAGCATCCTGGCCAAGCTCGACCTGCGCAACCGGGTACAGGCCGTCATCCTCGCCTACGACGTCGGCCTGGTCGGGTAGGCGACGGCCGCCCGTAGGTGAGGAAGCCGGCCGGACCTCGCCGCTGGTGGCTCGGGAAGGTCCGGCGGGCCGGTGGGATGGATGCGGCTACTGGGACGCGGCGGCGGCCTGCTTGATCAGGTTGGCGACCGCCCCTGGCTGGGACAGGTAGATGGAGTGGCTGCCGGGTACTTCGGTGACGTTCGCGCCGGCTCGTTCGGCCATGGCGCGCTGGGCCGGCGGCGGGATCATCCGGTCATCGGTGGCCACCAGGTACCAGCTGGGCTTGCTGCGCCAGGCCGGTTCGCTGATCGTGCCGGCGAGCGCGTCGACGCCCCAGGGAACCTGGGAGTCGGCCATGAAGTGCGCCTCGTCCAGCGGCAGGTCGCCGGCGAAGGAGGCCGGGAACTTGTCGCGGTCGAGGAACAGGAACCCGTCGCGCGGCGGCAGGATCGGCGGTACCGGTGCGCCGGGGGGCGGGTCGGCGATCAGGGTGTTGACTGATTCGCCCTTGTCCGGTGCGAAGGCGGCGATGTAGACGAGGGCGGAGACGGTGGGGTGGGTTCCGGCTTCGCTGATGACCGCGCCACCGTAGGAGTGTCCGACGAGCACGGTCGGACCGTCCTGCTGGTCCAGGATTCGCCGGGTCGCGGTGGCGTCACCGTCGAGGGAGAGGGTCGGGTTCTGCACGATGGACACGTTGTAGTTGTCCTGGCGGAGCAGGTGGTAGACGCGCTGCCAGCCGGAGCCGTCGACGAAGCCGCCGTGCACGAGTACGACGTTGCCTGCGGTGGTCATGGTCTTCTCCAGTTCTGCCGTACCGGTGGGTTGATCCGGACAAGACGCTAGGCGTGACCGGGCCGGGCTGGCCTCCGTCAGATGACCGGTCCGCCGTGCCGCGGCGACGGCGTCGCTGTACGCCACACCGCGGCCCGAGAGAGTGCCTCGCCCGTCCCGGGCCGGTCAGTAGATCGTTCTGCCGTGCGCGTCGGGCACTCCCGACTTCCGCCAGAAGTACGTGTTGACCTGGTCGCGCCATTCGCGCGCGGACCGCAGTTGCCGCTGCAGCCGGTCCAGGACGTTGTCGTAGCTGGCCCCCTCGACGCTGCCGGCCAGGGCGAGCCACGCCGCCACCATCGCCGCCACCTGTTCGACCCCGGCGAAGTGGCTGTCGTAGATGTGCTGGATGACGGTCTTCCCCGACCGCAACACGTGCGAATAAGGCACGTGGTGGAAGAACAGCAGCAGCTCGTCCGGGCAGGTCGCCAGGTCCTCGTACTGCCGCGCCCGGGCGGGCGGGTACTGCCCGGCGAACCCGCTGCCGGTGGCCACGGTGCGGTCGACGCCGAGCCCGTCGCGGTCGGCGAAGTGGTAGGTGCCCCAGCGGGAGTACTCGTAGCCGTCGACGCTCGGCCCGTAGTGGGTCTGTGGGGTCACCATCCAGCCGACGCCGAGCGGCGCGGTGTAGCTCTCGTAGACAGGCCACGACCCGCGCAGGATGTCAGCGACGACCGGGTGGGCGGCCGGCTCCGCCGGGAACGTCAGCCGGATCCACTCGGCCAGGATCGCGTCGGCGGACAGGCTCGGCTCCCACGCCAGCCGGCCGAAGCCGTAGAGGTTGGCCTGCGCCAGCTTGTGCCCGGTCCAGTTCGCGTCGGCCCCGATGTTGGAGACCGCGCACAGGCCGGCACGCCCGTGCCCGCCGGCCCGCTCGCCGACGATCGAGGCGATTGTCCGCGGCGTGGCGGCCGGGTCGCCGTCCGGGTCGGGCTCGAAGTCGAGGACCTGTGTCCACTGTGGAACCAGGTAGCACACGTCGATCTGCTGGCCGGTGTACTCCTGGGTGATCTGGAACTCCACGGCGATGTTGGTCGATCGCAGCGCGGCGATCAGCGGCGAGACCGGCTCGCGGACCTGGAAGTCGACCGGGCCGTTCTTGATCTGCAGGACGACGTTGTCCGCGAACCGGCCGTCCATCGGCATGAAGTGGTCGAACGCCGCGCGGGCCCGGTCGGTGCCGCGGTCCCGCCAGTCCTGGGTGGAGTTGTAGACGAAACACCGCCAGAACACGGTCCCGCCGAACGGCCGCAACGCCCCAGCCAACAGGTTGGCCCCGTCGGCGTGGTCGCGGCCGTAGCTGAACGGCCCCGGCTGGCCTTCGGAATCCGCCTTCACCAGGTAGCCGCCGAAATCGGGGATCAGGTCGTAGACGTGCTCGGTCGCCTGCCGCCACCAGGCGACCACTGCCGGGTCCGCCGGGTCGGCCGTCGGCAGGCCGCCGAGCAGTATCGGCGCGGCGAAGTTGACGCTGAGGAACGTCGCGATGCCGAAACCCCGCAGGATCGCGGCGACGTCGGCCACGTCGGCCAGCTGATCGGTCAGCAGCCGGGCCGCGGCGGGGTGGACGTTCACGTTGTTGATCGACAAGGCGTTGATGCCGACCGAGGCGAGCAGCCGGGCGTAGTCGGCGATCCGTTGCCTGTCCCCGACCACGCGGCCGTCCCGGAAGAAGATCGACGGACCGGCGTAGCCGCGCTCGACGCTGCCCAGGTGGTGGTCGGCGCCGAGGTTGTCCCACTGGTTGATCATCCGGATCGGCTGGGCCGGTTCCTGGACCACCCGCAAGCCACCGGCCCGCAGCGCCTCCCCCAGCCGCAGGGCGTGGAAGTACCCGTACAGCAGGCCCCGCTCGGTGGCCGCGGTGAGCGCGACGGTGCGGCCGTCCCCGGCCAGCGCGAACCCCTCCGCACCGAGCGGCGCGCAGCCGTCCACGGCGGCCCGCAGGGCCCCCCCGAGCGCCGACCCGGGCAGCGCGTCCCGGCGCGCGATGATCAGGTCGCTGCCCTCGGCGAGCCGTCCGCCGATCACCTGACCACCCGGCCCGGCGGCGGCCGCCAGCTCGGCCGCCAGGGTGGCCGCGATCGGCCCGGCGCCCAGCAGGCTGATCGTCGCCCCCGAGAGCGCGGCGGTGTTCTCCGGCCGCAACCAGCACGGGTCGGTCCCGGAGAAGCGCGCAGCCGCCGCATCCGTCATGTCCGCACCGCCTCCACACCGTGGCCGTCGAGCCCTGCTGTCAGTCTGCCTCCCCGCCGGCCGGCGCCCCCAGGCCAGGTGAACCGGCGCTCCGCGGACCGCGGCCGCGCGGTTGCGGGCGGTACGTCCGCCGCGCGTCGTCCGGCTCGGCGGCCCGCGGCTCAGCCCGCCGGCCCAGCCCGCGGCTCAGCCCGCGGCTCAGCGCCGGGCGGCCCGGCGGGGTGCGCGGCAGCGGGATGCGCGGTGGCGCGCGGCGCGGCGGCGCCCGGCGCGGCGGCGCCCGGCGCGGCGGCGCGGCGCGAGACCGCGGCGCCGGCCAGCGCCCAGAGCAGGTCGCCGGCGGTCTGCACCAGCCGGCTGACCAGCGCCACCGCGGTCGCCGCGGCCGCCGAAGTGACCGGGGTGAGCAGCGCCACCAGCACCACCTCGCGGACGCCGAGCCCGGCCGGTGCGGCCACCACCAGCACCGCCGCGGCGGCGAACCCGACGGTCCAGGCCAGCGCGTAGCCGCCGAGGCTCAGCCCGCCGGCCGGCAGCAGCGCGCGGTCGGTCAGCGGGGCGAGCAGCGCCAGCAGGCCGGCGCCGTAGCCGACCCAGGTGAGCATCAGCCAGCCCAGCGCGGCGGCGACCCGGCGCCCGGCCAGCCGTGCCGGCGCGGCGCCCCGGCGGGTCAGCCGGTGCGCGAGGCGCAGCACCGGCAGCAGTACCCGCGGGTGCAGCAGGAGCAGCAGCAGCGGCGCGAACACCAGCGCCCACCAGAACCGGCGGGTGGCCGCCGGGCTGACCCAGGGCAGCACCGCGGCGGCGACCGCCCCGCCGGTGGCGCAGTGCGCGAGGACGAAGACCACCGACCCGGCGGCCGACTGCGAGCCGGTCACGCCGTACCGGCGCCCGAGCCGCACCTGCGCCAGGTACGGCCAGACCGCACCGGGGAGGTACTTGCCGAGCTGGGCGACGAAGAACACCGGCGGCACCGCGGACACCGGCACGGCCGCGCCGAGCGCCGCCAGCAGCGACCGCCAGGCCAGCCCGGAGGCGCCGAGGCCGAGCACCGCGGCCAGCAGCGAGAGCACCGCGTGGCCGGCCCCGATCCGGCGCAGCGCGGCGGCGACCCCGCCGGCGTCGCCGGCCACCTGACGGGCCAGCAGGCCGGCCACGGCGAGCAGGAAGGCCGCGCGGCCGAACCGGACCGGCCACCGGGACCGCCGCGCCCGCCCGACCGGCTGCCGCAACAGGGCCGGCAGCCGACGCGGGACGCCCGGCCGGCGCGGTGCCCGGTCGGTTCCCAAGGTCATCGGCGCCCCAACATGAACGTGGGAAAGGCGGACAGGCGTGGCTACACTACCGTTTCCTACCCCAACAAGCCCGACAGGGGATAGATGTCCGTTTCCCGCACTGCGTACGTCTCGGCCATGCGCGGCACCCGGGCGGTGGCCGACCGGCTCGGCCTGCTCGACCGGCTGGCCGCCGCGCGCAGCCCCCGCGCCCGGCACCTGCGCACCCTGTTCGCCATCTACGACGTCGACGACCTCGCCTCGCTGGACCTGCCGTGGTGGGTGTACGGCGCGATCGAGGAGGTGGCGGCCTTCCTGCGGGAGCGGGACGGCCGCGCCCGGGTCTTCGAGTACGGCTGCGGCGCCAGCACGCTGTGGCTGGCCCGCCGGGCCGGCGAGGTGCACTCGGTCGAGCACGACGGTGCGTTCGTCGAGCTGATGGCCGGCAAGCTGGCCGACCAGCCGCACGTCTCGCTGCGGCACGTGCCGGCCCGCCGGGTCACCGAGGGCCAGCCGCTCACCCCGTCCGGCCGGTTCGGCCACCGCGGCCTCGACTTCACCGGGTACGTCGAGTCGGTGTCCGATGTGGACGGGGCGTTCGACCTGATCGTGGTCGACGGCCGGGCCCGCGGTGCCTGCCTGGCGCGGGCCACCGGCCGGCTGGCTCCCGACGGTCTGCTCGTCTTCGACAACAGCAACCGGAGGCGGTACCAGCAGGCGCTGGACACGTCCCCGCTGCGGGTCCGGCGGCTGCGCGGCGCCGCACCGTGCCTGCCCCGGCCCACCGAGACCGCCCTGCTGCGCCACCCCGCCGGCACTGTTGACCGCCTGTAGTCGAGATCGAGTTCAGGTTCGGTCCAGGCCGCGGGGATAGTTTCGCGCGGCCATGGACGGCGTGGCCCGGTCCGCGGCCCGCGTCCAAACTGGACCGTGGAAAGGGCCTCATGGACCACAAGGCAGTACGTGGACTGGCGGTCGCGCTCACCCTGGGTTTCCTGACCGTCGCCCCGGTTGACCCGGCTGGCGCCGCCGGGACGGCCGGGGCGGCCGGGCAGAGTTCGGCAGCGGTCCGGTTCGCCAACCCGGCCGCCACCGTGCTGCCGGCTGTCGCGGACACCTACACCGACTCGCGCACCGGCGACACCAACTACGGCTCCGGCCCGCTGCTGTGGGTCTCCCGCGGCCAGCAGATGACCTTCCTCCGGTTCGACCCGAGCGCCTACCGCGGCCGCTACGTCACGTCGGCGAAGCTGCGCTTCCACGCCTCGTCCCGCAACGGCGGGCTGCAGCAGTGGCCGCTGATGGTGTACGGGATCACCGGCCAGCCCTGGTCGGAGGCCGCCGCCACCTGGGCGCACTCGCCGCGGTTCACCGGCCAGTGGCTGGAGATGGTCGACGGCAGCGACTTCGACGGGCTGAACGGCCAGGGCTGGTACGAGGCGGACGTCACCACGTACCTCAACGCGAACCTCGCCAAGGGATCCTCCATCGACTTCCGGATCGAGGCCGAGGCCGGCAACGCCTCGCAGCTCGCCTTCGCCTCGCGGGAGTCCGGCGCGAACGCTCCCGAACTGGTGCTGTTCGGTGACACGCACACCACCGCCGCGCAGGCTCCGCAGGCCGGCGCCGGCGAGGACGGCGCGGACCTGTGGCTGCGCTACCCCCTGCTGCGCGGCACCGCGCTGCGCCAGGCGAGCGGGCACGCCCGGGTGGTGCTGGCGGCTCCGGCCGGTAACCAGGTGCTGGCCGCCGCGGCCGACGAGTTGCGCCGCGGCTTCACCGGGCTGACCGGCCGCGCCGTCCCGGTCCGGGCACCGGCCACTGTGGACGGTGGGGTGCTGGTCGGCACGCTGGACACCCCGCTGGTGGCCGACCTGCTCGGTCGCGCCGGCCAGCTGGCGCAGGTACGGCAGCGTGGCGCGGAGGGCTTCGTTCTCGCGACTGTCCGAATCGGACACGGCAGCATGATCGTGGTCGGCTCGACCGGTCAGCGCGGTGCCCTGTACGGCGCGTTCCGGCTGCTTCAGCTCACCCAACTGGGCAAGACCGACCTGGCCCGGCTGCGGTTGGCCGACTCCCCCACAATCCAGTACCGGCTCAACGAGCACTGGGATTCCTACGCCGGGCTGAACCCCCCGGACGGCTGGAGCA
>JBBWZH010000538.1:0-4451 GCA_039648995.1 Mycobacteriales bacterium
ACCCGGGTGACGATCTGCTGAGTGATCTGATCGCGGCGGAGATCGACGGTGCGCGGTTGTCGGAGCGGGAGTTGGTGGCGGTGTGTCCGCTGCTGTTGACCGCGGGCTCGCACACGGTGCGGGACACGCTGGGTAACGCGTGGCTGTGTTTCGACCGGCATCCGGCCGCGTTGGCCGAGGTGCGGGCGGATCCGGGCCTGGTCCCGGGCGCGATCGAGGAGGTGCTGCGGTACCTGCCGCCGGTACCGCAGTTCCCCCGGGTGGCGGCGGTCGACACCGAGATCGACGGGCAGGCGGTGGCGGCCGGCGACTGGGTGATGGCGCGGATCCCGTCGGCGAACCGGGACCCGGCCGAGTTCGACCGGCCGGACGTGTTCGATGTGCGCCGGCAGCCGAACCGGCACCTCACGCTGGGGACCGGCATTCATTTCTGTCTGGGCGCGCCGCTGGCGCGGATGGAGACGCGGATCGCGCTGGGCGCGATGCTGCGCCGGCTGCGGGACGTGCGGCTGGCCCCGGGCGTGCCGCTGGTCCCGCACGAGAGCCCCTTCGCCTACGGCATGGAATCGCTGCCGATCACGTTCACCGCCGCCTGACGCCCGGCGGGCGCGGCGGGCGGCGCGGCAGGTTTCCGGCGTCCGGGCGGGGTGGTATTTCTCCCCTCGTGAGCCGTCGAGTACGCCGCCAGCGTCAGGTTGTGCTCGGTGTACTGATCGGCCTCGGGGTGGCCGCCTGCGCGGCGCTGCAGTCCGGTGGGGTGGGCGGCCCGACCGGCAGCGGCGGGCCGCCGGTCGCGGTCCGGCCGGCGGACAGCACCACCGCTCGGCAGGAACTGGCCCGGCTCACGGTCACCGCGCCCCAGCCGGGCGGCTACCAGCGCACCAAGGACTTCGGCCCGGCCTGGTCGTACGACTTCGACCACAACGGCTGCCGGCAGCGCGACGACGTGCTGCGCCGCGACCTGACCAGGGTCAAGCTGGACGGCCGCTGCACGGTGGTCGCGGGCGTCCTGGTCGACCCGTACACCGGCGCGACGATCACCTTCCGCAAGGCGGACGCGGCGGCCGTGCAGATCGACCACGTCTACCCGCTGGCGGCCGCCTGGGCGCACGGCGCCCGCTCCTGGACCGCCGCCACGCGGCTGCACCTGGCCAACGACCCGGCCAACCTGCTCGCCGTCGACGGCCCGACCAACGAGTCCAAAGGGGACGGTACGCCGTCGCAGTGGCAGCCGCGGTCCGGCTACCGCTGCACGTACGCGATCAAGTACATCAACGTGGCTACCCGGTACCGGCTCACGATCTCGGTGGCCGACAAGAGCGCGCTCGGCACGATGCTCGGCACCTGCCCGGTGCCGAAGAAGTAGGCCTGCGCGTCAGCCGTTCGCGGTCAGCGAGGCGCGCATCGTGGCCCGCGCGGCCAGCCCGGTCAGGTCCGGGAACAGGTCGTAGCTGTTGATCCCCATGGCGTCCAAATCGGACAGTGCGTGCTCGGCGTCGGCGGCCGGCAGCACGCACTTGGTCAGCGCGACGTCGGTGGCGAACCGCTCGACGTACTCTTCCAGCGTCGCGAACGGCGCCCGGGACAGCGTGAACTTGCCACCCTGGTTGCGCAGCCGGACGTTGTCGAACGAGGGCGCGGTGACGATCTCCACGCCGCGGTCCCGGGACCACACCGGGTTGCCGGCGTGCAGCGCCCAGACGGCCACGTGGTCGAACGTGTCCCGGCTGGTGACCAGGTGGTCGTGGAAGGCGAAGAAGGCGGCCACGTACGGGCTGGTGGTCCAGTCCAGCAGCCGGGTCGGCAGGCCGTGGTGCTGGCCGAGCGCCCACAGCTTGCGGTCGTCCTCCAGTACGGAGCCGGGCACGCCGGCCTCGGTGCAGCCGGTCCGCCACTCCTGGATCAGCTGGTCCCACAGCTGCAGCCGGCGCTCTAGCCGGACGCTGGCGAACCGCCGGTCGAACGAGGAGCACAGCGCCCAGTTGGCGTCGCCGGCGCCGCGGAACAGGTAGCGGCCGGGCTGGAACCGCCGCGTCTCGAACAGCTCGGCGAACAGGTCGCGCTTGAACTCGGCCCAGTTGTTGTACTGGATCAGCTGGACATGCCTCACCGCTCCCACCCGGCCGGCTCCGTCCGGCGCGGGCTGCTCAGCCCCACGCTGCGGGCCAGGCACGGGTGCAGCACGTAGGTCTCCACGTACGCCGGCAGGTGGAATTCCTCCACGTCGCCGAGGGAGTAGAAGCGGTGTTTCCCGTCCTTGTCGAGGTAGCCGAGCAGACCGTTCTGCCAGAGCACGGACGCCAGGTCGGTGGCGTTCTCGAAATGCGGGTTGGCGATCTCGCGCAGCCCGTCCAGGTCGGACCGGGGGAACACGTCCGCGCCGATCAGCCGGATGATCGAGCGCATCTCGTCGACGATTTCCCGGATGTACGTCTGGGTGCTGGTGTAGACCTCGGAATAGTTGTGCTGGGCGGCGTTGCGGGGCATCAGGTCGGAGGTGACCTGGTTGGCGCACTGGGCCAGCTGGGAGTCGCCGAACCGCTTGGCGCAGCGGGCCACGATGTCCCGGATGGCCGCCTCGGGCACCCGGTCGCGGCCGGCGCGTTTCTGCCGGAACACTTCCTCGGCCAGCTCGTTGCCGAGCGAGACGAGATCCCGCGGGATCAGCCGGGTGTGCCGGATCAGGTACTCCTCCACGCGTTCCTTGCCGCCCCATTCGTCCGCGATCGTGGCCACGCCGAGCCAGTCCCGGGCGGTCACGCCGTCGGTGGGCTGGCGCATCAGGAACGACGGCGGCAACCGGTCGAGCTTGCGCCGGAGCAGGAACTGCAGCGACGGACGGTCCCAGGTGAGCACCCGGATGTGCGGCTCGTTGTAGTAGCGCGGCGCGTGCTCGGAGCGGTAGACCGACGACATCACGATGTCCCGGATGCCGACCACCACGTGCAGCCGCCCGCCGAAGCGGTGATCCCGGAGCAACCGCATCACCTGGTAGAAGAGGCCCTCCTGGCATTTCAGCCAGTACATCGGGGCGTGGCTGAACTCCTCGTCCACCGCGTCCAGGTAGAAGTAGATCGGCTTGCTGCGGCCGATCAGCTCGGCCAGCACGTCCTCAAGGTCGTCCCACATCGGGTCGTCCAGGTAGGCGGAAAGCTGGTGCGCGGTGTGCTGGGACAGCACGATGTCGCGTACCTGGCTGTAGATCGACCGCGGCCGGCGGAAGTCGTCCAGCAGCCTGCGGTACGTCTCCCGCAGCTCGGCGCGCTGGTCGGACGGGATGTGGTCGCGCAGGTCGGGGTGCAGCAGCAGGTGCGAGACCAGCGAGCGGAGGATGGCCCGCTCCCAGATCTGCATCCACTTCTCCACCAGCACCTGGCCGGCGTACCACTGGCAGACCCTGACGATCACCTCGGTCTTCGGCGGGCTCTGCTGCGGGACGTCGGCGTAGACCGACTCGCGGTGTGACTGGAAGTCCTGCAGGCGGCGGATGTACACCGTCTTGCCGGCGCCGAGGGAGCCGACGATGACCCGGACCTTGGAGTCGTCCGCGCGGGTGGCCAGGCCGCCGTGCGCCAGCTCACCCTCGAAGTCGACGAACTCGCCCAGCACGTCGTCGATATCGGCGCGCGAGCCGTCCGGATTCCCGAACGGACCGACCGGATCGACGGCATAGCGCCTACCGCTCATCAACGCCCCAACATGGCCGGCTACCTGCGAGTCTTTCACCCTACCCGGCCGCGCGATCCGGAGGCGATCGAGTTGCCCGGCCGTGATCAGGCAAGAATGGGGCCGGCGGGAAAGCGAAGGGAGAATGCCGGTGGTCGATGCTGATCCGCAGCGCAGCTACCTGATGTCCCCGGTCGAACGGCTCCGCCGGCATGTCCGGCTGAACGGGCTCCGCGCGCTGCTGGCCGGCATCAGCACCAGCGCGGTGATCGCCGGCTTCCTGGACGCCACCTCGCACACCTGGCCGCTGCTCGACTTCCTCGGGCTGACCGCCGGGATCGCCGCCGTCGTGCTGCTCGCGATCGGGCTGCGGGCGCCCCGGCTGAGCCGGCTGCTGCTGGTGCCCGGCGCCGACCGGGCCCGGGCCGACCCGGCCCGCCCGCGGCGGCTGGAGCTGCTCGCGGTGGGGGACCGGGCCCCGGTGCGCCAGATCGGCGCCGCCGGCCAGGACGACCCGGTCTACCGCGCCGGGCTGCGGGTGATGCTGCCGCCGAGCCGGCCGATCATCGTCATCCCGAGCAACCGTCGGGACGTCGGCCGCGAGCACGAGCTGCTGCTGCCGATCTTCGCAGACCGGCAGCGACGGTCCCACGTGGAAGTCGACCTGCGGCCGTTCGGCATCCCGCTGGCGCCGTACGTGTTCGAACGGGAGCTGCCGGAGGGGGTCCAGGACGTCGACCACACGCTGGCGGTGAAGGACCTGGTGTTCGTCCCGGAGCTGGCCG
>JBBWZH010000574.1:0-20196 GCA_039648995.1 Mycobacteriales bacterium
AGCCGCGCGTTCGGGCTGGACCCGGTCGAGGTCATCGAGGCGGCCGCGACCAAGCCGTACGGGTACCTGGCGCACCTGCCGGGGCCGGGCGTCGGCGGCCACTGCATCCCGTGCGACCCGCACTACCTGCTCTGGCAGCTGCGGGAGCGGCAGGTCGCCGCGCCGCTCACCGAGCAGGCGATGGCGGCGATCGCGGCCCGGCCGGCGCGGGTGGCGGCCCGGGTGCTGGAGGTGCTGGCCGCGCTCGGCCGCCCGGTGCCGGACGCCCGGGTGATCGTCGTCGGGATCGCGTACAAGCCGGGGGTCACCGACCTGCGCTCCTCCCCCGCGCTGGAGATCATCGCGCGGTTGCGGACCCGCGGCGCGGACGTGCGCTACTGGGACCCGCTGGTGCCCGAGCTGCCCGGCAGCGGGCTGACCAGCGTCGCCGAGCCGCGCGGCGAGGACTACGACCTCACGCTGGTGCACACCCTGCCGCCGGACGGCGGGCACGAGTGGATCCGCTGGTGCCCGGTCGTGCTGGACGCCAGCTACCGCTACCTGGACGCGCCGCACCGGGAAGTGGTCTGAGCGTGCGGGCCCTGGTCACCGGCGGCGCCGGGTTCATCGGGCGGCACCTGACCCGCCGGCTGCTGTCCGCGGGGCACCGGGTCGCGCTGCTGGACGACTTCTCCACCGGCTCGCCGGCCGGCGCGGACGGGTTGGCCGCCGCCGGCGCCGAGGTGGTGGCCGGTTCGGTGCTGGACGCGGCGCTGGTGGACCGGCTGGTGGCCGGCGCGGACACGGTCTTCCACCTGGCCGCCGTGGTCGGCGTCCAGCTGGTGGTGGACTCGCCGCTGACCTGCCTGCGCACCAACATCCACGGCACCGAGCACGTGCTGACCGCGGCGCACCGGCACGGTGCCCGGGTGCTGATCGCGTCGACCAGCGAGATCTACGGGCGGAACGCCGCCGCCCCGCTGGCCGAGGACGCCGACCGGGTGCTCGGCTCACCGCTGACCAGCCGGTGGAGCTACGCCGAGGCGAAGGCGGTGGACGAGACGATGGCCGCCGCGTACGACCGCGACTGTGGCGTGTGGACAGTCATATGTCGACTGTTCAATGTGGTCGGTCCGGGGCAGGCCGGCCGGTACGGCATGGTGCTGCCGCGGTTCGTCGACCAGGCGCTGCGCGGCGAGCCGCTGACCGTCTACGGCGACGGCAGCCAGACCCGCAGCTTCTGCTACGTCGGCGACGCGGTCACCGGGCTGCTCGCGCTCGCCGGCTGCGCGGCGGCCCGCGGCCGCGCGGTGAACCTGGGCCGGGCGGAAGAAGTGTCCATTGTGGAGCTTGCCAGGCGGGTGCTGGCCGCGGCCGGCTCGGCCAGCCGGCTGCGGTTCGTCCCGTACCAGCAGGCGTACGGGCCGGGCTTCGAGGAGGTGCCGCGCCGGGTGCCGGACATCGGGCTTGCCCGCCGGCTGATCGGCTTCGATCCGCGGATCGGTCTGGACGAGGTGATCCGGCTGGTGATCGCCGACCGGCTGGCCACGGCCGGGGGTGGCCATGCTGGGTGACGGGTTCCTCGCCCGGCAACGTCTGCTGGTGATCACCCCGCACGCGGACGACGAGACGTACGGCTGCGCCGGCACGATCGCCCGGGTCAAGGCGCTCGGCGGCGAGGTGTACGTGGTGCTGGTCTCGATCGCGGACGTGCACCAGTACGGCGCCGGCGGCGGCTACCAGGCGGCCGCCTACGGCACCCCGGAGCCCGCGAAGGGGCTGGTGACCGGGCAGACCCGGCTGACCGAGTTCGAGTCGGTGATGAAGCTGCTCGGGGTCGACGACTGGGACGTGCTGTTCACCGACGAGCGCACCCACCTCGCGCTGGACACGCTGCCCCGCAAGGAGATCGTCCGGCTGCTGGAGGCGGACGGGCGGCTGGCCATCGACGCGGTCCGGCCGACGATGGTGCTGATCCCGGCCAGCAGCTACAACCAGGACCATGAGGCGCTCTACCGGGCCTGCGTCACCGCGACCCGCCCGGGCGTGCCCGGCGGCAAGTACACGGTGCCGTTCGTGCTGGCGTACGACAACACGTCGCTGTTCTGGGTGCCGGAGCAGTCCCGGTTCCACCCGACGGTCTACGTGGACGTCTCGGACTACCTCGCGGTGAAGCTGGACGCGATGCGGCTGCACGCGTCGCAGCTGCGCGAGCCGCTCTACCACGGCAGCCTGGAAGGACTGGAGTTGGCGACGAAGGTGCGTGGCCGCGAGGTCGGGGTCGCGGCGGCCGAGGGGTTCGCGCTGCTCCGGGGCCTGCTGTGACCGGCCGGCCGGTGGTCGTCTCGGTGCACCAGCCGAACTTCATGCCGTGGCTGAAGCTGCTGGACAAGATCCTCGCCAGCGACGTCTACGTGGCGTACGACACGGTCCAGTACACCCAGTCCGAGTACCACGCCCGGCAGCGGGTGCGCACGCACACCGGCCCGGCCTGGCTGTCGCTGCCGCTGCGGAAGATCCCCGGGCAGCGCCAGCTGATCGGGCAGCTGCGGCTCGACCCGGGGCAGCCGTTCCGGGCCAGGCACCTGAAGACGCTGCGCGTGGGGTACGCCCGCGCGCCCTACTTCACCGACGTGTACGGCCTGGTGGAGCAGGTGTACGCGCGGGGGCACGAGCGGTTGGTCGACCTCAGCCTGGGCCTGATCGAGGCGTTCTGCCGCTACCTGGGCAGCCCGGTGCGGATCGTGCGGGCCAGCGACCTGCCGCACGCCGGCGACAACACCGAGCGGCTGATCCAGCTGGTCCGCGCTGTCGGCGGGAGCGCGCACCTGACCAGCACGTACGGCACCGAGCGGCGGTACATCGAGTGGCCCCGGGTGATCGGCGCCGGGATCGCGGTGCACGCGCAGCGGTTCCAGCACCCGGTCTACCCGCAGGCCTGGCCCGGCTTCGTCGCCGACCTGGCCGCGCTGGACATGCTGTTCTGCCAGGGCCCGGCGACCGCGGCCCTGCTCGCCGCCGCCCGCCGCTCGACCCCCATCGACCCGGCCGTCCCCACCCCGGACGACCTGCCCGGGCCGGCCGGGCTGACCGCGCCGCCCGAGCCGGCCAGGCCCGCCGGGACGCCCGAGCCCGCCGGAACGCCCGGGACCGCCGGGACGCCGGAGCCGCCAGAGCCGGCCGGGACGCCCGAGCTGCCAGAGCCGGCCGGGATGAACCGGACGCGCGGGCCGGCGGCCGGCGCGGTGGAGCGGTAGGCCGGCGATGGGCTGGCTGCGGGTGGCCGTCCCGCTGGTGGTGCTGTTCGGCGTGAGCCTCGCGTTCTGGACGCTGGTCGGGCTGGCGCGCCGGGTGTCCGAGCTGCGCCCGCGGCCGCCGGCGCGGCCGGCGCGGCGGCTGCGGCCGGCCGAGGTGGCGGTGCTGATCCCGGCCCGGAACGAGGCGCTGGTGATCGCGGCGACGATCCGGTCGGTGCTGCGCCTGGTGCCGCCGGCCAGCGTGCACCTGATCGCCGACGGCTGCGAGGACGACACCGCCGCGATCGCCCGCTCGTACGGGCTGAGCGTGCTGGAGGTGCAGCCGGCCGGTGGCAAGGCGGCCGGGATCGAGGCGGCCGTGCGGCACTTCGATCTGCCCGGCCGGTTCGCGGTGATGCTGCTGCTGGACGCCGACACCGAGCTCGACCGCGACTACCTCAGCCGCGGGCTGCCGCTGTTCGACGACCCGGGCGTGGTCGCGGTCGCCGGCTACGCCCGCACCTCGTGGCGGCCGCACGAGCTGACCGGAATCGGCCGATTGCTGGTCTCATATCGGACCCGCCTCTACGCGGTTATGCAGTGGCTCAAGTACGGTCAGACCTGGCGCTGGACCAACCTCACGGCGATCGTGCCCGGCTTCGCCAGCATGTACCGCACGTGGGTACTCCCGCGCATAGACCTGAATCCGCCTGGCCTGGTCATCGAGGACTTCAATATGACCTTCGAGCTGCACCACAAGCGGCTGGGCAAGATCGCGTTCCATCCCGGGGTCAGCGCGACCACGCAGGACCCGGACAACCTGCGCGACTACGTGCGGCAGGTCACCCGCTGGCAGCTCGGGCTGTGGCAGACCGTGCGGCGGCACGGCATCTGGCCGAGCTGGTTCTGCCTGGCGCTGGCCGCGTTCCTGCTGGAGGTGCTCGTCGCCAGCGCCGGCCTGCTGATGCTCGCCGCGGCGCTGCTGGCCACGCCGCTGGCCAGCGCCGGCCACCGGCTGGTCGACTGGGGCTGGTTGGCCGGCGCGGACCGGGAGCTCACCGGCTTCGTGACGCTGCCCGGCGTGCTGCTGTTCGTGGTGCTCCCGGATTTCCTGCTCACCTGCGCGGCCGCGGCGGCGATGCGCCGACCCAGCCTGCTCCGGTACGGCCTGGCGTTCCTGCCGATCCGCATGATCGACGCGATGGTGATGCTGTGGACGCTGCCGCAGGCGTGGTGGAAGAGCTCGTCGGGGCGCTGGACCAGCCCGGACCGGCGTGCCGCGGGCACCCCGGCCACGCTGCGGGTGCCGCGGCCCCGCCCGGGCGGCCAGCCCGTCCCGACGCCCGCCGCGGCCCGCCCGGCCGGCCCGGCTGCCGCTCCGGCCGGCTACCCGGTGACCTGGCCCCGGCACCGCCCGGTGCCCGAGCCGGTCGGGGTGCCGGCCGCCTTCGGGGTGCGGGCCGCCGCCGCGGCGGCGGCGGCGGCGTCCGTGAGCGAACCGGGCAGCCCGTGGGTGAGCCGGCGGCTGCGGCGGACCGTCCCGGCACCGCGACGCCCGGACCACCGGCCGGCGACCGACGTCGATCAGACGGTGCCGCGGCTGGCGCCACCCCGGCTCGCCCCGCTGCCGCCGGGCTACGCCGGCTGGCGGACCGGCTGGGCGCCAACCGACCGCGCCGGCCGGCCGGCCGGCCGCCCGCCCCAGCCCCGGACGCCAACCGGCAACCCGGCCGGGCCACCCCCGCCCCGGACGCCGAGCGGACCGACACCGGCCCGGACGCGGGCCGCACAGCAACCCGGCCGCGGGCCGGGAGGACGACAGCCCGGCTGGGTGCCGGCTGGACAGCCGCCGGGCAGGGTGCCGGCCGGAGAAGAGCCCGGCCGGGTGCCGGCCGGGCAACAGACCGGCCCCGCGCCGGACGCTGGCATGCCACGGTGGTAGGCGATGAGACCGAAGTTGCGGAAGATGGCGCCGGTTGCAGCGACAACGCTGGCCGGCGCGTTGCTGCTGTGGCTGGCTCTGGTGGTGACCGTTGAGCCGATACCGGGGGGCTCGGCGCCGCGGTCGGAGGCACCGGTGCCGGCGGCCGGGCCGGCGGGGCGCCCGAAGCTGGTCGGCTACGTCCCGTACTGGGATCAGCGCCGGGGCTTCGCCAGCGTGACCCGGAACGTGCGGATGTTCGACGAGGTCAGCCCGTTCTGGTACGCGCCGGACCGGTCTGGCGGCGTCGTCCGGGCCGACCCGAGCCAGACGAAGATCGACCCCGGCGCCGTCCGGATGCTGCAGAGCCACGGCATCCGGGTCATGCCGACCGTGACCAACATCAGCGACGAGGTGCCGGTGGAGATCGTCAGCGCCCTGCTGCACGACCCGGTCGCCACCCGCCGGCACGTGCGCGCGCTGCTGGACCTGGCCATCACCGGCGGCTACGACGGCATCGACCTGGACTACGAGAGCCTCCGCGCGGCCGACCGGGACGCGTACTCGGCCTTCCTCCGCCAGCTGGCCGCCGCGCTGCACGGCAACGGCAAGCTGCTGACCACCTCGGTGCACCCGAAGCTGTCCGACGCCGGCTACGACGAGCGGAACCAGGCGCAGGACTTCCGGGCGATCGGCGAGGTCGCGGACGAGGTCCGGGTGATGGCCTACGACTACCACTGGGCCGACTCGCCGCCGGGCGCGGTCGCCCCGGCCGGATGGGTGGACGACGTGATCGCCTGGACGGTGACCCAGATCCCGGCCGCCAAGGTCGTTCTCGGCGCCGTGCTGCTCGGCTACGACTGGGTCGGCCGGTCGGGCACCACGGTGGACGACAAGACCGCGCTGGCGCTCGCCACCCACTACCACGCGACCGTGTGGCGGGCCGACGACCAGTCGCCCTGGTTCCGGTACCGCGACGACGACGGCCAGCAGCACACCGTCTGGTGGGAGGACGCCCGCAGCCTCACCGGCAAGCTCGAGGTGGCCAGGAAGTACCACCTCGGCGGCGTGTTCCTGTGGCGGCTCGGCGGCGAGGACGGGGCGGTCTGGCCCGAACTGCGCGCCTGGCTGGGCCGCCGGCACCGCTGACCGCCACCGACCCGGCAGGGCCGGCCGCTTTGCCACTGTCGCCCGGTTTTCCGCTGTGCAACGCTGACCCAATCGCCGAGCAGAGGAGGCGCCGTGCAGCGCACCCGATCCGGGCTCGTCCGTACCGTCGCGGTGGTCGCCGCGGCAGCCGTCGCGCTGGCACCCGGCGTGGCGGCGGCCGCACCTGGCGCGCAGCCCGGAGCCCAGAACCAGCCCCAGGCCCTGGGGTTCCCGATCCCGCTGCGGGTCGGGCAGATCGCCGCGCAGGACATCGCGCCGCAACCCGGTTCGGAGCCGGACACGCTCGTCGAGCCGGATATCGCGGTCTCCCCGCTCGACCCCCGGATCGCCGTCGCGGTGGCGCACGACGGCCGCTTCCCGGACGGCGGCGCCGTCGACATCTCCTACTCCTGGACCCATGACGCGGGCCTGCACTGGCAGCACGCCCCGATGCCCGGCCTCACCGTCGCGAACGGCGGGGTGTGGGACCGGGTGTCCGACCCGGTCGTCGCGTTCGGCCCGGACGGCACCGTCTACATCTCAACCCTGCTGTTCACCCTGGACTGCCCCAGTGCGGTGGGCGTCTCCCGGTCCACCGACGGCGGCCGCACGTTCGGCCCACCGGTGCTGGCCGACTTCAGCGACACCTGCGCGTTCTCCAACGACAAGAACTGGCTGGTGGTGGACACCTCGCCGACCAGCCGGCACCGCGGCCGGCTCTACCAGTTCTGGACCGCGTTCCTGACCGACGAGGCGGGCAACGACGCCGGCTCACCGCAGATGGTGCGCTGGTCGGACGACCGCGGCCGGCACTGGAGCCCGCGCACCTCGGTCTCCCCTCCGCACGCGAACACCCAGGGCTCGCAGCCGATGCTCCGGCCCGACGGCACGATCACCGACGCGTACCTCGACTTCGGCCCCGGCGGCGGTGGCGAGGAGCCGGAGCACCAGGTCGGCGCCCAGGCCCGGCCGAGCCGGCCGGGAAGCGCCGGCCGGACGCCGGCCGCGGCGCCGGCCGCTGACCCGGAGCCGGTGGGCGACACGCTGGTGGCCACCACCTCCCGGGACGGCGGCGCCACCTGGAGCCCGGAGACGACGATCACCGACCGGATCGGCGAGGGCCCGGCCGGCATCCGCTGCTGCCTGCCGTCCGCGATCGCCGACCCGCGCACGGGCCTGCTGTACGCGGCCTGGACCGACGTCGAGCCCGACGTGGTCAACCTCTCCCGGTCGTCCGACGGCCGGCACTGGTCGGCGCCGATCGAGGTGAGCCGCAGCGACCGGCCCGGCCTGGACCGGGTGAACGTCGACGTGACCGCGTACGGCGGCCGGGTGTTCGTCTCGTACGGCACCCGCGACACGACGGTCGCGGCGGGCCGGTTCGTCCAGCAGCAGGTGTCCGCGTCGGTGGACCGCGGGGCGCACTTCGGTCGGCCGGTCTCCGTCGGCCCGCTGTCCGACCTGCGCTTCGCCGCCCAGGCCGGCGGCATCTTCCCCGGCGACTACATCGGCAGTGCCGCCAGCCGCGGCCTGCTCTACCTCGTCTGGTGCCGCTCGGCGGCGCCGGCGGACCCGGCCGCGACCTTCCACCAGACGCTGTTCGGGGCGACCCTGTTCGGCTGACCGGCGCCGGCCGGGAGCCGGCGAAATAGATCGGCGGGCGAGCCGGTTGGCGCAGGTCTGGGGCCGCTGACGGGTTCCGCCGCGCGCCCGGCCGGGTTGATGCGGCAGGCTAGAGGCTGACCGCGCGACCCGGCCGGGCCGCTGCCGCCCCGCGCAGCGCCGCCGACCGGTGAAGGAGTCCTGACCTGTGCTCGATCCACACGAGCTCTACCAACTCGCCGACGACGTGCCCGAGCTGGACCAGCCGGTGCTGGTGCTGGCGATGAGCGGCTTCGTCGACGCCGGCGGCGCCGCCCGGCTGGCCCGCGAGCACCTGCTGGCCACCCGCGACTCGCAGCCGGTGGCCACGTTCGACATCGACCAGCTGCTCGACTACCGGTCCCGCCGGCCGGTGATGCTGTTCATCGAGGACCACTGGGAGAGCTACGAGGCGCCGGAGCTGCAGTTGCTGGCGCTCCGCGACGCCGGCGACACCCCGTTCCTGCTGCTCGCCGGCCCTGAGCCGGACCTGCAGTGGGAGCGGTTCACCGCCGCGGTGCGGGCGCTCATCGAGCGCTTCGACGTCCGGCTCACGATCGGCTTCAACGCGATCCCGATGGCGGTGCCGCACACCCGGCCGATCGGGGTGACCGCGCACGCCACCCGGCCGGCCCTGATCAGCGGGCACCGGCCCTGGCTGCAGCGGGTGCAGGTGCCCGGCAGCGTCAGCCACCTGCTCGAATACCAGCTCGGCCAGGCCGGCCGGGACGCCGTGGGGTTCGCCGTGCACGTCCCGCACTACCTGTCGCAGACCGACTACCCGGACGCGGCCGAGGTGCTGCTGGGGTCGGTGGCCACGTCCACCGGGCTGCGGCTGCCGGTGGACGAACTGCAGGCGGCGGCGGCCGCTGTGCGCTCCGAGATCGACGAGCAGGTGAGCCAGTCGGACGAGGTGGCCGCGGTGGTGCGGGCGCTGGAGGAGCAGTACGACGCGTTCGTCCGCGGCCGCGAGCAGACCAACCTGCTGCACGAGGGCGACGGCCGGCTGCCCACCGCCGAGGAGCTGGGCGCCGAGCTGGAGCGGTTCCTGGCCGACCAGACGGATCGGCGCGACCAGCCGGGCAGCTGAGCCGGGCAGCCGGGTCCGTAGGGCAGCCGGGCCGGGCGGCCAGCGAACAGTCGAACGCGACCCGAACGAGTGGTTGACCGGCTCGACCGGTTGCTGCCCGTCCACCCATCTAGGCACTATCTGCTACCGCCCGACATGACTACGCCCGAGCCCTGGCATTATGTCTTAATCGGCCCCTGTGCACCCGGGGCCCGTCAGCGCTCCGGACGACCAACGACCGAGCCCGCCCGCCCGCCGGCCGGCCGGTCAGACGGCGGTGAACGCATGAAGCTCGCCGAGCAGACAGCTGCCAAGATCGAGCTGGCCATCATCGAGCGGGGCTGGCCGCTCGGCATGGTGATCGGTTCCGAGGCGGACCTGCTCGCCGAGTACGGGGTCAGCCGCGCGGTGCTGCGCGAGGCGGTGCGGCTGTTAGAGCACGATCACGTCGCGCACATGCGGCGCGGCCCGGGCGGCGGCCTGGTGGTGGCCGAGCCGGACGCCGAGGCGGTGACCCGCGCGGCCACGCTGCACCTGCGGTACCGGCAGGTCAGCCCCGGCCAGCTGTTCGAGGCCCGGATCGCGCTGGAACTGGCGGCGGTCAAATCGGCCACCGAACGGATCGACGAGCGTGGCATCGGCCGGCTGCGCGAGGTGCTGGACCACGAGGCGGCCGGCACCGAGCAGGCCGACGTGAACAGCCACTACTTCCACCTAGTCGTCGCGCAGCTGTCCGGGAACCCGGCGCTGGAGCTGTTCACCGACGTGATGACCCGGCTGTCCGCGGCCGCGTTCCTGGGCAGCGGCGGGCTGGTCGACGCCACCGCGGCCACCTCCGTCCGCGACGCGCTGACCGACGACGTGGCCAGCGTGCACCGCGGCATCGCCGAGGCGATCATCTCCGGCGACGTCGGCATGGCGCAGCACCGCACCACCCGGCACCTGCAGGCGATGGCCGCCGCGGTGGGCCGGCACCCGGCACCCGCCGGCCCGACCCGCGCCGCCGCCAGCACCCGACGCCCCCGCCGGCCCCGCCGCTAACCCCTCGCCGCCCACCCCTGGCACCCGCCCCTGGCTCCGCCGCCCGCCCGGCGCCCCGCCCTGGCTCCGCCGCGCACGCCGGCACTCCACCCCTGGCTCCGACGCCCACACCGGCGCCCGACCCGCTCACGCCGCCGATCCCCGGGCACGCCCGGCTGACGCCGCCCACACCCCGGCACCCCACCCGGAGGTGGAGCGTTGCGCGCTCCCGGCGCAGCGGGCAGCCGGCTGCCCGGCCGACGGAAGTTGGTACTTTCCGGGTGGGGTACCGGGGTGTGGGCGGCGGAGCCGGGGGGTCGGGGCGTGGCGGCGTCAGCCGGGGGTGCCGGGCGGGGCGGGCGGCGGTCGGAGTTCTGACGAGTTGCGAACGGATCGACCCCGGGCTCGCCATAGGCGCTGTCCGAGGCGCAGGATCAGACCGTGCGTACGGACGGCGCGCCGGTGGGCCGGCGAGTGGTGCTCGGCATGGTCGGTCTCGGCGCGATCGGCGTCGTCACCGGGCGCTGGCTGTCGGCCGGGGAGCAGCGGGCGCTGGGCTATATCGGCAACCGTGACCCGACCGGGCTGACGCAGCTCGTCCCGGCCGGCGGCGGGTTCCGGTACTACTCGGTGACCGGACCGGTGCCGAAACGCACCGCCGCGGACTACCAGCTGACGGTCAGCGGCATGATCGACCGGCCGGTCACGCTGTCGATGGCCGGGCTCGCGCAGCTGCCGCAGACCGCGATCACCGCCGACTTCCAGTGCGTCACCGGCTGGCGCGTCCCGGACGTGCACTGGGCCGGCGTGGCCCTGCCCGACCTGCTCGAGCACGTCGGCGTGCGGCCGGGGGCAAGCGCGGTCCGGTTCGGCTCGTTCGACGGGCAGTACACCGAGAGCCTCACGCTCGACCAGGCCCGGCGGCGGGACGTGCTGGTGGCCACCCGCATGCTCGGCGGCCCGGTGAGCAACGACCACGGCGGGCCGGTGCGGCTGTACGTGGCCCCGATGTACGGCTACAAGTCGATCAAGTGGCTGGACCGGATCGAGCTCACCGACCAGGTCACCCCGGGCTACTGGGAACAGCTCGGCTACGACGTGGACGCCTGGGTCGGCCGCTCGAACGGGCGTGACGATGAGCCGACGCACTAGCCGCGCCGGCACGCTGGAGCGGTTCACCCAGGCCGAGCGCTGGGTGCACCGGGGCACCGCGGTGCTGCTGGGAGCCTGCCTGGCCACCGCCGCGATCCTGTACTTCGGCCCGCTCGCGGTGCTGGTCGGCCGGCGGGCGCTGGTGGTCCGGGTGCACGTCCTGGCCGGGTTGGGTCTGCCGGTGCCGGCGCTGGCCGGCTGGCTGTCCGCGGCGTTCCGGGCCGACGTGCGCGAGCTGAACCGGTTCCACCCGGTGGACGGCGAGTGGCTGCGCAGCCGGGACCGGCGCTCCGGCCGGCTCAAGGTGGGCAAGTTCAACGCCGGCCAGAAGCTGAACGCCGCGTTCACCGTCGGCGCGATCATCGTGATGCTGGGCACCGGCGTGATCATGCAGTACGGCCAGCACTGGCCGCTGTACCTGCGCACCGGCGCCACGTTCGTGCACGACTGGCTGTCCGCCGCGGTCGGCGTGGTAGTGCTCGGCCACCTGTACTTCGCCTACCACGACCGGGAGGCCCGGCGCGGCATGCGGACCGGCCAGGTGCCGGCCAGCTGGGCGCAGCGGGAGCACCGCGGCTGGGCCGAGGCGGTGCGCCGGGAGGGCTGAGGCTTCTCCTCAGCACCCCCGGCGAGCGACCGAATAGCGATTACATGCGGGTCGGCGCGGCACGGCGGCTGACCGACCAGTTCGTGCACGTCGGCCGGCAGCCGATATGGAACCGCGACAATGAGCTTGTCGGGTACGAGCTGCTGTTCCGGTCCGGTGAGCGGGCCACCAGCGCGAGCCAGAACGGCTCGGGGGCGAGCAGCCAGGTGATCGTCAGCGCGTTCACCGACTTCGGGCTGGAGCAGTTGCTCGGCAGGCGGCTCGGCTTCGTGAACCTGACCCGCGACTTCCTGGTCGGTCGGCTGGCGGTGCCGTTCGAACCCGGCCTGGCCGTGCTGGAGGTGCTGGAGACCGTCACCGTCGACGACGAGGTGCTGGCCGGCGTCCGGGCGCTGACCGAGCTCGGCTACGCGATCGCGCTGGACGACTTCGAGCTCGGCGGCGGGCACGAGCGGCTGCTGCCGCTGGCCAGCTACGTGAAGATCGAGGTCGCGGACATGGACTCGGCGCTGGTCACGGCCGCGGTGGAGTTCTGCCGGCAGTACCCGAACCTCACGCTGCTGGCCGAGCGGCTGGAGACCGACGAGGACCTGTGCTTCGCCCGCGACCTGGGCTTCGAGCTGTTCCAGGGCTACCTGCTCGGCCGGCCGCAGGTGCTGTCGGCCGCGGCGCTGTCGCCGACCCGGTTACGCCGGGTCGAGCTGCTCGGCTACCTGGGCCGGCCGGACGTGGACCTGGACCAGATCACCTCGATCGTGCTGCTCGACCCCGCGCTGTCGTACCGGATACTGCGCGCGACCAGTTCGGCCGCGGTGGGCCGGCGCCGGCCGGTGTCCTCGGTGCAGGAGGCGATCATGGTGCTGGGCACCACCCGGCTGCTGCAGTGGCTGTCCCTGATGGCGATGAGCGACCTGGGCGCGTCCGGCGAGGAACACGTGGTGCCGATCCTGTCCCGGGCCCGGATGTGCCAGCTGCTGGCCGAGCGGGTCGGTGCGGACGCGGCGTCCGCGTTCACCCTGGGCATGCTGATCGGCGTCGGTGACCTGCTGGCCACGCCGATGTCCGAGCTCAGCGCGCAGCTGCCGCTGACCGAGGAGGTGGCGCGGGCGCTGGTGGACGGCGGCGGCAAGCTGGGCACCGTGCTGGCCGCGGTGCGGGCGTACGAGCGGGGCACCGAGCCCCACCCGACCGAGCCGGCGATCTCGGGCACCGAGCTGGCCCGGGCCTACCTGGGCGGGCTGGACTGGGCGATGCGCACCTACCGGGCGGTGCTCGGCTGACCGGAGCCAGTCGGCTGTGCTCATGGGGCTTCGCCCAGGTAGCTCATCACGTGCTTGACCCGGGTGTAGTCCTCCAGCCCGTACATGGACAGGTCCTTGCCGTACCCGGAGTGCTTGAACCCGCCGTGCGGCATCTCGGCCACCAGCGGGATGTGCGTGTTGATCCAGACGCAGCCGAAGTCCAGCCGGCGGGCCATCCGCATGGCCCGGCCGTGGTCGGTGGTCCAGACCGACGCGGCCAGCCCGTACTCGACGTCGTTGGCCCAGCGCAGCGCCTCGTCCTCGGCGTCGAAATGCTGGACGGTGATGACCGGGCCGAAGATCTCCGACTGGATCATCTCGTCCTCCTGGCGCAGCCCGGCGACGACGGTCGGGGCGTAGAAGTAGCCGCGGTCGCCGACCCGGCGGGCGCCGGTGGTGACGTGCGCGTGGTCCGGGGTGCGGTCCAGCATGCCGCTGACCCGGCCGAGCTGGGTGGCGTTGTTCAGCGGGCCGTACAGCGCGTCGGAGTTCGCGGGCGGGCCGACCACGGTGCCCCTGGCCTGCTCGGTGAGCGCGTCGACGAAGTCGCTGTGCACCCGCGGCCCGGCCAGCACCCTGGTCGCGGCCGTGCAGTCCTGGCCGGCGTTGAAGTAGCCGGCGACCGCGATCGCCTCGGCCGCCTTGGCCACGTCCGCGTCGTCGAACACGATCACCGGCGCCTTGCCGCCGAGCTCCAGGTGCACCCGCTTGAGGTCGTCGGCCGCGGCCACGGCGACTTCCCGCCCGGCCCGGGTCGAGCCGGTGATCGAGACCATCCGCGGCACCGGGTGCCGGATCAGCTCGCGGCCGGTGTCGCGGTCGCCGCAGACCACGTTGAGCACGCCGGGCGGCAGGAACTCGGCGGCGATCTCGGCCATCATCAGCGTGGTCACCGGCGTGGTGTCGGACGGCTTGAGCACCACGCTGTTGCCCGCCGCGATCGCCGGCGCGAACTTCCAGACCGCCATCATCATCGGGTAGTTCCACGGCGTGACCTGGGCGCAGACGCCGACCGGCTCGCGCCGGACGAACGAGGTGTGGTCGGTCAGGTACTCGCCTGCGGACCGGCCCTCCAGCACCCGGGCGGCACCGGCGAAGAACCGGATCTGGTCCACCATCGGCGGCACCTCCTCGGTCCGGGTCAGCCCGAGCGGCTTGCCGGTGTTCTGCGCCTCGGCCGCGATGAACTCCTCGGCCCGCGCCTCGATCACGTCCGCGATCCGCAGCAGCGCCCGGCTGCGCTCGCTCGGGGTGGCGTCCCGCCAGGTCTCGAAGCCGCGCTCGGCGGCCCGCATGGCCGCGTCCACGTCGGCGGCGGCGGACACCGGCGCCTCGGCGAACACCTCGCCGGTGCTCGGGTCGATCAGCGGCGCGGTCCGGCCGTCCAGCGCGTCGACCTGCTTGCCGTCGACGAAGTTCCGCAGCACCCGGTCAGCCATGTGTGTCTCCCTCTCGTATCCGCGGTCAGGCTGGCGCGGCGGTGGCGAAGACCGCCGCCAGCACGTCCAGGCCCTCGGTGAGCAGGTGCTCACCGATCACCAGCGGCGGCAGGAACCGCAGCACGTTGCCGAACGTGCCGCAGGTCAGCACCACCAGGCCGGCGGCGTGGCAGGCCCGGGCCACCGCCTGGGTGGTGGCCGGGTCGGGGTCCTTGGTGCCCGGCCGGACGATCTCCACGGCCAGCATCGCGCCGCGGCCCCGGACGTCGCCGATGGCCGGGTGCGTGGCCTGCAGCGCGCGCAGCCGGGGCAGCATGACCGCCTCGATCCGGCGGGCGGCGCCGACCAGGTCCTGCTCCTCGATCGTGCGGATCGCGCCCAGCGCGGCGGCGCAGGCGACCGGGTTGCCGCCGTAGGTGCCGCCCAGCCCGCCAGGGTGCACGCTGTCCATGATCTCGGCCCGGCCGGTGACCGCGGCCAGCGGCAACCCGCCGGCGATGGCCTTCGCGGTGGTGATCAGATCCGGCACGACGCCCTCGTGTTCGGAACAGAACCAGGCGCCGGTGCGGCCGAACCCGGTCTGGATCTCGTCCGCCACGAAGACGATCCCGGCCTCGGCGCAGAACTCGGCCAGCCGCGGCAGGAACCCGGCGCCCGGCACCACGAACCCGCCCTCGCCCTGGATCGGCTCGATCACCAGCGCGGCCACGTTGCCGGTGCCGACCTGGGACCGGATCGCGGTGATCACCTGCTCGGCCGCCTCCGGCCCGCAGTGCTCCGGCCCGGTCGGCCAGCGGAACGGGTAGGCCATCGGCATCCGGTAGATCTCCGCCGGGAACGGCCCGAACCCGTGCTTGTACGGCATGTCCTTCGCGGTGAGCGCCATCGTGAGGCTGGTCCGGCCGTGGTAGGCGTGCTCGAACGCGATCACCGCCGGCCGGCCGGTGTGCGCGCGGGCGATCTTGACGGCGTTCTCCACCGCCTCCGCGCCGGAGTTGAACAGCGCCGACCGCTTCTCGTGCCCGCCCGGGGTGAGCCGGCCCAGCTCCTCGCAGACCGCGACGTACCCCTCGTACGGCGTGATCATGAAGCAGGTGTGGGTGAACCGGCCGACCTGCTCGCGCACCCCGGCGACCACGTGGTCGGCCGCGTTGCCGACGCTGGCCACCGCGATGCCGGAGCCGAAGTCGATCAGCGAGTTGCCGTCGACGTCCACCAGCACGCCGCCGCCGGCCGCGGTCACGAACACCGGCAGGGTGACCGCCACGCCCCGGGCCACCGCCGCGTCCCGCCGGGTCAGCAGCGCCACCGACCGGGGCCCGGGCACCGCGGTGACCAGCCGCCGCTCCTGCTTCAGCTCCGGGCCGCCCCGCAGCGCGTCCACAGTGGACCCTCCCGTCGCCGGCCGCCCGTCCCGCACCTGGTTACCGCATCGCCGGCCGGTCCGCCAGGCGGAGCGGCGGCCGGTGCCCGCGCGGCCCCGGGTACCAAGATCGACAGCAGCCACCCTATGCGCGCCGGCGACCCGCGGCGACCGCCGGTTGGCCCGGCATGACCTCCTGCCCTGGTCGGCGGGTGGCCGACCGACGATGCTGGAGCGATGTCGGACAGCCAGCCGGTGCCGGGTGAACGGATCCCCCGCGGCGCCTACGAGCGCCGGTTGCGGGCGCTGCAGGTCGAACTCGTCGCGATGCAGGACTGGGTGATCAACACCGGCTACCGGCTGGTGGTGCTGTTCGAGGGCCGGGACACCGCCGGCAAGGGCGGCACCATCCAGCGGATCACCCAGACGCTGCGCCCCCGGTGGTGCCGGACGGTGGCGCTGGCCGCGCCGACCGAGCGGGAACGCACACAGTGGTACTTCCAGCGGTACGTCGAGCACCTGCCGGCGGCGGGCGAGATCGTGCTGTTCGACCGGTCCTGGTACAACCGGGCCGGCGTCGAGCGGGTGATGGGTTTCTGCACCCCGGCCGAGCACCGGCAGTTCCTGCTGCAGGCCCCGGTGTTCGAGACGATGCTGATCGAATCGGGCATCCGGGTGGTCAAGTACTGGCTGTCCATCTCGGCCGAGGGCCAGCTGCAGCGGTTCAAGGACCGGGCCAAGGATCCCGCCAAGCGCTGGAAGCTGTCCGACATGGACCTGGCCGCCCGCACCCACTGGTACGACTACTCCCGGGCCAAGGACGAGATGTTCGCGCACACCGACACCCCGATCTCGCCCTGGTACGTGGTCGAGGCCGACGACAAGCGGGCGGCGCGGATCAACCTGATCACCCACCTGCTCGGGCAGGTGCCCTACCGCGGTGACCGGCCCAAGCCGCTGAAGCTGCCGCCGCTGCAGGCCGACGACGGGTACCACCGGCCGCCGATGGCGGCCTACCGGCACGTACCGGACATCGCCGACCGGCTGCGCTGACGCACCCGCGGCACCGGTCCGGACGACGGCCGCGGGTGGCCGGTCAGCGGGTGGCCGGTCAGCGGGTGGCCGGTCAGCGGGTGGGCGGGTCAGCGGGCGGGGCGGGGTCAGCGGGCGGCGGGGAGGGTGGCGCGGCCGAACAGGGCGCCGATCGCGTCGGCCGGCATGGGGCGGCCCAGGTGGTACCCCTGCGCGACCGGGTAGCCGAGCGCGCGCAGCCGGTCGGCCTGGGCCTCGGTCTCCACACCCTCGGCGACCAGGTCCAGCCCGAACGCCTGGCCGAGGTGGGCGACCGCGGCGGCCACGGTGGACCGGTGCGCGACCGGGTCGGCCTGGGTGAACGTGCGGTCCAGCTTCAGCTCGTCCGCCGGGCAGGTCTGCAGCAGGCTGAGCGACGACTGCCCGGTGCCGAAGTCGTCCAGCGAGATGCGGACGCCGAGCCCGCGCAGCGCGGCCAGGTGCGGCACCGAGCCGACCAGCGTCGCGGCCATCGTCTCGGTGATCTCCAGGGTGAGCCGGTGCGGCGGCAGCCCGGAGTCGGCCAGCGCCGCCGCGACCTCGGTGGCGAACCCCGGCTCGTACAGCTGCGCGGCGGACACGTTCACGTTCAGCCGGCTGGGCGCGGCCGGCCCGTAGTCGACCGTCCACTGGGCCGCCTGCCGGCACGCCTCGCGCAGCACCCAGCGGCCGAGCGGGACGATCAGGCCGGTGCGTTCGGCGACCGGGATGAACCCGGCCGGCGCCAGCAGCCCGCGGGTCGGGTGCGCCCAGCGGACCAGCGCCTCCACCCCGGTGATCCGGCCGTCCGCGAGCGACACCAGCGGCTGGTACGCCAGCCGCAGCTGCCCCTCCTCGATGGCCTGCCGAAGCTCGGCGCCGATCCGCGGCTGCTCGGCCAGGCCCACGTCCAGCACGGCCGTGTAGTGCACGTACCGGCTGCCGCCGGCCGCCTTGGCCGCGTACATCGCCACGTCGGCCTGCCGTACCAGCTCGTTGCCGTCGCTGGCCGGCGTGCCGGCGGCGATCCCCAGGCTGGCCCGGACCAGCAGCTCGTGCCCGGCCACCCGGGCCGGCGGGGAGAGCGCGGCCAGCAACCGGTCGGCGACGTCGTCCACCTCGTGCCGGGTGGCGCCGTCCAGCAGCACCGCGAACTCGTCGCCACCGAGGCGGGCCACCGTGTCGCCGGAGCGGACGCCGGCGGTCAGCCGGCCGGCCACGTCGACGAGCAGCGCGTCGCCGATGCCGTGCCCCAGCGCGTCGTTGACCATCTTGAAGTCGTCCAGGTCGATCAGGATCACGCTCACCAGCCGGTCGGCCACGCAGCCGGCCAGCGCCCCGGCCAGCCGGACGCCGAGCAGGTCGCGGTTGGCCAGCTGGGTGAGCGAGTCGTGGGACGCCCCGTGGTCCAGCCGGGTCAGCAACCGGCCGTTCTCCCGGAACGTCATCAGCTGCCGCATCACCACGAGCGTGGTCAGGCCGACCACGCCGACCGGCACCACCAGCTCGTCGTCGCGCCGGGTGAATAGCAGTGCGTCAGTGGCGACGATCGCGACGTAGGGCAGCACGGTGAACGTCCGCCGGCCGCGCTGACCGCCCCGGGCCCGGGCGGCGCGCCGTTCCGGCCGGCGGCTGGCGGCCAGCTGCCGCCGGGCGCCGAGGTGCATGAACAGGCAGGTCAGCGGCGTCACGTAGTACCCGACGTTGACGTAGGGCCGGTCGGCCAGCAGTGGCGCCGGAGCCGAGCCGATGCTGCCGATCAGCATGGCCGCGCCGAGTAGCCGCAGCGCGCGGACGTCGACCACGTTGGCGCCGGACAGCGCCACCTTGGCCAGCCCGAACAGCACCACCAGCGGCAGCACCGTGATGGACAGCCCGGTGACCAGCGACTGCAGGCTGTCGGCCTGCTGGCGGGCCGCCGGCCCGCCGACGAAAGTCCAGATGAACACGCCGGCGGCGAGCATCACCGTGCTCGCGTCCAGCAGGATCGTCAGCCGCTCCACCCGGCTGCTCGCGCCCATCGGCAACCGGCACAGCGTCCAGATCGCGATCAGCAGGGAGAGGCTGTAGAGCCCCGCGGTGACCGGGCCCAACTGCGGCGGCTGCCCCGCGGCCTTCAGCGCGTCGTGCGCGTTGGCGATCGCCGCCGCCCCGACCACTTCGGTCGCGACGGCCAGCGAGTGCCAGAACCGGCTGGCTCCCCGGCTCAGCCCCGGGCCCGAGCCGGCCTGCCACAGCGCCCCCGCGGCCAGCGTCGCGATGGCCGGCTGCACCGCCCACAGCACCGGCAGCGGGCCCACCGCGCGGCCGGCGCCGAGGATCACCAGGAACCAGATCGTCGACGCCGCGCTGAGCAGGGCGGACGTGGCGAGTGCCCGGTGCGGCCGGAAGCGACCGACCCAACGCCACCCGGCGGCGTCCGGGCGCGGTCGTCCGGTATTCACCAACCTGCGCACAGTGCCACCGTCCGTCCCCGACCCGCTACCGGCCGCGCATCCTCGCGGTCCCCCGACCGGACTCATCGGCCGGCGCCGCCCGCCGCTGAGCCCTGCCGGCGGTCATGCCGGCCGCCCGGGTGCGCGCCGGACGCCGCGGCCGTGGGCGGCGGTCATCAGGCAGACTGTTCACCCGGAGGGGGTGGGCGAGGGTGGTGTCCGTCCCGAGCGACCGCGCGCTGCAGACCCGTGCCGCGCTGCTGCACGCGGCCCGCGAGGTGTTCGCGGCATCCGGTTTCGCCGAGGCGAACGTGACCGATGTGGTCGGCCGGGCCGGCGCCAGCGTCGGCAGCCTCTACCACCACTTCGGCGGCAAGGCCGACCTGTACCTCGCCCTGTTCGACGACTACCAGTCCCGGCAGGAGGCGCGGGCGGCGGCCGCGGTGCGGGAGGCGCGGGCGGCCGGCGAGCCGGATGAGCTGACCCAGTTCCTGGCCGGCGCCCGGGCGTACCTGCTCGGCTGCTGGGCGGACCGGGACGTGGCCCGGCTGTTCCTGCCCGGCGGCGGGCCGCCCGGCTTCGAACTGGTCGCCCGCCGGCGGTTCCGCGCCTGGGTGCGCCGCAACGGCGCGCTGCTCGGCCACGACGGCGGCCGGCACCGCCTCGGCGAAGCCCTCACCCTGGTGCTCACCACCGTGATCAGCGAGGCCGGCCGCGAGGTCGCCGTGCAGAGCTCCGAACGCGCCGCCCGCCAACTCGCCGAGGACGTGATCGAACTCATCGGCCGCCTCGCCCGCCCCGACCCCTGACCGCCGCCACCGCTGGCCGGTGACG
>JBBWZH010000586.1:0-29152 GCA_039648995.1 Mycobacteriales bacterium
GACGGCTGCTGTACAGGCGGTTGGTAGCGGTTGATGGACACGGACGTCTCCTCGGAGGCGGTCGGCCGGGAAGGTCGCCGGGACGGTGATTCGTCCAGGGACCGTGGGCCGGCGCAGACCGCTCACCCGCGGCAGGAGAGCCAGCCCGCTACGGGCCCCCGCCGCGGCCAATAAGAAGGAGGCCGCGTGACATCAGCGTTACCTTACCAGCGCCGGGCGAGCGCCAAACCTGACGCATCACCCAACGTGCTGGCCGGCCGGGGCCAGCAGGTATCCGCTGGCACCGCCCGTCTGGGCGGCCGGGCGGACGGGTGCGGGCGCGGCTGGTCCGGCCGGCTGTGGCTCCCGGATCCCGGTGCCGACACGGCGGCGCCGGACGGAACGGTCAGGCGATGCGCTGCCCGCGGGCGAGCTTGTACGTCGGCGTGCGCAGCCGGCGGGCGGTCAGCCAGAGCGCGCCGGCGCCGAGCAGCAGGTCGATGATCAGGCCGGTGGGCCAGACCGAGCTGCCGACCACGCCGTCCGGGACGTCGTAGAAGGTGCTCAGGCCGTTGTCCTGCAGCGTCGGCTTGACCCGGATCTGGTGCAGCGCCCGGGACATCGCGCCGAGCGGGTCGAGCGAGACGCCTTCCTCGACCACCCGGCCGTCCGGCTGCCGGATCTCCCGCGTCGGCCCCGCCGGCGCCGAGTCGGCCAGCACCGCGAACGGGTTCGGCGCGAGCAGCCACCAGGTGCGGTCGGTGCGCGGCACCGACGCCTCGTACTCCTGCTTCACGCACGAGCCGGGCACCTCGTTGCCGTTCTCGTCGTACGAGCAGCTGACGCTGCTGGCCTTGGCATGTTCCTGGGTCAGCACGGTGGCCAGGCCGAAGGCGATGAACGTGCCGACCGACAGGGCGAACACGGTCAGGTAGGCCAGGACGCCGGACGTGGTGCTGCGCGCCAGCAGCGCCGACAGGCCCAGCGCGAGCGAGCAGATCACCCCGAGCAGCAGCGTGGTCACCAGGTAGACGCCGAACACGCGCAGCACCGACAGGCCGCCCTCGGCGAAGCACCAGAGCGCCAGCGGCAGCGTGACCGCGAGGAACACCAGTGCGGTGCCCCAGGACGCGAGCAGCTTGCCGACCGCGATCTCGCCCGGCCGCAGCCGCGTCACCTGCAGCGTGGCCAGCGTGCCGCGTTCCCGGTCGCCGTTCACCGACTGCGCCGCCAGCGCCGGGCTGACCAGCAACGCCAGCGCCAGCACGATCAGCATCACCACGCCGAACATGACCGCGCCGCGGGCCTGCACCTGGTCGCGGGACAGGTTCCGCTCGGTCAGCGAGGCGCGCACCAGGCCGGTGATCGCCAGCAGCAACACGAACCAGGCGGCCACCATCCAGCGCCACCGCCCGGCCCGGATCCGCAGCCGGAACTCCAACCGGGCAACGGTCATGACCCCGGCGCCGGCACTGCGCAGCGTGTCAGCCCCGCTCATGCCGGCTCCGCCCCCGTGGCCGCCCCGGGCGAAGTGGGCGCCGTCCGATGGTTGGCGTCCGGACCCGGCACGAGACTCCAGGCGCGCTGTGTCATCGCACGCTCGCTCATGACCGGCCCTCCATGAGGTCGAGGTAGGTGGCTTCGAGGGCGCCGCCGAGGGGGGCGAACGCGGTGACCGGGACGCCGGCGGTGACCAGGCTGGCCAGCAGCCGGGCGGCTTCCGGCTCGCCGCCGATGACCTGCACGTCCAGCCCGGCCTGGCCGGCGTCGGTGCACTGCCAGCCGGACCGTTCCAGCGCCGCCCGCATCCCGGCCAGGTCGAGCGCGCGCAGCCGGTAGGTGCGGATGGCCTCGCTGGCCGGCAGGTCGTCGATGTCGTGCTGGCCGACGGTGCGGCCGGCGTCGACGAACACGACCCGGTCGGCGACCTCTTCCAGGTCGGACAGGATGTGGCTGGAGACGACGACGGTCCGGCCTTCGCCGGCCAGTTCGCGGAGCAGTTCGCGGAGCTCGGCGCGGCTGCGTGGGTCCAGCCCGGAGGCGGGCTCGTCCAGCAGCAGCACGGTCGGGTCGTGCACAAGCGCCCGGACCAGGCCGAGTCGCTGCTTCTGCCCGCGGGACAGGCTGTGCACCGGTACGTCGGCCTTCTCCGGCAGCCGGGCCAGTTGCAGCAGGTGGCTGGCGCGGTCGGCGCGGGCGTCCACCGGCACCCGGTACGCGGCGGCCATCACCTCCAGGTACTCCCGGGCGGTGAGGTTGTCGTAGAGCCCGAACACGTCCGGCGACCAGCCCATCCGCGCCCGCACCTGGTCGGCCTGGGTCATCGGGTCGAAGCCGGCCACCCGGACGTCTCCGGCGTCCGGCCGTAGCAACGTGGCCAGTACCAGCAGCAACGTGGTCTTGCCGGAGCCGTTCGGCCCGACCAGCGCGGTCACCTGGCCGGCCGGAGCGTCGAGGTCGACGCCCTGTACGGCGTGCACCGGGCCGAACGAGCGGCGCACCCCCCGGGCCCACACCCCGGGCGGTGGAGTGGCGGGCGCGACCGGCGCGCCGCCAAGAACGTCCGGCTCGGTCATGCGGTGGGCTCCGGAGTGAGCATCGCAGGGAGCCGTGGCGAGCGGAGGAGCCCGCCGGGATGCGAGGAAGGGCGCCGGGCTGGCACGGTCATCGGCACAACCTATCCTCCCGCCGGGCGACCGCCGTTCGGGCTTCGCGCCCGTTCGGCCGATCGGTGGAATGACGATCTCGGACCCTGCGATGTTGCCGCCGGCCGCGGGGTTCCGGCGGGTTTTATCGGGTCGGGGGCCACCGGCCGGGCCGGTAGGGTGGCGAAGGCATCTGGTCAGGACGAGCGAGGAGGGTCCGGGTGGGGCTCGTCGTGCAGAAGTACGGCGGCTCCTCGGTCGCGGACGCGGAGCGGATCAAGCGGGTTGCCGAGCGCATCGTCGCAACCCGGCGTCTGGGGCACGAGGTGGTCGTCGTGGTATCGGCGATGGGCGACACCACCGACGAGCTGCTGGACCTGGCTAAGCACGTCTCGCCGCTGCCGTCCGGGCGCGAGCTCGACATGCTGCTCACCGCCGGTGAGCGGATCTCGATGGCGCTGCTGGCGATGGCGATATCGACGCTCGGCTTCGAGGCGCGGTCGTTCACCGGCTCGCAGGCCGGCGTGATCACCGACAGCTCGCATGGCAAGGCCCGCATCATCGACGTCACTCCCGGCCGCATCCGCACCGCGCTGGACGGTGGCGCGATCGCCATCGTGGCCGGTTTCCAGGGCGTCTCACAGTCCACAAAGGACATCACGACGCTGGGCCGGGGCGGCTCCGACACCACCGCGGTCGCCCTCGGCGCGGCGCTCGGCGCGGATGTCTGCGAGATCTACACCGACGTGGACGGCGTCTACACGGCCGACCCGCGGATGGTCCCGCGGGCCCGCCGGCTGGACCGGATCACGTACGAGGAAATGCTGGAGATGGCGGCCTGCGGCGCGAAGGTGCTGATGCTGCGCTGCGTGGAGTACGCCCGGCGGTACGGCATCCCGGTGCACGTCCGCTCGTCGTTCACCCAACTGGACGGCACGCTGGTCATCGGCTCGACGGAGGAACTGCCCGTGGAACAGGCGATCATCACCGGTGTCGCGCACGACCGCAGCGAGGCGAAGGTCACCGTAGTCGGCGTGCCGGACAAGCCGGGTGAGGCGGCGGCGATCTTCCGGTGCCTGGCCGACGCCGAGGTCAACATCGACATGATCGTGCAGAACGTGTCGGCGGCGGCGACCTCGCGCACCGACATCTCCTTCACGCTGCCGAAGACCGACGGGCCGGCGGCGATGGCTGCGCTGAACAAGGTGCGGGCCTCGGTCGGCTTCGACTCGCTGCTCTACGACGACCACATCGGCAAGGTGTCGCTGATCGGCGCCGGCATGCGCTCGCATCCCGGTGTCTCCGCGACGTTCTTCGGCGCGCTGGCCGACGCGGGGGTGAACGTCGAGATCATCTCCACCTCGGAGATCCGGATCTCCATCGTCTGCCGCGATTCGGACGTACAGGCCGCGGTGACCGCCGTGCACGACGCGTTCGACCTGGGCGGCGACGTCGAGGCCACCGTCTACGCCGGGACCGGCCGGTGAGCGGCGGGTGGCGGCGGCGGCACCGTGACCGGCGTGACGCGCCGGCGCAGGCGCCACGCGGAGCGGCGCGGCGGTGCCGCCCGTTACGGCCGGCCGGCGCTCACCAGGAGGCCAGATGACCGCGCGCAGGCCGACGGTCGCGGTGGTCGGCGCCACCGGCGCGGTCGGAACCGTGCTGCTGTCGATCCTCACCGAGCGCGCCGCGGTCGGCCCCGACCCGTGGGGTGAGGTGCGGCTGATCGCGTCTGCCCGGTCGGCCGGCCGGTTGCTGCCGGTGCGCGGCGTCGAGGTGCCGGTGCGGGCGCTCGCGGCCGGCGCGTTCGACGGCGTGGACGTGGCGATGTTCGACGTGCCGGACGAGGTCTCGGCCGAGTGGGCGCCGGTCGCGGCCGCCCGCGGCGCGGTGGTGGTGGACAACTCCGGTGCGTTCCGCATGGACGACGAGGTGCCGCTGGTGGTGCCGGAGGTCAACGCCGGCGCGATCCGGCACCGGCCACGGGGCATCATCGCCAACCCGAACTGCACGACGCTGGCCATGGTGGTCGCGCTCGGCGCGCTGCACCGCGGCTGGGGGCTGACCGCGCTGGTGGCCGCGTCGTACCAGGCCGCGTCCGGGGCCGGTCAGGCCGGCGTCGGCCGGCTGTACGCCGAACTGGCCGCGGTCGGCGGCGACGCGTCGGTGGGCCAGACCGCGGGTGACGTGCGCAAGGCGCTGGCGTCGGCCGGGCTGCCGGACGACTCGCCCTTCCCGGCCCCGCTGGCGCTGAACGTGGTGCCCTGGGCGGGCTCGCTTCGCGCTGCCGGCTGGTCCTCGGAGGAGCTGAAGATCCGCGCCGAGTCGCGGAAGATCCTCGGCATCCCGGAGCTGCCGGTGTCGGCGACCTGCGTCCGGGTGCCGGTGATCACCACGCACGCGGTCGCGGTGCACGCCACGTTCGCCGCGCCGGTCACCGTCGAGGCGGCCCGGGCGGCGCTGGCCGCGGTGCCCAGCGTGGTGGTGCTCGACGACCCGGCCGCGGGCGTCTTCCCGACCCCGGCGGACGCGGTCGGCACCGACCCCACCTACGTCGGGCGCATCCGGCAGGCACTGGATTTCCCGAACACGCTGGATCTGTTCCTGGTCGGCGACAACCTGCGCAAGGGCGCCGCGCTGAACACGATCGAGATCGCCGAGCTGGTGGCCGCCGAGCTCGGCTGAGCCGCCCAGGTGGGCGGTCCGGGTGGGCGGTCCAGTTAGGACAGTCCGGACTGGACGGCGAAGACGACGAGCTGGGCGCGGTCGCGGGCGTGCAGCTTGACCATGGCCCGGCTCACGTGGGTGCGGACGGTGGCCGGGCTGAGCACCAGCTGCCGGGCGATGTCGTCGTTGGACAGCCCGGCCGCGACCAGCCCGACGATCTCCCGTTCCCGCTCGGTGAGCCGGCCGAGCTCGGGGTGCGGGGCCGCCGGCCGCGGCGCCCGGGCGGCCAGCTCGCCGATGACCCGGCGGGTCACCGACGGTGACAGCAGCGACTCGCCGCCGGCCACCACCCGCACCGCGCGGAGCAACTCGGCCGGCTCGGTGTCCTTGATCAGGAAGCCGCTGGCGCCGCAGCGCAGCGCCTCGAAGACGTATTCGTCCAGCTCGAACGTGGTCAGCACGACGACGCGGGTGTGCGCGAGCGCCGGGTCGGCGACGATCCGCCGCAGCGCCTCGATCCCGTCCAGCACCGGCATCCGGACGTCCATCAGCACCACGTCCGGCCGGGTGCGCCGCACCATGTCGACCGCGATCTGCCCGTTCTCCGCCTCGCCGACCAGCTCCAGGTCGTCCTCGGTATCGATGAGCACCTTCAGGCCGACGCGGACCAGCGCCTGGTCGTCGGCGACCACTACGCGGATCATGAGTCCTCCCCGATCGGCAGCTGGGCCGTGACCTGGAAGCCGCGGCCGGGCAGCGGACCGGCCGACAGCGTGCCGCCGACCGCGACCGCCCGCTCCCGCATGCCGGCGATCCCGTGGCCGGGCTCCCCGGCCGCGACCGGTGACCCGTCGTCGGTGACCTTCACGGTCAGTGCGCGCGGCTGGTAGCGCAGCCAGACCCGGGCCCGCGCCGGCAGCGCGTGCCGCAGCACGTTGGTCAGCGACTCCTGCACGATCCGGTAGGCGGCGTGGTCAACCACAGCGGGTAGGTCGGCCGGATCACCGGTGCGGGTCAGCTCCACCGGCAGCCCGGCTTCCCGCATCGCGCCGACCAGCGCCTCCAGCTGCGCCAGGCCCGGCACGGGTTCGCGGGGTCCGGTCTCGGGGTCGTCTGTCGGCTCGCGGAAGACGGCGAGCGTGGCGCGTAGCTCGGCCAGCGCGTCCTTGCTGGTCTGCTTGACCGCGGCCAGCGCGACCCGGGCCTGCTCGGGGCGCCGGTCCAGCACGTGCAACGCGATACCGGCCTGCATGTTGATCACGGCCAGCCCGTGCCCGACCACGTCATGCACCTCCCGGGCCACCCGCAACCGCTCCTCGTACGCGCCCCGCCGCACGTCCTCGGCCCGATCCCGCGCGACCGCCTCCCGGCGCAGCCGCACCACGGCGCCCACCGTCCACGGCAGCAGCAGCCAGGCCGGCCAGGCGAACAGCCAGCCGTCGGCGTGCGCCGTCGGCCGGGTCAGCCCGGAGTAGAGCGCGGCCGGCAGCGCGACGGCGAGGGCGAGCAGGCTGGCCGCCAGCGAACGCAGCAGCGGGAACCGGCTGGCGACCGCGTAGGTGGCCAGCCCCATCGTGAACAGCACCGGCCCGTACGGGTAGCCGATGGCGAGGTAGACCGAGGTCGCGCCGACCGTGACCGCCAGCGCGACCAGCGGGAGCCGGCGCCGCGGCAGCAGACCGGCGACCGCGAGCCAGAGCAGCAGGTAGCCGACGCCGTCGATGGGGTCCCGGTCCGGCACCTGCAGGCGCGCGGCGTGCGGCGAGCCACCCAGCACCACGACCGCGGTCGCCAGCACCAGCAGCCCGTCGGCCAGCGCGGCCCGGCTGATCCGCCGTTCCAGGTGCATGCCGCCGACCATAGGCGGTCCGGCCGACCGCGGTCGTCCGCCGCTGACCGTAGCCGCGGCTACACGCCGTGCGTACACGCCGCCCTGTCAGCGGGTTTCGAGCCGGGCGGCGACCTCGCGGTAGCGGGCCACCGGAACCAGGTGAACGCCGTCGAACGCGCCGGTCTCCCGGATCGCGGCGATCTGGTCGCAGGCCGCGGCGACGCCGGCCATCCGGTCCCGGCCGACGCGCTCCACGAGGTCGAGCGGGATCTCGATGTCGGGCAGCGTGGCCGCGATCCGGGCCGCCATGGCCGCGCTGGCCAGCACCATCACCCCGGCGTAGACCGGGACATCCAGCCGTACCGCGTCCCGCCAGCGCAGCAGCGCGTCCACCGAGTAGCTGATCTGGACGAACACGAAGTCCGCCGCCTGCTTCCAGGCCGGCAGCGGGCGCAGCCCGGTGGCCACGCCGACCCGGAACGGCGCGGTGCCGGCGAACGCCGGATCGGCCGGCAGCGCACGCACCTCGTCCACCATCGAGCGGACGGTCAGGTCGCTGGTCCGGCCGCCGGCGGCGGGCTTGTCGCCGGCAACGAACAGGAACTGGCCGACTCCGTACGCGGCCGCGGTGAGCAGGTCGCGGCGGAAGCCGAGCAGGTTGCGGTCGCGCGAGTTGAGACAGGCGATCGTCCGGCCGCCCATCGCCTCGACCTCGTGCGCGACGGCGACGCTGGACACCGTGGCCTGGCCGCGGTGGTTGTCGGGCACCAGGAACGCGTCGGCGACCCGGCTGAGCACCCCGATCTGGTGCCGGACGTGCTTGAGATCCGGCCGCGGCGACGGCTCGATCTCGCAGATCAACTCGAACCCGGTACCGGTCATGCCAGCCACACTACGGTCTCCCGGGTGCGGTTCGGAGGCCATCCCGACCGCCGACGGCCCGGTCGGCAGGCGGTCGGGGCAGCGAAACAGTCCACTGTGGATGTCCACAGTGGACTGTTTCGGATTCTTACGCTAGTGCTTGGCGGTGGCCGGGATGGTGCCGAGCCGGCCGGCCTGGTAGTCCTCGAAGGCCTTCAGTACCTCGGCGCGGCTGTTCATGACGAACGGCCCGTACGTCGCGATCGGCTCGCGGATCGGCCGGCCACCGAGCACCAGCACGTCCAGCGCGGGGGTGTGGCTGTCCTGCTGGGTGGACGCACCAACGGTGACCACGTCACCCGGGCCGAAGACGGCCAACTGTCCACTGTGGATCGGCCGCTGGTCGGGGCCGGCGCTGCCGCGGCCGGAGAGCACGTACGCCAGCGCGTTGTACTCGGGCTGCCAGGGGAGTTCCAGCGTCGCGCCGGGGGAAACGGTCGCGTGTAGCAGGCTGATCGGCGTGTACGTCACGCCCGGGCCGGCGTGCCCGCCGACGTCACCCGCGATCACCCGTACCAGCGCGCCACCGTCCGCAGAGGACAGCAGCGCCACTTTGGCGGCGCGGATGTCCTGGTACCGCGGCGGCGCCCACTTGTCCGCGGCCGGCAGGTTCACCCAGAGCTGGATGCCGTGGAACAGGCCGCCGGACAGCACCAACTTCTCCGGCGGCGTCTCGATGTGCAGCAGCCCGGAACCGGCCGTCATCCACTGGGTGTCGCCGTTGGTGATCACCCCGCCGCCACCCTGCGAGTCCTGGTGCTCGAACACCCCGTCGATCATGTAGGTGACCGTCTCGAAGCCCCGGTGCGGATGCCACGGCGTGCCCTTCGGCTCGCCGGCCGCGTACTCGACCTCGCCCATCTGGTCCATGTGCACGAACGGGTCGAGCGTCCGCATGTCCACGCCGGCGAACGCACGGCGGACCGGGAAGCCCTCGCCCTCCAGCCCGCTGGGCGCGGTCGTCACCGACCGGACCGGCCGCCGGACCTGGACCGCGTCCGGCTGGTCCAGCCGCGGCAGAGCCATGATGTCGTTGACGGTCACCGCAGGCATCGTGTCGTCCTTCCCTCTCGCGTCACGCAGTCGCAGCGTTAGTTGCATCCGCAACATTCCCGGCGGCGATGTGATCTTACCGGATGGTCGCGATGGCTGAGCCCTCTGAAGTTGCCGTGACGGATGCGGGCACCGGTAGGGGCGGCGGCCGGGCTCCCGGCCGCCACCCCGTACCGCTCCGGCAGGACGACAGGACGTCAGCCGGTCGCGCAGGCCGCGCCGTTGAGGGTGAACCCGCCGGTGGGGGAGGCGTCGCTGGTCTGCCAGGTGCCGTACAGGCCGACCCATACCTGGCCGCCGGGCGCGATCGTGCCGTCGTAGCTGGCGTTGGTGGCGGTGACGGTCGTGCCGTTCTGGGTCACCGTGGCGTTCCACCCGTTGCCGATCCGCTGGTCGCCGGGGAAGTCGAAGGCGAGAGTCCAGCCGTTGATCGGGGTGGCGCCGATGTTGGTCAGCACGACGTCGGCGACGAAGCCGCCGCGCCACTCGTTCTCCCGGACATAGGCGACCGAGCAGGTCGGCTGGCTCGCGCCGATGGTCACGTTGGCGGTCTGCTGGGCCAGCAGCGTGCCGTCCGCGGCCGTGATCCGGACGCTCACCTGCAGGTCGGTCGCCGTGCAGCCGGCGAAGATCAGGTAACCGCCGGACGCGGTGACCGTGCCGTTGGCCGGGAAGGTGGCCGGCCGGGCGAGCGGGTCGATGGCGGGGCAGCCGGCCGGGATGCCGGTGCCGGTGCCGACGAACCGGCCGGTCCACGTGGTGCTGGTCGACTGCGGTTGGTTGGTGCAGTTCTGCGCGGTCAGCGTCGCGGTGGCGATCTGCCCCGGCATGGCCGTCGGGGAGGCGAAGCCGAAGCTGGTGATCTGGACGGTTCCGGCACAGGCGGCCGGGGCGGCGGGCGCGGCGGCTGCCGACCCGGCGCCGCTGGCGATCACCAGGCCGGCCGCGAGAGCGGTCAGGCCGGCGAGGACGGTAGAGCTGCGCATCGCGCATCACCCCTTGAGCGAAGGGAACTGACGGAGCTGCCTGCGCGCCGCGACATACGGATCAGACGAGCTGATCCGTACACAGTCATTGCTGTAACTATGCAACTACGCCCGTTCCGGGCGCAATGACCGCACCGCCACTGCTCATCTGCTATCCGGAACATCCGGGTAACCAGATTGTCTCCACGACTTCATGGCGCGTGCATAGATTCCGGTTCGCGCGGCGCTGGCGGGAGATCCCGGCGGCGGGCGCATCCCGCCCGCTCACGAGTTAGGGCCACCACGTGTCTCGACTCCCTCGGCGTGCCCGGCTGACCGCCGTGGCGCTGGCCTCGGCCTTCCTGCCGATCACCCTGCTCCCGGCGACCGCGTCGGCCGTCCCCTCCGGCGGTGTCACCGCGGCCGGGCAGAACTGGTCGGTGACCCGGGTGGCCGGGGGCTTCCGGGTCACGCTCGACCTCGACCAGCAGCTCCCGATCACGGCCAGTGCCCCGACGCTCTGGGTGGACGGGGAGAACTTCGGCCCGGCGACCGAGTCCGCCGACGGGAGGTCGCTGTCGCTGGTCACCACAGACCCGTCCGTCCTCACCGCCAGCGCCGTGACCACCGAGGCTGCCGAGGCCGCGGACGCACCGACCGCCGGCGCCGACCCGACCGCGCAGCCGCGGCGGGGCCGGCCGCCGGTCACCACCCCGCCCGGGCAGGCCGACCCGGCCACGCCCGGCAGCCACAAGGTGACCGAGGCCGTGTACGCCTTCGGCGACCAGGCCGTGCCGCTGCTGAACATCGGCGGGATCCGCGGCGAGCTGGAAGGCAAGATCTACCTGCCTGACGGCCGTGGCCCGAAGCCCCTCGTGATCTTCCAGCACGGCCGGCACGCCTCCTGCTACGGCACCGGCGTGGCCAACCCGGCCCGTTGGCCCTGCCGCGCCACCGCCGACAGCACCGAGCAGCGGTTCCCGATCCCGAGCTACCTCGGCTACGACGGCGCCGCCCGGGCGCTGGCCAGCAACGGGTACGCCGTCGTGTCGATCTCGGCGAACGCGATCAACGCGAACGACAACCAGCTCGCTCCCGACTTCGGCGCCCAGGCCCGCGGCGAGCTCGTGCTGGACACGCTGCGGATGCTGCGGCAGGCCGACGCCGGCCGGAACCCGGTCTACCACGACGCGTTCACCAGCCGCGACGTCAGCCTCAGTGCCGCGCTCACCGGCGACCTGACCCCGCGCGACCTGGTCGGCAAGTTCGACCTGAGCGACGTCGGGATCATGGGTCACTCCCGCGGCGGCGAGGGCGTGGTGTCCGCGTCCACCCTGAACGACGCGCTTCCGGTGTGGCAGCAGTTCGGGATCCGCGCGGTGCTCCCGCTCGCGCCGGTCGACTTCAGTCGCATCTCGCTGCCGAACGTGCCGACCGCGACGATCCTGCCGTACTGCGACGGCGATGTGCGGAACCTGATCGGCCAGCACTACGCCGACGACTCGCGGCACAACTTCAGCGACAACGTGCTGCGGTCGACCGTTCTCGTCATGGGCGCCAACCACAACTTCTTCAACACGATCTGGACGCCCGGTGGTTTTCCGGCCGGCACCGCCGACGACTGGCCCGCGTCCGACCACGACCCGGTCTGCGACCGGACAGCGGCTACCACCACCCGGCTCGCAGCCGACCAGGAGGTCGCCGTCGGCACCGCGTACATCGCCGGCTTCTTCCGGCTCACCCTCGGCGGTGAGCGGCAGTTCCTGCCGATGTATGACGGCTCCTCGTTGACGCCGCCGTCCACCTCGTTCGCCCACATCACCGCCGCCGCCAGCCAGCCGGCCCGATCGCGGGTCGACATCAGCACGTTCACCGGCGCCGACCCCGGCGTCAGCGTGGAGGGCGACGCCACCGCGGTGACCTGCGCCAGCATGGGCGGCGTCGGTGGGCTGACGCTGCCGCCGGTGCTGCCGTTCTGCGCGACCACGCTGAACTCGTCGGCGGTGCCGCACTGGACGCCGGGCACGTGGGCGTTCAACGTCCCGGCCGCGCCGATGCTGCACCTGCGCTGGACCTCGCCGACCGGACAGGTCCGTGTCGCGGTGCCGCGCTCGGCCCGGGACATCCGCCGGTACGACCAGCTGTCGGTGAAGATGGCCGCGGACGAGTTCGTCGCGACCGGCACCGACCTGACCCTCAGCGTCGTCGACGGGCACGGCCGCACCTGGTCCGCGCCGGTCTCGCAGCTCAACCCCGAGGCGGTCAACCGGCTGCCGGGCGTGACCTCCGCCGTGCTGCGCAAGGTGATCCTGCGACAAGTCACGGTGCCGACCGCGGCGCTGCGCAAGCTCGACCTCGGCGATATCCGCGAGGTCCGGTTCACCGCCGCGACCGGCGCCGACGGCACCCCCGCCGGCGGCGTCTACCTCTCCGACCTGTCGGCGGAGAACCCGGCGCTGGGCGCCCGCGTGCCGGCGCAGGAGTCCACTGTGGACATGGCCGCGGCCCGGGTCGAGGAGGGCGCCGGCCCCGGCACGGCCGCGCTCGCGGTGCTCCTGTCCCCGCCGACCGCGCACCCGGTGACCGCGTACGTCAGCGTCTTCGGCTCGGCCACTGGCAAGGCCGGGCTCGGCATGCAGAAGGTCACCTTCGCGCCCGGCCAGACCTGTCTGACGGTGACCACGTCGACGTTCGGCGACACGCTGCCCAGCGGCACGGCGTCGACGGCGTTCAAGGTGTCGGTGACCGACGTCGCCGGCGCGGTGATGGGTGATCAGGGCTTCAGCACGCTGACGGTACGCGAGGACGACGGGGTCACCGGTGGCACGCCGGCGCCCGCGCTCGGCATCCCCGGCGACCCCTGCGCCGAGTACAAGGCCTCGCTGCACCCGGGCCGGCTGCGGGTCACCGGCAGCACCGCGGCCGGCTCGACCGTGCGCATCACCGGCGGCGGCTACCGGCCCGGCGAGAGCGTCGAGCTACGGCTCGACGGCACCGTGCTCGGCACCGCGCTGGCCGGCCCGGACGGCGAGGTCTCGTTGACCGCGGTCATCCCCGCCGGTACCCCGCGCGGCAGCGCCGACCTCACCGCCACCGGCGCCGGCTCGACCCGCACCGATGCCGCGGAGGTGACCATCCGCGGCGCCCGCTGACGGCCGGCCGGCGGTCAGGCGCGCGGCGGTTCCGGGTGGCCGGCGGCGGCCAGTACCGGGGCGGCTTCGAGTTGCCGGGCCGCCGCCGCCGGCGGGTCGGTGAAGACGACGTAGGTGTTCTTGCCGGCGTCCTTGGCCTCGTAGAGGGCGATGTCGGCGTCGCGGAGGAGTTCGTCGGCATCGGCGCGCAGCCCGACCGCGATGCCGATGCTCGCGTGTGAGTAGATGGCCGGCCGGTCGGGGCCGTCGAAGTAGTACGGCCCGGCCAGCACGATCCGGATCCGTTCGGCGACCACGTTCGGCCCGCTGTCCAGCGACACGCCCTCCAGCAGCACCACGAACTCGTCCCCGCCCAGCCGCCCGACCGAGTCGCTGGCCCGCAGTAGTCCGGTCAGCCGGTCGCTGACGGCTTGCAGCAGCCGGTCCCCGACGGCGTGCCCGAACGTGTCGTTGATGTCCTTGAAGCCGTCCAGGTCCAGGAACATCACCGCGACGGAGGTGCCGTGGCGGCGGGCACGGGCCAATGCCTGCTCGATCCGGTCCAGGATCAGCACCCGGTTCGGCAGCCCGGTGAGCCCGTCGTGCAACGCCTGGTGCTGCAGTTGCTCGGTCTTCTCGCGGACCAGTCGGAGGGCCCGGGCGCGCCCGGTCGCCAGGATGAACAGCATCATGCTCAGCAGCGCGCTGATCGCGGCGCCGCCCAGCAGCGACGCGAGCGCGCTGCCGCTGGCGAGCAGCCCGGCGGCGGTGGCCGGTCCGGCGGTCTGCGCGGTCCAGCCGTTGCCCAGGTCGAGCGTCACGTGTTGCCCGCCGGGTGCCGGCCGCCCGCGGCGGAACGCGGCGTTCGAGTTGCCGCGGTGATAGGTCAGGGTCACGGCGGTGCCCGGGTGACCCTCCAGCGCGCGGTCCAGCACCATGTCGGGCACGACCGAGACGCCGAGCCAGCCGAGGAACGTGGCCCTGCGGGCGGCCGTCGTTGTCGGCACCACACCGCCGCGGTACACCGGCGTGGATACCCCGAGCCACGTGTTCGCACCGACCGGGAACGGCTCGTACGAACCCAGCCCGGAGTCCCGGGCCGTCAGGCTGCTCACGTTGCTGGCGCAGAAGTCGAGGCCCGCCGGCACACCCTCGGCGGTGCGCGACTCCGAGGCCGCGGAGAAGCAGTAGAACGGCCGATCCCCGGGCGGCACGATCCGGAAGGTCCCGTCCGCCGCCAGGGGGTGCGGCGGGTCGGCGACGACCCGGGCCGCGAACGCCGGGAGCCGGGACCGGGGCACGATCACGACCACCCCGACGCCCTGCAGTTCGGGATACCGCCCCAGCGCCCGCACCGATCGGGCCCACCGCACGAACTCGGCGTTGGACGCGTCGGGGTGGTCGGCGATGAAGGCCGCCGCGTTCACCACCAGGTCGTCCTCATGCGCAATGGCCAGCTTCAGCGTCGAGACGACTTCCGCGGAGGAGCGTTCAAAGGCCTGGCGCGACTTCTGCGCGCTGTTGTCCGACACCGCCTCCGCGGCGAGGGTGGACGCGCCGACCCCCGCGGTGAGCAGCAGCATCGCCGCCGCGGCCCAGCGCCGGCGCTCCCAGCGCCAGCGTCGCTCCGGGTCCGTCACGGACATCGAATGTCGCCCCCTCCGGCTCATGCCCGCGTGCCCCCGATCGTTCCCTCGCCGTCCCGGGTGGCGGCCGGACCGACGCGCCTAGCTCCTCCTGTCGGCACGTCGGCGCCCCACTGAAGGCAATGCCGGCTGACGCCGGGCCGGCCGGCGGCTACCCGAGCGGCGGCCCGATGGGGCGCGCGGCGACTCCCGCGGCGCGGGTGCCCGACCCGGGGCCGCAGACCACCGCGGAACGGGCCATTGAGTCGCATCGCCGGCCGCTAGGCTCTGCCGCATGTTGGTCACCGAGGCGTCCGCCGCTGGCCAGGATCGGCCGGCACCGTTCGTTGTCACTGATCGCGAGCGACGGCTCCTGATGGTGAAACGACGGGTCTTGACGCCGGTAAGCCGACGGGTGGCACTCCTCCGGTCGCGGGGCACTGCCCCGGCGCCGAGCCCGCAACCCCGCTCCCCGGCCGACGATCGGCCCTCGTCCGGTTCCGCGGCCGCGCCAGCTCAGTTCGAGTTCGGCATCGATGAGTTCTCCTATTACCGTGGCACGCTCCACGTGGAAGGCTGGGTCGCGTCGGCCGACCACATTGTCGGAGTCGGATATCTGGCGGCGACCGGTCAGGCTGTGCGCGCCGTGGCATTTCCCACGAGTGCTCCCGGAGAACGGCAGGCCTTTCAGTTCGACGTCCATGAGGAAAACCGGGACCGGGCCGTCGAGCAGACCTTGACGGTCGAATTCAGCTCCGGCACGTTCGCCCAGATCCCGGCCGCCGCGGGTAGCGCGCTCTCGGTCGACCCTGTCTCGGCACTCACCCGGCGCTTCCACGACGAGGTCAACAAGATGGACGCGCCGCGTGTTCTTGAAGTCGGCTCGCGGGCGAGATCGGGAAACGTCTACAGCAGCTTGTTCCCGCCGGAAAGCACCTACGTCGGCTGCGACATCCTGCCGGGTGAGAACGTCGACGTCGTCGGCGACGCGCATCAGCTCTCCACGTTTCTGCCGCTGGAGAGCTTCGACGCGATCTACTCCGTGTCGACGATGGAGCACCTGGCGATGCCGTGGGTAGTGGCTGCGGAGATGAACCGGGTGCTGCGGCCGGGCGGCTACGTATACGTGGTCACCCATCAGACCTGGCCCGTCCATGACGCGCCGTGGGACTTCTACCGGTTCTCCCAGTACGCCTGGGTCACGCTGTTCAACCGGTACAGCGGGTTCGAGATCGTCGCGGTCGCCGCCGGCGAGCCCGGGAAAGTGGTGGCCAACATCCTGCACCCGTCCACGAACGGGTTGGAACTGCAGCCGGCATTCCTGAGCTCGGCGGTGCTGGCCCGCAAGGTCGCGCCGACAGAGCTCGTCTGGGCCGCCGACGCGAGTGCGGTAGTGGCCGACGCCTACCCCGCCTGACGCGCTCAGTTCACCTGACCGCTGCCCGGCGTACGCCACACGGCTCATCGATTCTAGGCCCGATGGCGGGTAGGGTGCTGGGCGGAGGAGCGCACTGCGGCCCGGCCGGGTGTCTGGGGCCGCGGCTCGCCGCTGGGTTCCCGCGGTAGGTGCAGCCGTGCGTCGGAGGGCAGATGCTACGGGTAGCGCTGTGCGGTCCCGGGGTTTCGCCGGTCGTGCTCGGCTCGGGCGAGACGCTGCTGGTCGGCCGGGCGCCGCAGGCGGAGGTGCCGGACGGTGACCCGGACGAGCAGCTGCGGCTGACCGCCCTGGCCCTGCCGAACTGCGCGCCGCACGTCTCGCGGCTGCTCGGCGAGCTGGTCGTCGGCGCCGAGGTGGTCCGGCTGCGCTGGCGGGGCGGCAGCGAGGCGCAGCTGTCGAGCCTGTTCGACGCGCCGGGCGGGGCACGCCGGGCCATCCTCACCGGCGGGATGTCCGCGCTGCTCGACGAGGGTGAGAACCACCTGCGGGTGCTGCGCGGCCGGCGGTCCGGCCCGAACGCCTTCGCCGACCTGCTACTGGTCGTCGAGGTGGCCCCGGCGGCGGCGCAACCCCGCCCGGTGGCCGCGCCGACCCACCACGACCGGGACGCGGCCCCGACCGGCCCGGCGCCCGGCCTCTCGCCGGGCGAGCGGGAGTGGTACGTCGCGCTCGCGCTGGCCGAGCCGTGGCTGGCCGGCGCCGACGACTACCCGCGGCCGCCGTCCAACCGGGAGATCTACGAGCGCGTGCTCGGCTGGCACAGGTACGCCTGGAACCTGGAGGCGCCGCAGCGGGTGGACGAGGCGATCCGGACGATCGCCCTGATCGCGTTCGGCCGGCACGACGACCCGTTCCGGCCCACCGACGGGCGGCGGGTGCAGAACATCCGGTTCTCCGTCGGCCGCCGGGCCGCCGAGGTACGGCTGGTCACCGCGGCGGACCTGGCCGCGGTCGAGCGGAGCGCCGCCGGCCGTCAGCGCCCGCGGTCCGCCGGCTGACCGGGCCCGGCCCGGGCCCGCAGCGCGGTGCCCCCGCGGGCGCCGGGCCCGGCGGGATCGCGGTGAGCGCGGCGTGGACCGCGGCGGCGTCCGGGTACCGGTCCTCCCGCGCCTTCGCCAGACACCGGCCGACGACGCCGGCCAGCCCGGCGGGCAGGTCCGGCCGGGTCAGCGGCCGGGGCGGGGCCGTGCGGGCGCGGCGCAGGTACGCCAGCGCGGTGTCCGAGCCGGGGTCGTCGTCGGCGAACGGCGGCCGGCCGTCCAGCAGCGTGTACAGCGTCGAGCCGAGCGAGTACACGTCGTCGGCGGGCGCCGCGGTCTGTCCGTCGAGTAGCTGCGGGGCGGCGTGGCGGTAGCTGAACCGCTCGGCCGCCGGGTGATCCGCGGTCAGCCGACGGGCCAGCCCGAAATCGGCCAGCACCCAGGAGGCCCGGCCGACCAGCACGTTCTGCGGCTTCACGTCGCCGTGCAGCACGCCCTGGGCGTGCGCGAACGCCAGCGCGCCGGCGACCGCGGCGCCGGCCGCGACCGCCACGTCGACCGGCAGCGGGCCCCGTGCGGCCAGCTGGTCGTGCAGCGAGCCCCGCGGGTAGTACGGCATCACCAGGTACGGCCGGCCGCCGGTCGTGGTACCGCTGTCCAGCACCGCGACGATTCCCGGATGCCTCCGCCCCAGCGCCGCGGTGATCTCCAGCTCGCCGCGGAACCGCTCGGCCGCGACCGGCCCGGCACCGGCGAGCACCTTGACCGCCACGTACCGGTCAGCCCAGCCGGACCACGCCCGGTACACCACGCTGTCGCCGCCGCGACCGATCTCGACCAACTTCGCGTAGCCCGGTACACCGGGCACATCGGGCGGTGATGGCTTCGTCGCCACGACCGGCACGCCTCCGGGCAGTCGGACAGGAACCGTACATCCTGGACTCCCGGATACTAGCCGGACATCGCCCGTGCCGACATCCATGGGCCGAGCGATGCGGGCCCGGGACGGCCCGCCAGGCTGGTGGGCCGTCCCGAGGCTCGCTCACATGGGGCGACGCTCATTCGCCGCCGTCGATCACCACCACCGCCGGCGACGGGTTGGTCTTGTTGTAGGTCTTGATCTTCAAGTTGTCGAGGCCGAGGCCGTACTTGGGATCGTTGATCATTCTCGTTGCCTGCCCGACCACGTCCGCCGTTGTCGGAGAAGTCCCGGCCTCCTCGTACTGCTTGAAGAATGACCGCCAATCGGCGTTCCACCCCTTCCACCTCGGGCTTCCCTGGTGAATCACGTCGATGTGGAAGCGCCATGGGAGCCGGACGGCGTGCTCATCGATCTCTATTCCCACCGCTTCGAACTCGGACCTGAACTCCTTCGGGAAGAGGTGGTGGTCCGCCGCTGGCTCCCGGCCCGGTGGTGGGAGCCTGAGGGGCTCGGGCTCCGTCGGCTTCGGGAGCAGCTTGATCTCACCCGCCGCCGCGTCGCTCGACCCGCCGCGGCCGAAGAACCGGGGCGCGGCCTTGGCCGCGACGCCTGCCGACACGACAGCGACGCCGATCTCGCCGATCCGCTCGGAGTACTCCTGCTCGGACAGGTCGCGCCCGCTCCCGGACTCCTTGCCCGTGTAGAGCTCCTTGGCCGTCACCGCCGTCGAGTACACGCCGTACCCGATCGCGGCGCCGGCGGCGACCGTGGCTATCGCCGGGCTGGCCAGGCCGACGAGCGCGATCGCTCCAGCGGCGATCGCACCACCGGCCACGGCCTTGCCGGCTCCCCAGGCGACACCGCTCCAGGTCCACCGACCGTTCGGGTCGGTCACCGCGACCGGGTTGTTGTCGGCGTAGGTGTACGGCGCGAGCGTGACCGGCGAGTACGCGCCGCCGTTGGGTCCTCCGTCCAGATAGGACTCCGCCATCGGGTCGGGGCTCTGCCAGAGGGTGGTGACCGGGTCGTAGTAGCGGGCTCCGTAGTAGTAGAGACCCGTCTCCTGGTCGAGTTCCTTGCCGGTGAACTGGTACGGGGGTGGGTCGACGCGGTGCTCGTCGACCCAGGTCTCGCCGGACGGGAAGTACTGCTGGTGGTCGACCAGGCGGCCGTCCTCGTCGGTGCCGTAGCCGGTGGAGCCCAGGTGGTCGGTGTGGAAGTAGAACTGGTTGTCCTCCCGGAACAGGTTGGGTTCGACCTGCTTCGACACCAGCCTGGTCGGGCCGATGAAGATGTGCTTGAACGCCGCTCCGCCCTGCTGGCTGAACGTCTGGCTCGGGTAGACGGTCGTCTTCGACGACGAGCCGGCGTTCTTCACGACGCGCTGGCCCTGGTCGTCGTAGACGAACCGGACGCCGTCCCGGCTGAGGTTCGCGCAGGACGCGGGGGCCTGGGCGAGCGGCGGTGCGGTCGGGCTGGTCTTGTCGGCGCAGGCGAGCCGGTTCTCGTCGTCCCAGACCTGCTGCTGGGTCTTGCCGCCGGGCGTGTTGTCGGTACGGGCGACGAGGTTGCCGTCCGCGTCGTACCGCAGCGACAGCGGGCCGGCCGTGCTCGGCGCGTGCGGTTGGGTGCCGGCATAGGCGTAGCCGTACGAGTAGTTGCCGGCCGGCGGGAGCAGCGCGCGCACGTCGGAGATGGCGTGCTGCTGGTTCTTCGCGGTGACGTTGTTGACCGAGTCGTAGGCCATTGTCAGCTGGTACGAGTCGGTCTTGTCCTGGCTGGGCTGGAACTGGCCGGCTGAGCTGGTCAGCCGGCTGAGGTTGTCGTAGCCGAACGTCTGGGTGGTCGGGCCACCGATCTCCAGCCCGCCGCTGCGGTGGTCGTCGGGGACGTCGACGTCGTTGTGGATCGACGTGATGTTGCCGTCGCTGTCGTAGCCGTAGGACTGGTTCTGGAAGGCCTCGCCGTGCGGTAGCACCGCCTTGAGCGTCGCCAGCCGCCGGTTCTCCGCGTTGTACGTGTACGTGGTCTTGGTGCCGTTGCCGGGCTGGAGCAGCAGCCGCTGCTCGAACTTGTCGTAGTCCAGCCGGGTCAGGTAGGGGTATGTGCGGCCGGCCTTGACGCCGCTCGCCTTGTCGACCAGCCCACCTGAGTTGTAGTGGTACGAGAGCACCTCGCCGTCCGGGTAGGTCATCGACAGCATCCGGTTGAACGAGTCGTACTTGTAACTGGTGGTGTAGGCGGTGTCCCGGCTGAACACGCCGTGGATCGTGCGGGTCTCCTCGGTGATCTCGCCGAGCTGGCCGTACTCGCGGTCCATGCTGCCCGCGGCGTCGGTTACCCGGATGACCCGGCCGGCGCCGTTCGCGGCGGCGCCGGGCGCGCCGTAGCTGTAGGTGACGTTGTTCGCCGGGAACGTCGGGTAGCGCACCGCGATCTGCCGGGTGAAGTCGTAGTCGTACTCGACGGCCTGCTGCCGGGCCGCGAGGTTGGCGGTGATCGTCCTGATCGGGTTGTCGGCCCGGTCGTAGACGGTCTCGACCCGACCGGAGTCAGGTGTCGTGACGACGGTGCGGCGGCCGAGGTTGTCGTACGCCGACGTGGTCAGGTTGCCGTGGTCGTCGGTGACCCCGGTGAGCTCGCCGAGCGGGTCGTAGTCGTAGCTGGTCCAGATCGTGGGCTGGTTGCCCGCCGGGTTGGCCTGCCGGAGCGCGACGGTCAGCTTGCGGACGTCGGTGTAGGTGCGGGTGACGTTGTTGTTCGGGTCGGTGACCGCGGTCTCGAACTGGGTGACCCCGGCGCGGTCCGGGCCGAAGCCGTAGCTGGACGAGGTCTGCGTGTTGTCCGGCAGGACCGTCCTGGTTGGACGGTCGAGCACGTCGTAGCTGGTCACCGTCGGGCGCACCGGGTCGACCGCCGGGTTGAACACGACGTTGCCGGCGCCCTTCGGCTCGGTGGTCGGGAACGACTGCTGAACGGTGCGGCTGAGGAAGTCGAACACGGTGTGGCCGGAGACCGTCATGACGTCGGCCGCGGTCGCGCCCGGGGTGGCCGCCACCGCCGCGTCCTTCTTGGTCTGCACGACCCGGTCCAGGCCGTCGGCGAACGTGACCGTGTCGAGGGTGTCGGCCTTGAGCCGGCCGTCGGAGTCACGGTCGGCGTGCCGGGTCACCGCATACGGCACCGCCGCGTCGGGGTGGTACTCGAAGGCGATCGTGGTCTTGCCGTCCGCGGCCTCCCGCGGCGTGGTGACCGAGGCGAGCCGGCCGACGGTGTCGTAGCTGTCGCGGATCACCTGGTTGTTCTCGTCGGTGGTCGTCTCGACCTTGCCGTACTTGAGGTTGTAGGTAGCCGATGACCGCAGCCCGAAGCTGTCCTGGATCGTCGCCGGGTAGGTCGCGACCGTCGGGTCGTAGGTGTAGTCGACCCGGTAGCGCTGGTTGGTCGCGTTCGGCGGGTACGTGACCGACTCGACGTTACCCTCGTCGAAGTGCGTGAAGTCGGTGACCACGCCGGTGCCGTCGGCGAGCAGCGCCCGGTTGCGGGTGACGTCGCCGGTGCGGCACTCGACCGTGTTCTCCCGCTGCCGCAGCAGGACCCCGCCGCCGCGCACCTGGATCAGCTGCGGTACCCCGAGCAGGTGGTAGTCCTGGCAGAACCCGCTCTCCACGCTGTAGCGGATCTTCGTCTCGATGTCGTCGGCCGGGCCCGGCTCGCCGGCGTCCAGCTGCCGGATCAGGTTGCCGACGTCGTCATAGGACATCTCGCTGTGCGTCGACTTCGCCGCGATCGTCTGGCCCTCGAAGAACCGCTGGTCGGTGCGGACCAGCTGCGGGAAGATCGTCGCGGTGGTGCTGGCCGGGTCGGCCGCCGCCCCCGGCGCGTCCACGTCCCGCATGTCGTAGGTGCTGTCGGTCTCCAGGAACGGCCGCCCGGCGCCGTCGGCGGTCACCTGCCGGGCCAGCAGGCCGGCCGTGTAGTGGCTGTCGGTGCGGTATTCGCCGGTCACGGTGCGGAAGATCGCGTCGGCCGAGCCCTGGTCGCGCTCCTCGGTGACGACGGTCCCGTAACCCCGGAACTCCCGCTCCAGCCGGTTGTAGACCCCGCCGGCGTACTTGTAGGTGGTCAGCTGCACGTCCTGCCCGTCGCCGCGGTGGCCGTCGTCGACCGCGACCCGGGACAGCACGAACCGCGACTCGGGCTGGTCGTAGGTGTTGCCGTCCCGGGTGTAGTCCAGGTCGATCCGGGAGCCGAGCGGGCGGTGCACGGCCGCGAGCAGGTTGGTCCGCCCGGTCCGGTTCTCCGCGACGACCAACTCGCTGTCCTTTGTGGACCGCAGTTCGTCGGCGAAGCCGTCGCCGTTGATATCGCGCAGCTGCTGCTCGGCCCGACTGGCGCCGGTCGAGGTGTCCGCACCGGGGTTGACGATGATGCAGCCGGCGATCACCGCGAAACAGAAGTGGAACTCGATGTACGCACCGGCGCCGAGCGTGGAGTTGACGTCGGTGGTCAGCCCGGACAGGCTGCCGCCGAACGCCACCGGGGCGGCGAAGCCGCTGCCGGTGTTCAGCGCGACCCGCAGCGTGCCGCCCTCGAACACCCGGTCCACCAGGCCGTCGCCGTTCACGTCGGTCAGGCTGGCCGTCGACGTGCTGCGGCCGGAGCTGAACGACGCGCCGCCGGCGAAGCCGTAGAAGTCGGTGTTGAACCCGATGTTCAGGCCGTTGCTGCTGCTCTGGCCGTCGTTGAGCGGCCCACCCGGCCAGGGCTCGGCCGCGGCGAACCGGTAGCCGAGGTTCAGCGCCGCCCGCCCGTCGGCGTAGACCCGGTCCGGCAGGCCGTCGCCGTTGATGTCGAGCAGGTCGAACGTGCTGGTCGCCGACCCCGTGCCGTGGCTGCCGCCGATCCCGAGCGGCGGCATGTCGTTGCCGGCCTGGGCGGTGTTCGATGAGGTCTCGCCGGTCGGCGCGGCGTTGCCGCGGCCGGTCGCGATCGTCCGCCCGGCCGCCCCCGCACTGACGTTTCCGGTGCTGGTGTGCGACTTGCGCACCGCACCGTCCGGAGTGGACGATCGGGTGCCGCCGAGCTGGCCGGTCGGGTCGGTGTACTGGACGCCGCCGGAACCGACGACGTCGGGGAAGTGGTCGCCGTTGAGGTCGACGTAGTCCAGCTCGCTGGTGCTGTCGCCGGTGGCGACGCTGCCGCCGATCGAGACCACGCCGGCGCCGATCGAGCCGGTCAGCGAGATCTGTGACGAGCGGGAGACCCGCGGGACCGCGGTGACGTTGTCGAAGTCGGCGGCGTCCGGCAGGTTCACCGACTGCCCGCCCAGCCGCGAGCTGCTCGCCACGGTGGCGGTGACCCAGGTGGCGTCGCCGGCCCCCCAGCGCTGGTTCGCCGGGTCGGGTGAGAACTGGACGAACTTCGGCGGGGTGATCCGCGGGTCGGCGGCGAAGGCGTCCTTGTCCCGTTGCGGGTCCACAGTGGACGGCAGCTGGTCGCGGTAGTGCGGGTCGACCACGAGGTCGCCCTGAGCGAGGGCGGCGGTCGCCCGGTCCCGGTTGCCGTTGTAGCCGATCGCCGCCCAACCCCGGTACGGCTGGGGGAACGCCCCTTCCGGGGCGGCACTGTGCACCGCGCTCGGCACCGGCACGAGGTTGTCCGGGTCGTAGCCGGCCCGCACCGACTGGTCGGCCAGCCGACCGGCCAGCTCGGTGTCCAGCGTGCTGAAGTCGAAGAACAGCTCGTCGCCGGCGTTGACCGGGACGGTCAGCGCGAGGTCGTCCGGCACGTGGCCGCCGGAGATGTCGATCACGCGCTTGCCGAGCAGCGCGCCGCGGCGCTTGACGGTGAACACCAGGTGGCCGTCGGCGGAGTCGCCGGGGCGCAGGGTGAGCGCCGGGGCGACCGTGAGCGTCCCGGCGGCGGGTGCGGTGAACGACCCCTGCGGCGCGGTGAGGCCGTCCGCCGGGTACATGTCGACCACGTACGGCGGCTGCACCCGCACCAGCGGGTTGCCGCTCTCGTCGGTCAGCCGTGGCACGCCGGCCGCCGCGGTGTAGTCGGCGACCGGGGTCCAGGCCAACCGGGACAGGTCGATCCGCGAGTCCACCTTGATCCGCCACTGCAGCTGCTGGCCCTGCTCGACCTGGATGTCGGCGTCCACCGGGAGCTGGCCGGTCCGGTCGGCGGCCATCGTCGCGGAGAACACCGTCTCGCCGTTGCGGGTGACCAGCGCGGTCACGTCGTCGGTGGTCACAGCCGGCTTGGCCAGCGCGCCGGACAGGTGCAGGGTGCCGGTGACCGGCACTGCCACCGTGGCCGCCCGCCCGCCCAGGGTGAAGTCGGCCGAGGCCTGGTACCGGTGCGGGTTCAGCCCGTTCACGTCGGTGGTCGCCGGGGTGTCCACATAGGACACCACCGGGTCCCACGCCACCTGGTCGAAGGCGCCGTCGAAGCGGGAGCCGACCCGGAAGTAGAGCCGGTCGCCGCGGTGCACGGCGATCGCGTCCACCCCGTCCGGGGAGTGCTCGGCGTAGTCGGTCGGCCCGATCGGCAGCGACCACAGCTCGGTGTCCTCGTGCTGGACCGCCACCCGGACGCCGTCCGCCTTGGTGTAGGCGGCCCGCTGCGGGCTGGTGTCCTGGACCAGCCGCGCGGTGCCGTCCACCCGCACGGTCCCGTCGTACGGCGCCGTCCAGCGGCGGACCGAGTCGACCAGCGGATGCGAGTCGATCTCGCGCTCCCGGGCGGCACCGAAGTCGCCGAGCACGCCGCCGGCGTCCACCCGGCCGCTGCCGATCGGCACCGGGCTATCCCCGGACAGCCCGTACACCGGCGCTCCGTCCGGCCCGACCCGTCCGAAGAGGACGCTGCTGCCGTTGACGAGGTCGGCGATGCCGTCGCCGTTGACATCGGTGAAGTACCGGTCGGTGGTGCTCGTCGTGTCCACGTTGTCCAGTTGGACCGCGGCCGGGCCGGGGTAGGCCTCCACGCCGACGGTCAGCGTGCTGCTGCTCTCGGACAGGATGCCGGGCAGGTTGCGCAGCGGCACGGCCGTGTCGGAGAACCGCGGCTGCCCGGCCGGCCCGGACAGGTTCTTCCGGTACGCCACCCCGCCGCCGCTGCGGAACACCTTGTCCGGCAGGTTGTCACCGTCCACATCGACGAGTGCGAGCAGACCGGTGTCCTCGCCGTTGCTGAACCCGGCCTTGACCCCGACCGAGTTGGCCTTCGACCGGGTCGCGCCGAAACCGACGTAGAGGTGACCGCCGGCGCTGGTCGTCGTGTTGCCGGCGATGGCGCCGACCTCGCCGGCGCCCCCGGCGATCGCGGACACCGCGCCGTTGCGCAGGTTGTCGTCCGGGGAGGCCCAGTCGACCGGGCCGAAGGCCTGGTACGCGCCCTGCGCGTCCCGGATGTCGTCGAAGTAGTCGAGCGTGTGCGTGGTGAACAGCTTGCCGTCCTCGCCGAACTGGCTGATCGACTTCAGCAGTGTCTTGCCGAACGCGCCGGCCCGGTAGTTCAGCTCGTACTTGCGGACCAGCGCGCCGTTGAACCGGACCTCGACCCGCCGCAGCAGGTCCGCGGTCACCCGCTTGAAGCCGCCGCGGGCGTCGATCATCACGTCGGCCCGGCGCGGCTCGCCCAGCTCCCGGTCGCGGAAGAACGTCACGCTGTACGGGCCCTCGGCGGAGCCGAACCCGGTGTAGGTGATGGTCTTCGGGTACAACGTGCGGCCGGGCACGGTCCCGCCGGCCACGCCCGGGTCGTCCTGCCGGACGTTGTGGTACGCCATGAAGTTGCCGTGCAGGTCACGCACCTCGCGCAGGGCCCACTGGAACACGTTCCCCGAGTCGTCGGCCAGCGTCGAGTCGGGCGTGCCGCCGTACAGGAACCGGGTGCCGGACTTGTCGGTGACCTCGAAGCTGAAGTCGGCCGGCGTGCTGCCGTGCCGGACGATCTGCTGGAAGCTGCCCTCGACCCGGCTGTGGAAGACCTTCTCCGACGCGCGGGCGGTGAAGCGGGTGCGGTTGGCCACCGGGGTGAGCTGCTGGCCGCCCATCACGTAGGTCTCGGTCTCCAGGCCGCGGTCGTAGCGCGGCACGCCGAACCGGGTGTCCACCGTGATCGACGGGGTGGCCAGGTCCCAGCCGACCCCCAGCCAGCCGTCGCCGGCCGCCGAGCTGTACGCCACGCCGAGGCTCGGCTGCATCCCGAGCCGGCCCGGCGGCACCTCGATCGGGTACGCCAGCCGCGCGTCGCCGCTGTTGTTCGCGGTCGGTGCCGCGATCTGGCTGATCTGCGCGCCCGGGTCGCCGGCCTGGATCCCCTTGATCTGCGTGGGGTCGAACGACTGGGCCTGCGGCAGGTCCGGCACGGTCACGGTCGCGTTGATCATGTCGGTGAAGTGGTCGGTGCGGGAGACCACGACGTGCTGCTGCTCGTCCACCGAGACCCGCTCCAGCGGGCGCCAGCAACCGGCCGTCTCGTCGTAGTAGAACGTGAACACGTCCTGCAGGCTGGTCGCCGCCGCGGTCAGCGCCGGGTCGTAGGGCAGGCTCACCTCGACCGGCTCGGTGAACTGGTAGGGGTGCGGGGTGAACCGGTAGCCCGCCTGCGGACCCTCGGTCACGTTGGTCATGCCCGCGTCGAGCGCGGGCAGGTCGCCCTCGGCCAGCGGGCTGATCCCGACTGTGACCGGCTCGTCGGTGGCCTTCGGCCCGGCGACCAGCTTCGCGCCGGCGTACGCCACGGTCGTGGGCTTTCCGGCGGTGCCGCCGGGAGCGAGCCGGGCCTGGTACGCCGCGCCGGCGGAGTCGAGCCGGGGCCGCTGACCGGCCAGCGCGACCTGCCCGCCATCGGAGGCGGAACCTGAGCAGCTCGGCGTGTACGCGACGGGGCCGGGCGGGGCGGCCGGTGTGGTCGGGACCAGCGGCCCCGCGCTGCCGCTCGTCGTGCCGACCACCAGCGCCGCCGCGGCCACCGCCGCGATCTTCGCCCGGACTGCCAGGGCACGACCGCCTGCGCGCAGAAACATTTCCGCCCACCTCCGGAAATCTGCCCCGCTCCGGGCCGAAAGCTAGAGAGCCGGGCCCGCCGCCGTCGACTCCCCGGCGGGCGGAAGGTTCCGGCTTGTGCACCGGCGGGGTTTGTGCGTGGGAGGAGGTGGGAATGCGCTGCCGCCGCGCGGGAACCCGGCCGGTGCCTCCGGACAGCACGAGGAGGCGTTGTCCCTCGACGCAGGAGGCCACGTGGCCGCAACGTCGCCTTCCCGTCGGCGGCGCGCACGAGTACGAGCGGGTCGCCGGCCTTCGGTGGCGCGACGCGGGCGCATGGCGTGGGGTCGGTCAGAGCCGGCCCGCCGGGCGCAGCGGGAGTTGCACCCGCAGCACGGTCTCGCCCGGCCGGGACTCGATCGTGATCTCGCCGCCGTGCCGCTCCACCACGATCCGGCGCGAGACGTCCAGGCCCAGGCCGGTGCCCTGGCCGACCTCCTTGGTGGTGAAGAACGGCTCGAACGCGTGCGCCCGGACCTCGCTGGTCATCCCCGGGCCGGTGTCGGCGATCTCGACCAGCACGCCGTGCGGGTGGGCCCGGGTGGCCACCCGAAGCGTGCCGGCCGCCGGCATCGCGTCGATGGCGTTGTCGATCAGGTGCGTCCACACCTGGTTCAGTTCGCCGGCGTACGCCTCGATGGACGGCACGCCGGCCCCGTAGTCCCGGACCACGGTCACCCCGTCGGGCAGCCGGTGGGCGAGCATCACCAGCGTGCTCTGCAGGCCCTCGGTGAGGTCCAGCCGCTGCAGGGCGGCCCGGTCGACCTGGGAGTACGACCGCACCGCGGCGACCAGGGCGCTGATCCGCCGGGTCGACTCGGCCGCCTCGGCGACCAGGGCCGCCATCGACACCGACTGCGCGAGCCAGTCCAGCCCGGCGTCGAGGGCGCCGCCGAGCAGCCCGGCCGCGCGCTCGCACCAGGCCACGTCCAGGCCGGCGGCGGCCAGTGCCGGCGCGACGACCCAGTCCCGCCGCACGCCGTGCCGGGCCAGCCAGTCCGCCATCGCGTCTTCCCGGTCGGCCAGCGCCAGCGGCGGCAGCGGCGGCGGCCGCGGGTCGATCTCCTGGCGGAGGGTGTCGAGGGCGGCGAGCTGGGCCGGCGAGATCCCGCCCGCCGCCAACCGCCCGGCCGAGGACAGCACCGCCTCGCCGGCGCCGGCCAGTTCGCCCACCGCCCGCAGCGCCACGGCCGCCGGGTTGTTGATCTCGTGCGCCAGCCCGGCGGCGAGCGTGCCGAGCGCGACCAGTGCCTCACGCTGGCGGGCCACCGACTCGATGTTGCGGACCGTGCCCACAAGACCCTGGATGAGGTGCACCCCGAACGGGAACCACGCGGTGGCCCGGTCCCGCAGCAGGTCCGCCGGCACCCGCAGCACCCGGCCGGCCGCGGCGCCGCGGCCGGTAGCCAGGTAGACGCCGTACGGGTCCCAGGCCCGGAACCCGCCGGCCCACTGCCCGGGCTGCGCCATCGTGGCCAGCACCGTCTCCTCGTGCCCGACCCGGCGCACCAGGCTGATGGTCCCGGCCAGCAGTACCCACCAGTGGTCGGCCGGCCTGGCGGCGCGGAACAGCTCCTCACCCGCGGCGAAGGGCAGCTCCGCCGCGCCGGCCAGCAGCTCGCGCAGCTGACCGTCGTCGAGACCGTCGAACAGGGCAATCCCGCGCAGCTCGGCGAGCTCCATCAGCCGGTCACCTGTCGTGGGCCGGTGCCTGCCCGGGCGGCCAGCCGCCGGCAACGCGGCCGGGCCGGCGGCTGGGTTCAGGACGCCGGCTCATCGACCGACGATAGCCGCGGCCGGGGCGCTCCGCCGGCCATCTCCGCAGCTCGTCAGCGGTGCGGTGACGGTTTGCGCCGGCTGACCGGTTCCCGCGCCGGTCTGCGACCGGGCCGGTGCTCCGGCCGTACACCGCGGCGTAGCCGGCGGATCCGCAGGC